>JADJUS010000004.1:0-322499 GCA_016716905.1 Acidobacteriota bacterium | reverse complement strand
GGTGCCGTGGCCACAAAGACGTTTGCGCAGCAGGCCGCCGTGGGACCGATCTCACGTGAGACGGTGGATTGTGCGGAGGCCATCACCGGACTCGATTTCCACACCGCTGAAGAGGAAGCGATCGCGCGCGGCCTGAACGCCAACCTCTCCACCTATCAGCAGTTGCGGCAGATCGAGATTCCGCACGACACGGAAGTGGCGCTGACCTTTCGGCCATACCTTCCCGGCGAAAAGCCCAAAGGGCCGGCCACGCCTGGGCGGGTCGTGCGCTACGCCAAACCAGCGGTGGGGTCGATCAAGCGGCCAGCCAACCTTGAGGATGTGGCCTTCTGGCCGGTCACAAAACTCGCCGCGTTGCTCGAGCGCAAACTGGTGTCGTCCACTGAGTTGACGCAGATGTACCTCGCGAGGCTGAAGCGCTACCAGCCCACGCTCCTCTTCGCCGTCACGATCACCGAGGAACTGGCCCTGCAGCAGGCCTCTGAAGCGGACAAGGCTATCGCGTCGGGCAAGTACAAGGGCCCGCTTCACGGCATTCCCTGGGGAGCGAAGGACCTGTTGGCCACCAAGGGCATCGCCACCACCTTTGGTGCCGAACCCTACATGAACCAGGTGCCCGACTATGACGCCACCGTGGTGGAGCGCCTGCGCGATGCGGGCGCGGTGCTCGTGGCAAAACTCACGATGGGCGCGCTGGCGCAGGGCGACCAGTGGTTTGGTGGTCGCACGCGCAATCCCTGGAATCCGCAGGGCGGCGCCAGTGGGTCGTCGGCAGGGCCAGGATCAGCCACCGCCGCCGGTTGCGTCGGCTTCTCCATCGGCACCGAAACCCGCGGCTCGATCATCTCGCCGACGTCCGTCAACGGCGTCGTAGGCCTTCGGCCGACGTACGGTCGCGTGAGCCGTTACGGCGCGATGGAGTTGTCGTGGACCATGGACAAGATCGGACCCATGTGCCGCAGCGTCGAAGACTGCGTGCTGGTGTTGAATGCCATCTACGGTCCTGATGGCCGGGATGAGAGCGTGGCGGACGCCTCGTTCACCTGGAATGCGGACGCACCGCTGGCGGGGTACCGCATCGGCTATGTGCGCAGCGACTTCGAGGCAGCGGCTGCCGGACGAGGCGCCGGGCGCGGCGCCGGCGGTGGGGGTGGTCGAGGGGGCGGCGCGAACGCGGCCCAGCAGCAGGCCGCGGCCGCCGAACGACTGAAGAACCTCCAGGACGCCATGGCCACCCTTCAGAAACTGGGCGCCAAACTCGAACCGGTGGATCTGCCCGACTATCCCGCCAACGCACTGGGCTTTGTGTTGAGTGTGGAAGCCGCCGCGGCATTTGACGACCTGACCAGGTCTCGCGGCACAGACCTGATGACCGCCAGCAACAGCACGTGGGGCGCGACATTCCGCTCCGCGCGCTTCGTGCCGGCCGTGGAGTACCTGCGCGCACAGCGGATCCGTACGCTCCTGATGCGTGAGTGGGACACGTTCATGGACAAACACGACGCGTTCATCTCATCGAACAACGCGGGGCTGGCGGCCACGAACCTGACGGGCCATCCGGCAATCGCGCTCAAGTGCGGCTTTGCCAACAACCTGCCGCAGCCGCTGATGGTGACCGGCCGGCTCTACGACGAAGCCACCATCTGCCGTATCGCGCACGCGTATGAACAAGCGACGGAGTGGAAGGACCGCCACCCCACGCTGCCGGCGTAAGGGATTGCACTGATGGAGGCCGGGTCTTTAGACCCGGCGAAATTGCCGGACCTGAAGGTCCGGCCTCCGTACGTTAAGAACCCGAGCTCACCCGAAGATTCTGAATCACGGGCTGCCCGTCGATCAGGCGCACCGAGACCGACGCCTGCTGCAACTGTTGCAGCAGCGCCGGATCGTACCAGGCACCAGGTTCCACGTCGGTGACCGCGGCCAGGCGATACTCTCCGGCTGGAAGACCCATGAACCCGAATTTGCCGTCGGTGGACGGCCGTGCCGAACGTACGCGTCGTGAGAGCGGCACCCAGTACCGGTTGTCGGCCGGAAAAATGATCACGGTGAAGTCGGCGGTGGGCTGTCCGGTCTGGCTCTGCAACATCCCCTTGAGATCGGTGCCCTTGTCACCAAATGTCGCGACGACGCTTGAGACGTTCTCTCCGGGTTTCACGTCAACCCAGAAGTCGAGAGTGTCACGTCCATCGACCATGACGGACTTCAAGCTCCAGCCCGCCAGACTGGACGCACGAATGCGGTACTGCCCCGGCCCAACGCCCGCGAGCGTGAACCGTCCATTGGCGTCAGCGCTGACGTTGAGTGTGCTCACGCCGCTCGATTGCATCGCCAGGCCGTGCGGCGACAATGTCAGACGAACCTGGTTGAGGCGTGGCGGCAACGGCGCCGTGCCGTCAAACGCCACGCTACCACTCACGGTCATGCCCTCCTGCAGTGAGAGCGCCACACTCGGCGAGTAGCCGCCATCTACCGTGACCTCGGCCAGCGCCCACAGCCGGGGGCCGCCACCGGACATCTGCATGTCCATGTCCATCTGCATCTGCACTTCCCGTGGAAGCGACTGAGCGCCCGGCGGCACGGGTGGCACCGGCGGACGCGCCACTGGAACAGTCACCGTGGCGCTGACCTCGTATTGCCCAGGCGGCACCGACGTGATTGTGAACGTGCCATTGCGGTCGGGCCGCGCCGAGAACTGCGCCTGGCCCGGCGTGGGCGACGTGCGGTCAACAAGGCGCACCTGCACGCTGGCCACGTTGACGTTGCTGGGCACAGTGACCTGGCCGGTCACCCGGGACAGGGGCACCCGCTGCAACTGGAAATCGATGCCGAGCAGCTCCTGACTCACGCCGATCTTCACAGACTGGGCGGTGCCGGCCTGGGCAGTGCCGGGATAGTAGACAGCGGCGTATCCAGAAACGGGGTCGTTGGTGGTGTTCGGCGTGGCCATGTCGCGCGCCAACCGTTCGATGTCGACCGGAGACGCCAGTCCCATGCGGGTCAGTTCCTCCATCCGCTGCAGACTCTGCAGGTCCTCACTCGTCACCATGGTCGTTGAGGTGTTGCGGGGAACGGCGTTCACGAGGTACTCACCAGGGGCCAACCCGAATACGCGGTACATGCCCCGATCATCGGTGGTCGACGTTCCCGCGGAATTCAACACCCGCTCTCCCGACTGCATCGACCACTGCATCACGCGAACGGTGGTGCTGACGGCCGGTCGGCTTTTTTCGTCGTAGATGATGCCGGAGATGACACCGCCCTTTGGAACCTCAAGCGAGACGTCCTTCAGTTGCTGTCCCACGGCGAGCACAATCGGCGTGCCCGGACGCCCTGGAGCCTTCTGGCCGAACGTGGCGCTGACGTAGCCCGTCTTCGCCGCCCGAAGCGTGTACGTGCCTGGCGGCAGTGCCAGGAACGCAAACTTGCCGTTGTCGTCACTCAAGGCAGAGCGTGTGCCGCGCAGTTCGGCGCCTGACAGCGTGAGCCTCACGCCATCGGCCGGTTGTCCACCGCTGCCGGTGACCACCGTTCCCATGATCAACGCAGTGGCTGGCGCCTGGGCCTGGGCCTGCGTATCGCGACCGGCCTGTGGCGGCGGCACCACCTGACCGAAGGTGGGCACCGCCCCAATCAGGGCCAGCACCGCGACCACCCGAAGTCTCATCGTCATCGCTCCCCTCGTCAGCATAGCCGTTAGACGGACGAGGGGAGCGCCTGGATTGGTGCGCAGGAGACGCTAGCGGCCCCGCGCGCGCCTCACGGAGACGGTGACCGACGGATTCTGGGCGAGCCCCTTGTCCGCGATCAACTTCTGGATCACCGACTGAACTTGACTGGCCGTGGACCCCTGCACTCGAATGCTGCCGAGAAACGGAAACCGGATGGCACCGTCGGCGCTCACCGTGAACGCTGTGGGCAGGTCAGGCTCACCCGCGACCGCGATCGTCAGGCGATCCTGAGCCTGCACAATGGCATCCGGGTCGAGTGTCGCCATGGCCCGGAGTTCGACGGTCATGCGCTCGGTGTCCGCACCCGCCCGCGACACCCCGACCTCACGTTGGTGGATATCGTGAAGCGCCCTGGCTGCTTGAACCTCCAGCCGCGTCCCCTCCACTCGCAGTTCCGCTGCCGCAACGGCATCCCTGGTTGAAAGTCCCTTGTCGGCCAGTTCCTTCTGTCGGGCCACAGTCATCACTTCCTGACGCAGGCGGAGTTCAAGCGAGGCGAGTTCCGCGCCGGCGACCGTGCGCTCACCCTCAGCCCGCAATTCCCGCAGACGTCGAGACACTTCGGTGAGATTGGCTTCTATCTCACGTTGTCTGGCATCGCTGACCTGCTCACGTCGTCTGGCATCGCTAGCCTGCCCCGGGGTGCTCACGCCCGCCTGCCCGCCCACCGGCTGCACGCTGCGCCTCATCACTGGCGTTGGTCTTGGCGCCACCACACCCACGGGCTGGCGCGCGACGACGCGTCGCTCGCTTTGAACACCAACGGGAGGCACCGCTGTCGGCGCGACACGCACCGAAGGCCGGCGGGGCGCCTGCACAACCACTGGCGCCACCGTGGGCGGCGCGACCGGGACGACGGGAGCCTGCTCAACAACGGCAACCGGAGGCGCGGTCACGGGTGGAACAGCCTGAGCGTCCCAGGCCTGGGGAGCAACAAACGAGACAACGAGGAGAATTGGGAACATGGCCATCCAGCCTCCTTTGGCTGATGAGTGAGACGTGGGTTCAACAAGACGACGAACGCGGTCGCGAAGAGAGCCTCCGGTGGCGGCAAGCGCCAACCGGGGCGGCGCCATCGATGCCAGCGCCGAGAGTGCAGACACGTAGGTGAGGCGGTCGCACACGCCCACGGCGATGTCGTCGCAGCACTGTTCGCGCTGCCGGCGCACCTCACGCGACATCCACCACACAGCCGGGTGATAAAAGCAGATCGTTTCAACGGCCGACTGGAGGAGATTCACGAGGTAGTCGTGACGCCGAATGTGCGCGAACTCGTGCGCCAGCAGCGCTTCAAGTTGCGCGAGCGGCAGTGCGGCCAGAACGGCCGCAGGCAGGACGATGACCGGACGCAGCCACCCGATCATGATCGGAACCGCCACCGACGCCGACACGCACACGCGCACCGCACGGCGCACGTTCAGGCGCGACGCCACCTGCGCGGCCAGGTGTTGCAATTCGGCGCCAACCGGCGTCAGAGTCTGCGTGGCCATTCGGCGAGCCACGGCCCAGCCGCCTATCAGCCGCAACGACAACACGGCCACACCCAGACCCCAGAAACCCAGAATCCAGGTGGTTGGTAGACGGAACGTGCGCGCGGGCACCTCGCTCGCAGTTGTGATCGCAACTCCTGGGTCCGCGACCGTGTTGTGCTCTTGCGCCGGCGCGACCGCGGAGCGTGTTCTGGTGTCTGCCATCACCGGCTCACCCGTCGTCACAGCAACGAACGTCAGTGCCGGCGCCGCCAGCATCGCCACCATCGTTGTTATGCCGATGGCGTACCGAATCGAGGGAGTCTTCGCCAGGCGAATAAGGAGGCCACCCGTGATGCCGAGCAGCGCGCCCTGCCAGATGAAATGGACCAGCGCGAGAGCCAGGGCGTCTTTCATCGCTTCTTCCCCTTGTAGTCGGCGATGAGGCGTTCGATGTCCCTGAGTTCCGCAGCAGACGTGGGGTGCGAACTGAGCGCCTGCATCACGAGTGTGGCGGCAGAACCGCCGAACGCGCGGTCAAGCAGGTCACTGACGAGGCGCCGCTGCGTCAGGTCACGCGAGGCTTTGGCTTCGTAGATGTGTGTGCGTGCCGACTCATCGCGAGAGACCAGGCCCTTCTCGGCCATGATCTGCATGAGCTTCAGCGTTGTGGTGTAACCGGTCTCGCGCGCATCGGCCAGCGCCTCGAAGACCTGTCGGACCGTGGAAGGGCCGCGGTCCCACAGCACCTGGAGGATCGCCAGTTCCGCATCAGTCGGTCGCGCCCGGAGTTGAGCCATGCCCACATCATACGAATGTATTCGTAGATGTCAACGAATATCTTCGTAGATGTCCGGTTCCGGAATCTCAGATTCTTTCGACTGTGACTTTGTTCATCACGATCGGGGTGCGGGGCCTGTCCTGGCCATCAGTCGCTGTGCGGCCGATCGCATGAATCACGTCGAGGCCTTCAACAACCTTGCCAAACACCGAGTGACGCCGATCGAGATGTGGCGTTGCCGCAAGTGTGATGAAGAACTGGCTGCCGTTGGTGTTGGGCCCGGCGTTGGCCATCGAGAGCACACCGGCCTGATCGTGGCGGAGGTCGGGGTGGAACTCGTCGGCGAACTGGAAACCGGGGCCTCCGTAGCCCATGCCAAGCGGGTCACCGCCCTGAATCATGAAGCCTTCGATGACGCGGTGAAAGACGATGCCGTCGTAGTAGGGCTTGTCCTTGTGCGTCTCCCCCGTCTTGGGGTGTTTCCACTCTTTGGTGCCCTGGATCAGTCCGGCAAAAATGCCGACCGTGGCCGGGACTTTGTCTTCAAAGAGCTCGACGGTGAAATTGCCGAGGGTGGTCTCAAACTTCGCGTACAGGCCGGGTTTCAACATAGAAGGTCATTGTAGCTGCGTCCGGCTATCAAAATTTCCCCCAAACTTCCCAATGATGAGCTTGCGGAGTTCAGCGGCTTTTGACGCGAGGACGGCATCGGCAGGAATGCGATCGATCCATTTGAGGGCCGTTTCAGACTGGCCGGCGCGGGCGAACGCGTTGGCCGCATTCAGAATCGCGGCCCACTGCTGGTCGCGGTCCTCTTTGATGACGGCCTCGAACCCGGCGATCTGGCTGGCCTTGAACTCCTCTTCGAAGTCCGACTTGCGCATGACGTCCAACCGGGCGGCTGCGTCGTTGGCGGAACTTTCATAACACGCCGCGCTTGCCCCGAACCTCGCGGCTCCGTCCGACCAGGCTTCCTTCTTGAACGTGACCAGGCCCAGGTACCAGTGCGCGATGCATTGCCCCAGGTCCATTCGCAGCGCTTCGTTCAGGTCGCGTTCGGCCGGCACCAGATCGTTCTGGTCGTACTTGATGACTCCACCCAGCGTCAGCACCTGCACGTTGACCATCATCGAGCGCGCCTTCTCGATATCGGCGCGGGCCTGGTCAAGCTCAAGGCGACGATGGTGGTTCCAGGCGCGCCAGTAGTAGCCGTCGGCCAGGTTGTAATAACCGCGATCGATGACGCGGGTGGCGCCTTCAATGGCTGGAACGAACTGCCCCACGTGTCCGAGGCAGACGACGCGTTGCAGCGCAGCGTCTTCATGCCGTTCCTTCAGGGCGATGGTGTCTTCATAGAACCTGACGGCCCGGGTGCAGTCCCCGACAATCTGGTACATCGCTCCCATTGCGTAGGTCACAGACGACGAGCGGGGAAACGCATCGTAGGCATTGGCCAGCGCTTCGCGCGACTGCTTCACCCAGGCGGCGGTGATGACCTGTGGCCGCCGGCGGCCGATGAACAGGCCCGCCTCGACGAACGTCGGCGTTTCGGTCAACAACTCTTCCAACACGGCGTTCCGGGGTACCGGGCAGGTGCCCATGCGGTATTTCACGAGCGGCGGTGTGCCCGCGGGGACGGGAACCTCGTCGCTCATCGCGTCGCGGCGGTTCGCGAAGTTCGCCAGACAATCCAGGCTCGCCGAGAGGTACGTGCGGAAGGGCGCGCTGGCCTCACCGGCGGTCAACCCACTTCTGAGTTCTTTCAACCTGGCCGATGCCGGGGCACGCTGCATGAACGGCGACAGTTCGGTGCGGGGTGTGCCACCAAGATCCGGCGGAATCATTTCTGCCAGATCCACGTATGGCAGGCCCACGTACGTCGGTGGCAACTCGGCGGCTAGCGCGCGTGCCTTCCCGAAGGCCTGGCTGCTGTCGAGTGCCAGTTCCCGTTCGCGCAAGCCGATCAGCACATAGGTTTCGAACAGCCGGGCGACCACCAGGGGCCGCGCCTTGCCGACGGCGATACGCTCGAAGACGTCTCGCGCTTCGATCAGGCATCGATAACAACCCTCAAGCACACGCGTCTGGGCCTGGACCAGACTCAGCTCATCGGCCTTCTTGATGGGCGCCGACGCGCACCCGGCCGACACCAGCAGCAATAGGACGCCCAACTTGCGCATGCGGTATTGGACACCAGAATTGCTTGTCGGGGTCCAGGGGTCCAGGGGTCCAGGGGTCAGCGCACCGTGGCCAGCTCGGCGACCTCGACGAGCGCGTCGAGCTTCGATTTCAGGTCGGCCACCAGGTCCCTGGGGTGTTCCACCCCAGGCGACAGCCGAATCAGGGAGTCTGACAGGCCGAGTTCGGCGCGTGTCTCAGCCGGAATCGACGCATGGGTCATCTTGCACGGCAGGCACACCAGTGACCGAACGCCGCCAAGGCTTTCACCGAGCGCAAAGTACGTGAGCGACGACACAAACGCGGACGCGTCCTCCACCGTGCCGTCGAGCTCGAACGACACCATGCCGCCAAAGCCGGTCATCTGCCGTTTCGCGATCTCATGCCCAGGATGACTCGCGAGCCCCGGATAGTAGACGCGTTTGACCTTGGGATGCGCAGTCAGCACGTCTGCAATGGCCGCGGCATTTTGCGCGTGACGCTCCATGCGCAGCTCCAGCGTCTTGACGCCACGCAACGTGAGCCAGCAGTCGAACGGACTCGGCACTCCACCGAGTGCGTTCTGCAGGAACTTCACAGGCTCGAAGACGCCGGCGTCCTTCGCGATGACGGCGCCCTGGATCACATCAAGATGCCCGGCCAGGTACTTCGTCACGCTCTGGATGACAAGGTCCGCACCAAGTGACAAGGGTTGCTGGAAGTACGGCGTGGCGAAGGTGTTGTCCACCACCACGATCGCGCCGGCTGCATGGGCGATTCGCGCGACGGCCGCGATGTCGTACACCAGCAGGCGCGGATTGGTGGGTGATTCGAGCCAGACAATCTTCGGCCGCGCAGCGACGGCACGTTCGAGGGCGGCGAGGTCACTGAAGTCCACCCGGCGCACCACAACGCCGAGCGGCTCGAACACCTTGTCGAGCAGCCTGAACGTGCCCCCATACACGTCGACCGGCACGACGATCGTGTCCCCCGGCTTCAGGTACGCCTGCAGGATGGCATTCTCGGCCGCGAGGCCCGACCCGAAGACCGCGCAACGAGTGCCCCCTTCAAGATCGGCCAGCACGCCCTCGAGCCGTTGCCTCGTGGGATTCGATGTGCGCGTGTAGTCAAACCCGAGATGTTCACCGGGTCCTGGTTGCTGATACGTGGTCGTCTGGAAAATCGGCGCCACAATGGCCCCGGTGTTCGGTTCTGACGGTTGTCCTGCATGAATCGTACGTGTCCCAAATTCCATCTGTCTGACTCCTCGAGAAAAGACGTCGGGTGTCTTTTTGCATAAACGAACACTTTTCAAAAAGACACCCGACGTCTTTTTTCTTGCTGGCCTTACGCCACCCATGTCCCGAGGCTGTCGAAGCTCCGAACGATGAGCGGCAAGTGGGAGCGGCGGGCGTGATCGATGGCCTGCCGCTGAACGAGGGGACAGCCGGCATCGGCCATCTCCAGCGCGGTGGTGTAGTCGAGTGCGTCAATCAGCGCCGCACCAGGCGTCGTCTGCGGATCGGCGGTGAAATATCCGGGCACGTCCTTGATGAGTTCGCATCGTGAGGCGCGAAGGGCGGCCGCGAGCGCCACCGCCGACCAGTCGGAACCACCTCGCCCAAGCGTCACCACCTGCTGCCGGCACGTGGCCAGAAACCCGGGCACCACCACCACATCGTGGCGTCCAAGCGCCGCGCGCAACGGCAGTGGATTGAACACAAGGCCATCCACGCCAGCCGACGCGCGTCCTTCCACTCGCAGTCCGGTCTCATGCACGTTGAGCCCGGTGGCCGACAATCCCGTTGCCCTCAGGGCCAGGGTCAACAGCGCGACTGACCGCAATTCGCCCGTCGACCACAACAAATCCCTCGCATCGTCATCCACGTGGTCGGTCACCGATTGGGCCTCGCGCCACAACACATCGGTGTGCCCGAACTCCGCGGAGACCACGGCCACGAGCCGGGCGTGTGTGCGAGCGACCTCGTCACGCAGGAACAACGCGGCACGCTTGTAGGAATCGGGACCGTTCAGGACCGACCCGCCCAGCTTCAGTACGGCGACATCAGCCACGAGCCACCTCCACCACCGGCCACCACACCACGCGCACGCCCGTCGCCTCAATCGCGTCAACGGCCGCGCACAGCGCCGCATACGTGGTGGACGCAGTCACCACTGCATGGCGACGGCCGTCACCGGCCAGCGCAATGGCCGGCAGGTGGTTCGCGGCCAGGAACTCTGCCAGTTCACCGGCGCTTGACGTGACGTGATCGAGTGCCAGATACCAGGCACCAGAACGGGGAACTCGCAGTCGGTGTGCGACGGGCGCTGAGGCTTCAGGCGCAGGCAACGCACGGGGAGCCCGACCGGCCGCGGCTTCAACGACGTCATCGAGTACGGTGAGCGCAGTGACGGCCGGGCCGGCGCCGGGACCTGAGAACAAGACAGCGGATGCGCCGCGACCGACGGACAGGATGTTCGTCACGCCCTCCACCTGGGCAAACGGGTGTGACGCGGGCACAAACGCCGGCCCAACCCAACCCCCGGCCTCCTGACCGGTGTCGGCCAACGCGACAGGCTTAATCACCCCGCCGAGACGACGAGCGAACTCGATATGCCAGGTCTCAAGGCCATCGATTCCCCGTCTGGGGAGATCGCTTGTCGCCACATCTGTGTGGCCGGCCAGATGCAGCAGGATGGTGAGTTTCTCGGCTGCATCGCGACCGCTGATATCCGCGTCACTCGACGGCTCGGCGTAACCGCGCGCCACTGCCTCCACAAGGGCGTCCTCGAACGAACGACCCCGCGCCATGTCTGACAGGATGAAATGAGAAGTCCCGTTGACGATCCCGGCCCACGCTCCCCCGCCCGATGCGAGCGGTCGGCGGGCAAGGGTGTTCACGCACGGCACGCCCGCCAGCACCGACGCCTCGAAGTAGAGCGACGTGCCGTGTGCGGCCGCCAGCGCCTGCAGCTCCACGCCGTGTGCGGCCATCAGGGACTTGTTCGCGGTGACAACGGGAATGCCTGCCGACAACGTACGGGCCACGAGTGTGCGCGCGGGCTCGACGCCGCCAAGCACCTCCACGACCACGTCGAACTCATACTTACTCCACAGGTCCGGATCGTTTGTCAGCGGTACGTCTGCCACAGCCCTCGGGCGTCTCGGGTCGCGCACAAGCGCGGCGACACACGTGAGCGACAGGCCCGCTTCCGACAGCCGGTCGTCAGACGCCGTCAGCGCCTGCACGACGGCCTGCCCAACACCGCCGCACCCCAATAAACCAATGCGCACTTCCTTGACGACCACGCTCTGCAAGACACTCACGGACACACCCTTCCCCTCTCATCACAAGCTCATCAGGCAACCTGGGAACGAGCGTGACTGCCGACGCGGACGCGTGCGGCCTCGTTTTATCTCCCCCGGTTTCGGGCAGGAATTAGCACCTGGGCGATGGCGCCTGGTTGCTGTGGTGTCGTCGGGCCTGATCCCTCAACCACTCGCGATAAAGGCTCACCACATGGGTGAGCAAGAGGAGATTATTATTAACATCTACGAATGTCAATACGTAGATGACATATTTTGTCCAGGGTCCAGAGTCCAGGGTCCAGGGGCTTGCCTCGCCGTAGCGCGGGAGCGCGGAGGCGGGTCCGGCTAGCGCGCGGAGGCGCGGAGGAAGATGTGCCAGGAGACGGGACGGCCGTAGCTGTCGCGGAGATTGCGCGAGACGTGGTGCAGCGTCACATCTCCGCCCATCGCGAGCCTCGTGCGTTTCAGATTCGCGAGGCTCCGTTCGTACCCAAGAGTCAGAGCTGCGACTGACGATGGTCGGTGGCGCTCAAGTCCGGTGTCCCTGGCGAAGTCGAAGTCGACCAGGATGAACCGGTCCACGATCTCTGTGCGGCCGTAGACCGTGTCACGCGCGGTGACGTCGCGCCGGCCCTCGAGCAGCCAGCCGGTCTCTGTGTGATCGGTGCGATCGTTGCGCCCCCATGCGGCCAGCCACGCGGTGCGTCGTCCATCGGGGCGGGCGCGATCGTATTCGAGCGATGCCGTCGTTCGCACAACGTCTCCCGGTTCGCTCACTTCGGGATCGTTGACCGCGGCGGATGAAACTTGCGCTCGCCAGGCGCCCCGCTCCCACGCCAGGCGGCCGGAGACCGAATCAAGTGGTCCCAGATCGAGGCGCAGTCGATCTTCATCAGGCTCGCGACCGTGGAACACAGACGCGTCCATCGTCCACTGCGATCGCCGGACGCCGGCACTGATGACGCCGTGCGTGATGTGAGCAGAATCGAGCATGTGGTGCGACAGCGGCGCAGTCGGGTTCGGCCCCGAAGATGCGCGGTGCATGAAAGCGAAAGGACCCAGGGCAATCGCGCCGACGGGACCACCGCTGAGAAACACCGTGGTCTGTTCGGTGGTCGCCCAGTCCAGGCGTCCCTCAAGTGCCATCACCAGATCGTGCGGATGCTGGTAATCAAGCAACGGTGCGTCGTCCAGCGTTTCGCCCACCTGAAGGACCTGGGCGGAGCCCAGGCGCCGCAGGGTCCAGGGCTCGGCCGACAGCATGGTGTGAAACGTCAGTCGCGCGCGGCCCGACTGACGGGTCAGAGAGACCATGCCCCAGTTCTGCGATTCGAGTTGGGTGAAGTCGCGGAACTTGCGGTCCTGCAGATTGAGGTTCAGGAACGCCTGGCCCTGAGCCGACCACGTCCAGCTGTCGGTGGCCACGGGCGTCGCGTGGTCGTGTTGGGCGAATGCGAATGCGGGGGTCAGCAGACACCCTGCAAGCGCGGCGGCTGCCCACGCGCCGCCGTGGATCACCCTTCCGCCTGCAGGCCGCGTACATCGAGCGCACGCGTGAACATCGTCAACTTCCCTTGATCGTCCAGGGGCCACTTGTCGCGGGGACGGTCCCAGTACAACTCGACGCCGTTGTCGTCGGGATCGCGAAGATAGAGTGCCTCGCTGACGCCGTGATCGGCGGCTCCATCAAGCGGAATGCCGGCCGCCTGCAGGCGGCGAAGGGCATCGGCCAGCAGCGCGCGGGTCGGATAGAGAATGGCCAGGTGATACAGGCCTGTGGAGCCCGGGGCCGGGGGTTGGCCACCGAGGCTCTCCCAGGTATTCAGGCCGATGTGATGGTGATAGTCACCGGCGGCGATAAACGCCGCACCCGGGCCGTAGCGCATCACCAGTTCGAAACCCAGCACCCCGCAGTAAAAGGCGAGGGCCCGATCCAGGTCGGCCACTTTCAAGTGCACATGGCCGATTCTGACGCCGGCATCGATGGGAGGGTTGTGAGTTGCCATCAGCGGGAATTCCTGTACATGACGTAGGCCATGATGCCGGCCGTCACGAGGAAGCTGAGATACGCGTACCGGCGGAGTGGGGGCCGGCGTTCGGCAGCGCGAAGAAAGAGCAGCCCGGATGCGAGCCCCGCGAGGCCAATCGACTCGAGCACCGCGCCCGTGCTGAATCGATACGCCGCTGCGCCAAGCGCGAGGATGATGACGAAGATCCGCGATACCACGAGCGCCTCCGGCCCGATGATACCCCGACAAAAAACGAGGCGGGCGGGAGTAACTCCCCGCCCGCCCCCAGTTCCCCAGTTCCCCAGTTCCCCAGTTCCTACTTCCTACTTCGGGAGAATGACCGAGTCGATCACGTGAATGACGCCGTTGGACGCCTTGATGTCGGTGGTCACGACTTTCGCGCCGTCAACGGTCACGGTGCCGCCCTTGACCACAATCTTCACCGACTGGCCGTTGACCGTCTTGGCCTCTTTGCCGTTCATCGTGACCACCTGTGCGGCCATGACCGAGCCCGGCACCACGTGATAGGTGAGAATCGCGATCAGCTTCGCCTTGTTCTCGGGCTTGAGGAGGTCCTCAACCGTGCCCTTCGGCAGCTTTGCGAACGCCGCGTCGGTCGGCGCGAACACCGTGAACGGTCCCGTGCCTTTCAGGGTCTCGATCAGGCCCGCGGCCTGAAGAGCCGCCGCCAGGGTCTTGAACGAACCGGCCGCCACCGCGGTGTCAACGATGTCCTTGGGCTGCTGCGCCTTCGCCACCGTGGAACCCGCCACCAACGCCACTGCCGCAACTGCGGCCACTGCCAACCGAACGAACTGTGTCTTCATAATCTTTGCTCCTGATGCTTACGTTTGACTGCGGCTTGCAGTCATCGCCGTTTCATCGTAGGTTAAATACGTTTAACTCGTGCGACACGGATGACGCTCGGAGCGAAGTCGAGTGAATGCTGTGAAAGTTACGCGCGGTTCTGTAACTGAAGAGAAAACAAGGTGCACCCATGTTGTCTGCCACACTGACCGAAGGACTGGAACGCTACGAGATCGGTCCAAAACTCCGCGTCCTGCGCCTCAAGAAGAAGATGGGCCTGGTCGAGTTGGGCAAACACACGGCGTTGTCAGCCGCGCTGCTCTCGAAGATCGAACGTGGCCGGCTGTTCCCCACGCTGCCGACCCTGCTGAGGATCCGCTGGTCTTCGGCGTGGGGCTTGAGTATTTCTTTACCGAGGCTCGCGACAAGCCCACCATCGCCGTGGTCCGGAAAGCCGATCGGGTCCGGTTTCCCGAACGCCCGGAAGGCCGGTCGTCCTACTCGTTTGAGTGCCTCGACTATCCTGCGCCGGAGCGCAAGATGAACGCGTACTTGGTGGAGTTTGAACCGGTAGAGGCCGGCTCGGTGCCGCCACATTCCCACTCCGGCGCGGAGGTGCTCTACGTGTTACAGGGACAGATGGCTGTGACGTACGAAGGCGTTGACCACGAGCTCAAGGCGGGCGACTCGATGTATTTCGACTCCGGACGTCCGCACGCCTACCGGCGCACGGGCCGCACACCCACATCCGCCGTCGTCGTCACCACGGCGTGAAGGAAAACGACCTCAGAGGTCGTTTCGTGGGGGCACTGGCGAAACGACCTCTGAGGTCGTTTTCTAGGCGCTCACTTTGCCGCGCTCGAGATGCAGCAGCCGGCGTTTGCGCCACAGGCCGCCACCATATCCGCCCAGCTCGCCACTCTTGTTGACTACGCGGTGGCAGGGGATCACGATGGCGATCCGGTTGAGTCCGTTGGCCCGCCCCACCGCGCGCACAGCCGCCCGGTTGCCCAGGGCCACGGCGACGTCCTCGTAAGAGCGAGTCTCGCCGTACGGAATCTCCAGCAACTCGGCCCACACGCGCTCCTCGAACGGCGTGCCTGGCGCCACGACCGGAACCGTGAACATTTCGAGAGTACCGGCGAAGTACGCGGCCAGTTCAGTACGCAGCAGGGTCAGGTGCGGGTGGTCGGACGGCACGAGCCCGGCCACGAATCGGCGGCGGACGGTTGCCAGCTGGGCCTCGAGCATCCGTCGGTCGGTAAATTCCAGGAGCACGACACCCGCGTCAGACGCGCCGGCAATCATCGGTCCCAGTGGTGTGTCGATCCATCCAAGATGCACCACACCGGACTGGGTGGCATCGCCGGGTGTGGCCCCGAAGGCCTTCGCGAACGCATCGCGAAATCCCGAATGTGATTCGTATCCCGCGTCAAACACCGCGTCATCCACGGTGCCGCCGTGTTTGATCGAATCGAGCGCGTGCGCCAGCCTCCTTGCCCGGCAGTAGGCCTGGAACGTCAGGCCGTATCGGGTCGCGAAGTAGCGGCGGACTCGGGCCGGGTCAAGTCCCATCGCCCTCAGATCCGCCTCGCGAATCCGTTCTCCCGGGTCAGACTCGATCCGAGCCATCAGTGCGGCCAGCCACGCTGGATGGTCGTCCCCGCCCTCGAGCGGACGGCACTTCAGGCACGCGCGATACCCCGCGAACAGCACTTCCTTCACCGTACCGAAGAATTCGATATTTTCGATTCGGGGCTTCTTCGCGGAGCATGACGGACGGCAGAAGATACCGGTGGTGCGGACGCCCGTATAAAACACGCCGTCGTACGAGGCGTCGCCGTGAAGAAATGCACGCTCCATCTCGCGGCGTGGTGGCAACGGCAAATCAAGCAGGGGAAACTCTGTGGCGTCCATGTCCGACATTGTCGGTCCGCACCGGCGGACCCCGCCACCGGAAAAACGACACCTAATTTGTGGCGGCTCTACGCGACCGGCTTCGAGATCCCGTTAATCGTCTCGAGCCACAGCGCGATTTGCTCGCGCGACCACCGATGGTCGTCATTGAGATGCACCAGCAGCGCCGCCAGGAAGATGCGCTTCTTGCAGCCTTCATGCGGGCACGGCTTCACGCGGTCCAGGCAGTCGAAAAACCAGTCGAGGTCGCGTGTCGGGTGAGACTTGCCCGGCTCAGCCGGCAGGCGGTACATCGCCTCGTACGCCGCGCCCAGCGCGCATGACGCGGTCTTGCCGGAGTAATACTCGCCAAACGCCTGATCCGGCCGCCGTTCAGCTCCGTGACGGATGAAATCCGCCAGTTCGCGCTCGTTGTGGTGAGCCTGCATGGGCGGAGTCTAGCACCGCCCACTGGCCAAGTGCGGACACTCGCGAAATGAGCCAATGGGGCAATGGCTGATTCTCTAGAATGGTTGAAACGGGGGTGACCCGAATCGTGGCGTCATGATGAGCGTCGCGAGTGGATACGCGTAGGCCAGGATCACGAAGACGATGCCGACGATGGTCCACATGCCGAGACGGTCCCAGACGCCGAGAGACGTGACTGGTTCGAGGGGCACTGCGAATTCGAATGCGGGCCCATCGATCTTGCGGCCGGCTGTCCACGTCGCCACCACGACTGCGACGAACGCCATGGCGCTCAGGAACAACACGACGCCTCCGATGGCGCCCATGGTGGCCAGCCCCGACCACGCGGCGCCCTGGTCTCCTGCGAGCGACGCGCTGTAGACGCGACGCGGCAGGCCGCGCAAGCCTGCGATGTGGAAGCTGGTGCTGAAGATTCCCATCCCGATGAACCACAACCACGGCTGGATGCGCGCAAGCGCAACGAGCCTGAGTTCGCGACCCAGCAGGCGCGGCATCAGCCAGTACATCGCGCCCATGAACGTCAGCGCCGACGTGGTGCCGAGCGTCACATGGAAGTGGCCCATGATCCACGCCGTGTTGTGCACCATGGCGTTCATGCCGTACGCCGCGTTGATAGCGCCGCCGAATCCGCCAAACGCAAACGAGAGGATGGCGAGCGCCATGGCAGCAAAAAACGGATCTGACCACGGCAGGCGGCCGATCCAGTCAAACAGCCCCTTCGCCCCCTTCATACGGCCCGCCACTTCAAGAGACGCGATCACGGTGAACGCGGTCACGAAACTGGGAAACAGGATGGCGAACGTGGTGATCGTATGCACGAACTTCCAGCCCGCGCTGATCCCGGGGTCGGCAAACTGGTGGTGAAACCCGACCGGCGTTGAGAGGATCACGAACAGGATGAACACCATCCGCGCCAGTTGATCACTGAAGAGCCGGCCCCCTGCGATGCGGGGCATGACGGTGTACCAAAGAACGTAGGCCGGCATGAGCCAGAAGTACACGAGCGGATGTCCGAACCACCAGAACAGTGTCCGGGCAATCACAGGATCGATGGTCGCCACCCATCCGAGCGACCATGGGATCAACATGAACAACACTTCCCAGGCCAGGCCCGAGGTGGCGAGATACCAGACCACGATCGTGGCGAGCATGCCGTGCATCGCCATGGGCGCCGGCGTACCGGGATGGTCCTTCTTCCACGAGCGGTAGCTCGCAATCGTCACGCCGCCCCAAATCCACGAACCAATCACCAGCAGCGTTGCGCCGATGTAAAACGCCGGGTGAGCCTGCATGGGCGGATAAAAGGTGTAGAGCACGGTGCTCTGCCCGTTGAGGATGGTGAACGCCGCGGCCACGGTTCCGGCGAGCGCCAGCCAGAACGCGAACCACGCGGACTTCATCCCGACGATGCGGCCGAACTGCGCGTAGCAGAGCGCGTAGCCCAGGCCCATGATGAAGAACGTCGTGAACACCAGTGCCATCAGCACGCCATGCGCCGTCACGAACATGTAGTACAGCGACTCGCTCCTGAGGGGGAACTCCACGTCAGCGATCGAGAGTCCCTGCAGCACACCCATGAGGGCGGCCACACCGAATGCCGCAACCGCCACGAGCAGGTGTGCCGCGGCCAGGCGTGCAGGCGCGGTACGCGCGAAACCAGCGGGCGCGTTCATGGGCGGCCTCCCTTCACGGTGATCTTGCCCACCATCGCGTGGTGCATCAGGCCGCAGAATTCGTGACACGCAATGTCGTAGTCGCCCGCCTTGGGAAACGTGATGGTGAACTGGCTGACATAGCCAGGTATCGCCATGGCGTTGGCGTTGGTGCCAACAATCATCATGCCGTGCACGACATCAGCCGCGGTGATGCGAAACGTGATGGGTGTGTTCACGGGCACCTCGATGGGATCGGGCCGGAACTGGAACATCTCGGCCACCATGGACACGACCACTTTCCCGTCAGCGGTGGTCTTGACCTGCGGGTCGCCGAATTCAGGATGATCGGCCAGCGTGGCCGGATTGATGGTTTCAATGTGGCTCGGCGGCTGCACCGCCTGAGTCACCGCAGTGATGCCGATGGCCGCGAGGAAGAGCACGATCAATCCGCCCGCACCCCACATCCACACTCGTTCGTAGGCGTTGACGCTCATGATTAGTGCTGCGGCGCCCCCAGCGCCAGGAACCGGAAGATGTACATCGCCAGCCATCCGAGCGCGAAGAGCGCGCCGAAGATGATCACGATGGCCATGGTGCCGCGCGGATGTTCGAACTGGGGCTCGTCGGACATGGTGAGGACCTCCAAGATGTTGCGCTCACAGGAGCGTAGCGCAGATCGGACAAAAAAACAGGCGTCATTCCGCTATGATCGTCGGGTTGTCATCATGACCAGACACACCATCCTCCAGTCCCTTCCCGTCGGCGAAAACGTCGGCATCGCATTCTCGGGCGGTCTCGATACCAGCGCGGCCCTGCATTGGATGCGCGCCAAGGGTGCGGTGCCCTACGCGTATACCGCGAACCTCGGGCAGCCTGATGAGACCGACTACGACGAGATTCCCCGCAAGGCGCTTGAGTACGGCGCCGAAAAAGCGCGCCTGGTGGACTGCCGCCGGCAACTCGTCTCTGAGGGGATTGCCGCCCTGCAGTGCGGCGCCTTCCACGTCACCACCGCCGGCGTGCCGTACTTCAACACCACGCCGCTCGGCCGCGCCGTCACCGGCACGCTGCTCGTGGCCGCCATGAAGGAAGACGACGTCAATATCTGGGGTGACGGCAGCACCTACAAGGGCAACGACATCGAGCGGTTCTATCGCTACGGGCTGCTCGCGAATCCCAGCCTGCGCATCTACAAGCCGTGGCTCGACCAGACCTTCATCGACGAACTGGGCGGACGCAAGGAGATGTCGGAGTACATGCAACGCGCGGGCTTCGCGTATCGCATGAGCACCGAGAAGGCGTACTCGACGGATTCCAATCTGCTGGGTGCCACGCACGAAGCGAAAGACCTGGAGCGCCTCGACTCGGGCATCATGATCGTCGAGCCCATCATGGGCGTGGCCTCGTGGAAGGAGAGCGTCGCGGTCAAGCCGGAGCAGGTGACCATCCGCTTCGAGGAGGGACAGCCCGTATCCCTCAACGGGATCACCTATGGCGACCCTGTACAGCTCATGCTCGACGCCAACGCGATTGGCGGCCGCCATGGCCTCGGCATGAGCGACCAGATCGAAAACCGGATCATCGAGGCCAAGAGCCGCGGCATCTACGAAGCGCCCGGCATGGCCCTGCTCTTCATCGGATACGAGCGCCTGCTGACCGGCATCCACAACGAAGACACCATCGAGCAGTATCGCGACAACGGCCGCCGCCTGGGTCGCCTCCTGTACCAGGGCCGATGGTTTGACCCGCAATCCATGATGCTGCGCGAAACCGCCCAGCGCTGGGTGGCCAAAGCCATCACCGGCGAAGTCACAGTCGAACTGCGCCGCGGCAACGACTACTCACTGCTCAACACCGAAAGCCCCAATCTCACCTACAAACCCGAACGTTTGACCATGGAAAGCGGGCAGGGCGAGTTCACACCGCAGGACCGCATCGGCCAGTTGACGATGAGGAACCTGGACATTGCCGATACGCGCGACAAGCTGCGCGTCTACATGGAGACCGGTCTCCTTGCGTCGGGGCCGGGATCAGCCATCCCGCAGATCGGCTCCGGGGACAAGGATCAGGACTAGCCTCGTCACCGAGCCGTGAAGGGTGTGAGGGAACTCCGCGATTTCTACACCGGCACTGTCATCCGCGACATCGCGCGTGATCTGAAGCGCGCGCAGCCGTCGTTTCCTGATCGCCGTTTTGTCACCGATGCGCTCAAAGGTCTGGCGCCGTTGTCGCTGACCGGACGGGCCGCGCACATCGCGGCGGCCATGCGCACCCACCTGCCGCAGGACTTCGCCGAAGCGGCCGGGATTCTCGAACGATCGCTCGGCCCCAGGCATGCCGGCAGTGACACGTTCGGCATGGCGCCCTTCAAATACTTGCCGCACACCATGTATGTGGCCGCGCACGGCCTGGCGCACTTCGAAGAGTCCATGCAGCTGCAGTGCGAGCTGACGCAGCGATTCAGCGCGGAGTTCAGCATTCGCGCATTCCTCATTCACCACCCTGAGGCGACGTACGAGCGCCTGCGCCTGTGGGCCAGGCACGAAGATGTCCACGTCCGCCGATTGGTCTCGGAGGGGTCGCGGCCCCGGCTGCCCTGGGCCCAGAGGCTTCGGCATTTTCAGAAGGACCCGGCGCCGATCGTGGCCCTGCTCGAGATGCTCAAGGACGATCCCGAGTTGTACGTGCGGCGCTCGGTCGCCAACAGTCTCAACGACATTGCCAAGGACCATCCCGGGATAGTGGTTGACACCTGCCGGCGGTGGATGAAGAGCGCCACTCCCGACCGGGCGTGGATTGTGAGTCATGCGCTTCGATCGCTGGTCAAACAGGGCCACTCCGGCGCCCTGGCACTTCTGGGTGTTGGCCGGGCGCCGCGGGTCCGGGTGGACAAGGTGTCGATCCGGCCGGCCCGGGTGCCGCTCGGTGGCCGGGTCACATGCGCATGCACGGTCACGAGCGTGGCGAAGTCGGCCCAGGACCTCCTCATCGACTACCAGGTCCACTACGTCAAAGCCAACCGAGGGACGAGCGCGAAGGTGTTCAAAGGCAAGCGCGTGACCCTCAGCCCCGCTGGAGCGGTTCCATTCGCCGTGACCGTCAAGTTGGCCGACCTCACCACCCGGAAGCACCATCCCGGCCGCCACGCCATCGACCTGCTCGTGAACGGCAAGCCCTTCCCACTGGGCACGTTTGTCCTGACACTGTCCTGAACACGACAGTATTCCGGCTCAGGGGCTGCGAAGCTGAGGGTGCTATGAACACCAACACGCTCCTCATCATCATCGTGCTCATCCTGATCTTCGGCGGCGGCGGGTATTTCTATCGCGGCCGGCGGGGCTAGAGCGGTGTGGCCGGGTCTAAAGACCCGGCCTCCATCCTGGTACGGAGGCCATCCGGTACGGAGGCCGGGTCTTTAGACCCGGCAACTCGGCGAGCTACGTCCGCAACGTGGCCACCAGGTCCTCGAGGCGGTCGTAGCTGAGCGCGGCGCCCTTCTCCATGCCGGTCTTGAGCACCATGTCGCGCACGGCCTGCGACTCGTACCGCGCGGTGGCTGACATGCGGGTCTTGCCTGCCTCGTTCACAAGGTCGGTGGTCACCACCGAAACGCTGTCTGGAAACTCCTCGAAAATTTCGGTGAACACCAGGCGGCTGGGTGGTGCGATCTCCAGATACTCGCCATGAAACGCCGCTTCCCCATGTGGGTGCCGGTTGACGAACCGCCAGGCGCCGCCCACCCGCAGGTCAATGTCGCACACCGGCACTGAATACCCCTCGCCCAGACAACCCCACCATCGGCGTACGTGCTCCGGTCGAGTCATCGCCTCGAACACGATCGCTGGCGGCGCGTCGAACAGGCGTGAGAAATGGATCTCACGATCCGATGTGGGCGTCACTGCGAAGGTGTCGCTATTTGCGGCGCGGCTTGCGAGCATGGGTCGTCTCCTTGGGTTTCATCGTGCGTAAGTAATCGTCGAGCCGGTCCAGCCGGCCTTCCCAGATATGGCGGTAGCGCTCGGCCCAGGCGGCCACGTTCCTGAGCGGCGCCGCCTCAATGCGACACCGCCGCCACTGCGCATCGTGCCTTCGAGTGATGAGGCCGGCCCGCTCGAGCACACGCAGGTGTTTCGAGACCGCAGGCATGCTCATCTCGAACGGTTCGGCCAGTTCGGTGACCGAGCACTCACCCGAGACGAGCTTGGCCAGAATCGCCCGGCGGGTGGGATCGGCCAGGGCGGCGAACGTCGTGCTGAGGGAATCAACAGCCATGTGTATTCAACCAATCGGTTACTGAACTACATAGTTAAATACAACACACCGGGATGCCGTGTCAACCTCCTTGCGATATGCTCGGCGGCCATATGGCCCGTGCACTTGCGCTTTGGTGTCTCGTCGTTGCCGCCTCCAGCCAGGCTCAGGGGACCTGGCCTGAGTTCCGCACGTACTATCGCCAGGCCCTCGCCCAACACGCCATCGTCGGCAGCAGCGCCGCGCTGTTGCGGCAGGGTGTGGTGGTGGAACGGGCGGTTGAAGGGATGCGTGATCGGTCGGCTGGGCTGCCCGTGGACGCCAACACCATCTTCCATTGGGCGTCGATCACCAAGACCTTCACCGGTATCGCCATCATGCGCCTGCGGGATGAAGGCCGGCTGACACTGGACGACCCCATCGTGAAATACGTACCGGAGTTGCGGTCGATTTCCAATTCGTTCGGCCCGGTCGAGCAGATCACGATCCGCCACCTGCTGTCACATTCGGCCGGGTTCCGCAGCGGTACGTGGCCCTGGGGCACGGGAGACGCCTGGCAGCCGTTCGAACCGCCCGGGTGGTCGCAGCTCGTGGGCATGATGCCGTATACGCGCGTCGAGTTCGCGCCGGGCTCGAAGTACCAGTACTCGAACCCGGGTCTGGTCTTCCTGGGCCGGGCCATCGAAGACGTCACCAATGAGCCGTTCGAGACATATATCGACAAGGAAATCCTGCGACCGCTGGGGATGACGCGGACGTTCTTCGACCGCGCGCCTTCCTTCCTGCGCGCCGACCGCTCGCACAGTTACTTCGTCACCGATTCAGGACTGGTTGAGGCGCCGTTTGACTTCGACAGCGGCATCACCGTGTCGAACGGTGGCTTGAATGCACCCGTTGACGATATGGCGAAGTACCTCGCGTTCCTGACTGGCGGCCGCGACGCGGCGACGACCGCGCGGTACGAGACCATCCTCAGGCGCGCCTCCCTCGAAGAGATGTGGAAACCGGTGGTGCCGGTGTCGAGTGGCGTATCAATGGGCCTGACGTTTTTCCTGGAGCGTCACGGCGGGCAGGACTACATCGCGCACAGCGGCGGCCAGAACGGCTTCATCTCGCACTTCTATCTGCATCCCGCGTCGGGCATGTCGTACCTGGTTGCGTTTAATACGCAGACGACGTCGGCGAAGGAAGGCGAGAAACGGAATACGCGCGCGCTGGATGCGGCGGTACGGGACTGGCTGCTGTCTCGACTGTTCGCAGGCGGTCCGTCCCGTCAGTGATAGTGGCCGTGTTCCGCTGACCAGACGCCGGTCGATTTGGCCGTGTGGCTGATGTCGGTGGTGAATGACGAGGCGGCGGCCGCGAGTCCGGCAATCACCAGCGTTCCGATCAGCACGAACATCATGATGTTGGCGCGGCTGCGGGGCTCCGTGAGCCCGTGGCACTTCTTGAACTTCTTCCCGCTGCCGCACGAACAGAGATCGTTGCGGCCGATTTTTCCGGTGTGGGCCATTCAGGCGTCCCCTTCCTCGAACTGATCCTGCCCGCGTCCGGCCGCAGCGGTCAAGCCGGGCCGACTTACCGGGTTGGCAGGCCGCGCTTGCTGACCGCCTCCTGAAGCGCGCGAAGCGCGGAGTCGCATGCCGCCGCCAGGACGCGTTTCTGCCCCAGCGACAGCGCGAGCGCGCGCACATTCGTATTGCGGCGCGACAGGGTCCTGATCTGTGAGTTGAGGCTGCTCAAGCGGTCGAGCGCCGCCGTCGCCGTGGCCACGTCCGCTCGGGAACCGGCTGAGACCAGGCGCTGAAGGTCCAGCAGAGCCTGTCTGGCGGTCGCCTCGGCCGACGTCATCTGCGCCTCCAACCGGGTCATCTCTGCCTCCTGGACCTCGGCGATGTGGGGTGCGTGCAGGACCTGGATCTCGCGGGCACTGGCCAGGGCGGTGGCAGCAAGTGCCTTGACGCGCCAGCCGTTTGCCGCTGGGTTTGCGGGCACCAGGCGATCGAGCGCATCCCGTAGCTCATCAACCGCCTGCTGGGCAGCACCAAACGAGAGCCGCTGGGCCTTGACGTTGGTGCCCTCGGCGGCCAGGGCCAGGATGCTGCTGTCGAGGGAGCGGTACTCCGCGAAGCGCCGGCCGAAGTCGTCGAGCAGCCGGGTCTCGTCCGTGTAACCCAGATTCGCGAGGACCGGCGCCATTTGGGTCATCCCCGATTGCACCGCCTCGGTGGCGGCGAGGGCTTCCCTGGCAAACGTGGCCGACGCGTCATCGGTGTCGGCCATGACCGCGCGGTCGGACGCGTTGGTGGCCCTGGCGAACTCCGTCCCCAGGAGAACCGCGAGCCGGTGGGCTTCCGCCACCCGCGCGTATGCGGCGTTCTCGTTGCAGCCGGCGACAAAAACCAGAAGAACGGCGACGGCGGCGACGAGTCTCGTCATGTCAAACCTCTTGAAGTGGGACAACCTGCACGGCGGCGTCCGGCACCGCGCTGAGGAACCGGTTGAGCGTGGATCCTCGCCAGAGCAGCTCCCAGCGGCCGCGCGCCGTCTGACCAAAGATGACATGGGTCACGCCTTCGCGCTGCGCAAACGCGACCAACCCATCCGCTGCGTTCGACGCCTTCACGCGCACCACCGTGGCGCCCAGGCCCTCGGCAAGGCGGATGTTCTCCTTGAGCGTTGCCGCATGACTGTCTCTCAGGCGGCCCACCGACTCCTGTGGCGTCTCCACGTACACCGCAAACCACTTCGAGCCGAGGCGGCCGGCGATCCGGGCGCCTGTCCGAAGCACTCGCGGCGCCAGGGCGTTGGAGCTCATGCAGACCATGACGCGCTCAGGAATCAGCGCCGGCTCCAGTCCTTCACGCGCCCGATAGCTGGCGGCCTTTTCGCCAACCTCGTCGGCCACGGCCCGGAGTGCCAACTCGCGCAGCGTGGACAGATTGCCCTTGCGGAAGAAGTTCGTCAGGGCCTGCTCGACCTTCTCGGGTCGATAGACCTTGCCTTCCCGCAGCCGGCTGCGCAGTTCTTCGACCGTGACATCGACGTTGATCACCTCGTCGGCGCGGTCGAGGAAGGTGTCTGGAATGGTCTCCCGGACGCGCACGCCGGTAGCGCGCGCGACCGCGTCGTTGAGAGTCTCGAGGTGCTGGATGTTCACGGCCGTCATGACGTGAATGCCGGCTTCAAGCAGCTCCAGCACGTCTTCCCAGCGCTTCGTATGGCGGCTGCCCGGCACATTCGTGTGAGCAAGCTCGTCCACGATCACCACCTGCGGCCGACGCGCGATGATCCCTTCGACGTCCATCTCCTCCAGCGTTGAACCCCGGTACTCCACCTTTCGGCGCGGCACCACCTCCAGGTCACGCACCTGCGCGGCGGTATCCGGACGGTCGTAGGTTTCAATCAGCCCAATCACCACATCGAGGCCCCGCGCACGCAGAGCGTGGCCTTCCTGCAGCATCTCGTAACTTTTGCCCACGCCAGGCGCGGCGCCAATGTAGATCCGCAGGCGCGGGCGGTCCCGCTCCTTCAGGCGCGCCAGCAGCGCGTCGGCGGTGGGACGTTGATCCGCCATGGACATCGCTCCCCTGCTCAGGCCAGACCAACAGCCACGAGCAACATGTCGATCGCCTTGATGCCGACAAAAGGCAGCACCACTCCGCCAACACCGTAGATCAGAAGGTTCCTTCGGAGAATTGCCGCGGCTCCCATCGGAGTGTAGGTGATGCCCTTCAGCGCGAGCGGGATCAGGCCGATGATGATGACCGCGTTGAAGATCACGGCCGAGAGAATAGCCGACTCGGGCGTCGCCAATCCCATCACGTTGAGCACCGCCAGCTGGGGAAACGCCAGGATGAACATCGCCGGGATGATCGCAAAGTACTTCGCGACGTCATTCGAAATGGAGAACGTCGTCAGCGCGCCTCTCGTCATCAGCAGTTGTTTCCCGATCTCGACGATCTCGATGAGCTTCGTCGGGTTCGAGTCGAGGTCCACCATGTTGCCCGCTTCCTTCGCGGCGGTCGTTCCAGAATTCATGGCGACGCCGACATCGGCCTGCGCCAGCGCAGGCGCGTCGTTTGTGCCGTCGCCGGTCATCGCCACGAGCTTGCCATCGGCCTGTTCGCGTTTGATCAGTGCCATCTTGTCTTCAGGAGTTGCTTCGGCCAGGAAATCGTCAACGCCCGCTTCCTTCGCGATCGACGCTGCCGTCAGCGGGTTGTCGCCTGTGATCATCACCGTGCGAATGCCCATGGCGCGCAACGCGTCGAAGCGTTGCCGCATTCCACCCTTCACGATGTCCTTGAGATGAATGACTCCGAGGCATCGTGTGCGCTCCGCGACCACAAGGGGCGTGCCTCCGGCCCGTGCGATGGCTTCCACCGTTGCGCGCAGTTCATCCGGCACACTCCCGCCGTTGGCGGTCACGTATTTCGCAATCGCGTCTGCGGCGCCCTTGCGGATTTCCCGCCCTTCCACGTTGATGCCGGACATGCGGGTCTGGGCGGTGAACGGGACAAACACGGCATCCCTGTCGGCCATGTCGCGGCCGCGAATGCCGTGCTTCTCCTTCGCCAGGATCACGATTGACCGGCCTTCCGGTGTCTCGTCGGCCAGCGAAGACAACTGCGCTGCGTCGGCCAACTCAGCCTCGGTCACGAGGCCGACAGGGACAAACGCCGATGCCTGGCGATTCCCCAGAGTGATGGTGCCGGTCTTGTCGAGCAGCAGCGTATTCACATCACCGGCGGCCTCTACCGCCCGGCCGGACATCGCCAGTACGTTGTGCTGCACCAGCCGATCCATCCCTGCAATGCCAATCGCGGAAATCAGCGCGCCGATTGTCGTCGGAATCAGGCACACCAGAAGCGCGATTAACACCGGAATCGGGATCTCCGTCCCCGCGTAGTACGCAAACGGCTGGAGCGTCACCACCACCAGCAGGAAGATCAAGGTGAGCACCGCCAGCAGAATGTTGAGCGCGATCTCGTTCGGCGTCTTCTGCCGCGAAGCCCCTTCCACGAGCGCGATCATCCGGTCGAGAAACGAATGGCCGGGGTCGGAGGTGACACGCACCTTGATCCAGTCCGACAGCACCCGGGTGCCGCCGGTCACGGCCGATCGATCGCCGCCCGATTCACGGATGACAGGCGCCGACTCGCCGGTGATCGCCGATTCGTCCACTGACGCCACACCCTCGATGATCTCCCCGTCGGCAGGAATGAACTCCATGGCCTGCACCATAACCACATCGTTCTTCCGGAGACTGGCCGCCGCAACCTTTTCTGTCTGTGTGCCTGACGTGACCCGGTTGGCCACCGTTTCGGTCCGCGTCTTTCGCAGTGTATCGGCCTGCGCCTTGCCACGTCCTTCGGCCATGGCTTCAGCGAAGTTGGCGAACAACACCGTGAACCACAACCAGAAGGCGACCTGGCCGGTGAACAGCGGCGTGCCGCCACCGCCGGTCAACTCCTGAATGAAGATGATGGTCGTAAGGAGGCTTCCCACCTCCACGATGAACATCACGGGGTTCTTGATCTGGATTCGTGGGTCGAGCTTCCGGAACGAACCCCAGATCGCCTGCCGGATGATGCCGGCATCCCACATCGAGCTGCTGCGAGTGTGCGATGACATGTTATTTCGCCGGGTCTGAAGACCCGGCCTCCTTGCTGGTGGGGGCGCCAAACGTGACGTCCAGAGCGAGATTCAGTTCCAGTACGTTCACGCGCGCGCGGCCGAGGAATCCGAACGTGGGGGCCTCGGTGTGCGCCGCGACGAGGGCGCGGACGCGGTCCGGGGTCACGCCCCGTGCCGCAGCCACTCGCGCCACCTGCAGGTCGGCGGCCGCAGGTGGAATGTGTGGATCCATACCCGCGCCACTGGCGGTCACCATTTCCGACGGCACCTGCGCCGCCGTCACACCTTCTTGTTGTGTCACGGCATCGAGCCGCTCACGCACAGCCGCGAGGTGATCGGGATTCGACGGTCCGTAGTTGGTGCC
This sequence comes from Acidobacteriota bacterium, assembly GCA_016716905.1. Lineage (NCBI taxonomy): Bacteria > Pseudomonadati > Acidobacteriota > Acidobacteriota bacterium. The sequence goes on along the minus strand of JADJUS010000004.1, from coordinate 293,940 downwards.
GCCTGTTGACGCCGCGTTGTAGTCCACACCCGACGGCCGGGCGCGGAAGTACTCCGGCTTCGTGAACTTCTGCGCGATGAGCCGCGACCCGACGACCGTGCCGTCGGCGCGCCGGATCAGGCTGCCTTCGGCCTGCGCCGGAAAAGCCACATTGCCGACGGCCCAGAGCACCACGTGATATCCGCCGCCGAACAGCAGCATCGTGGCCAGCGTGAACAAGACGCCTTGTTTCAGTTGTTTCAACATGATCTGTTCCCGTCTTTACAACGCCAGGTGTTCGGCAATCGGCCCGAGCACAGCCACCGGCATGAACATCAACAGGCCGAGAATGACGACCACGGCCCACAGGGTGAATCCAAACATCGCGCTGTCGGCCCGCAGCGACCCGGCAGTCTCTGGGGCTGCCGGCTTGGCCGCAAGAACACCGGCCAACGCCAGCGGAGCGATGATGGGGATGTACCGCGACAGCAACATCACGACACCAGTCGAGATGTTCCAGAACGGCGTGTTGTCGCCCAGACCTTCAAACCCGGATCCGTTGTTGGCGGCCGCGGACGAGAACTCGTAGAGCATCTCCGAGAACCCGTGCGCACCCGGGTTCTTCAGCCATCCCAGCGCCGTGCCCGGATCGGCGGTCGTCGCCCAGACGTAACAGGCCACGGCTGTCCCTCCGAGAATCGCGAGTGGGTGCCACAGCAATGCCACACTCGCCAGCTTCATCTCTTTGGCCTCCACTTTCTTGCCCAGGAACTCCGGCGTGCGGCCAATCATCATGCCCGCGATAAACACGGTCACGATGACGAAGATCAACATGTTGATGAAACCCACGCCGACACCGCCGAAGATGTTGTTGAGCCACATCCCGGCCATCGGCATGAGCCCTCCCAGCGGCGTCATCGAATCGTGCATGGCGTTCACGGACCCGTTGGACGTCGCCGTGGTCGTGACCGCCCACATCGCCGAGAGACCGGCGCCGAACCGGACTTCCTTGCCTTCCATCGATCCGGTGGCCTGATCCACACCCATGGCCGCAATCGCCGGATTCCCTCCGGCCTCCTGGACCACCGCGAACGTCACCATCGGGATGTACAGCGCCAGCATCGTCGCGAACACCACCACCGCCAGCCGACGGCGTGTGACCATGTACCCCAGCGTCCACACCATGGCCATCGGAATGATGCTGATCGACCAGGTCTGGACGAGGTTCGAGAGCGGCGTCGGGTTCTCATAGGGGTGGGTCGAGTTCGGACCGAAGTAGCCGCCGCCGTTGGTGCCCAGTTGCTTGATTGACACCTCGGGCGCGACCACACCGCGTGCAATCGTCTGCGTCTCCCCTTCCAGGGTCGTGGCCGTGACCGCCCCGTCAAACGTCACGGGCGTGCCCTGCCAGATCAGAAGAGTGCCGACCACCAGCGCGAGCGGCAGGAGGACGCGGACTGCGGCACGAGTCATGTCCACGTAAAAACTGCCCAGGTGCGTCAGCCGACTTCCGGCCAGGCCGCGGATGATCGCGATGCACGCCGCCATGCCGGTGGCCGCCGTGACGAACTGCAGGAACGTGATTACAAACATCTGCGTGAAGTACGAGAGGCCGGTCTCACCGCTGTAGTGCTGCAGGTTGGTGTTGGTGACAAAACTCGAGCTCGTGTTGAACGCGAGCGTCGCCTCCATGTTCGCAATCCCATCGGGGTTGAGTGGCAGGCCGCGCTGCAGCAAGACAATGGCGAATGTCGCGATCCACATGACCACGTTCGAGACCAGCAGCGACACCGAGTACTGCTTCCAGGTTTGTTGCTCGTTCGCGTCGACGCCGGTGACGCGAAGGACGAGACGTTCTACCGGCACAAGCACGGGGTCAAGCCACGTGTGCAGGCCGGTGAACACCTTGAACATGTAGCGCCCGAGGAGCAGGCTCGTGGCGATGGTGAACACGATGGTGAATGTAATGGCGACGTACTCGGTACTCATGTGCGCCTCAGAATTCTTCAGGTCGCAGCATCGCGTAGACCAGGTACACGAAAGCCGCGATGCTCAGTAACAATGCGATGAGATTCATGTCAGCTCCTACCAGGCGCCCGACTTGTTGCCGAACCACCAGACAAGCCCGACCAATGCCGTGTTCTGGTGCCTGCGCAGGTTCCCGGACCTCGACCCGGGGAAGAACCGCACGTTCGACCAGTCGCGCCTGAACTCGGCGCGGGCCAGAAACCCGTCCGCGAACTTGTGCTCAAACGTCGCCGTGAATTCCTGGAGTACCTGCTCGATTCCGCCAAACAGCCCCTCATCGTCGAGCCGCTCATACCGGAGAGAGACTGCCGCGGGCGCAGACACCTGGTAGCGCGCATACGCGCCCGTGCCCTGGAGTGAGATCGACTCGTCAGCCTTCTGGACTTCGTTGGTGACGTAGTTCGCATCGAGGCCCAGCGTGAGTTTGGGCGTTGCGGTGTACGTCACGTAGCTATCGATGACCCTGAAGACGCCGTCGGGGCCGTCAGGCAGCCCGCCATCGGGTTGCTCGCGGCCCGCGTAGTAACTCGTCGTCCATGCCAGACTCGAGACGGGCTTGATGATTGCGGTAACGTGGCTGCTCTTGAAGGTGTTGAAATCTTCCGTCTGTTGAATACCGTTGGTCAGGGCGTACATGAGGGTCACCTTGTCTGAGACCGGCAGCGTCAGGCGTACGCCCATGTGGTAGAACGGCAGGAAGTTAAAGAGATACGCACGCGAGAAGTGGTTGTTGTCCTTGGCGTAGTTCGTTTCGTACCCGAGGTTTGAAGCGAACTTGCCAAAGTCGGCCTGCAGCCCTCGGCCCACGGGAAACACATACGTCCCGTACGCCTGCCACAGGTGCCGATACGCGTCCGGCCGTGGCTCGTTGGCCCCGTTGCCCTGCACCGTCTCGGTCGCCTGGCCGAATTGGAGATCAACCCGAGCCCCGAACCGCCGGCCGTCAGCCACTGACGGTGCGCTTTCGATCACGATGGCCGTCTGCTGAATGCTGAACACGTTCGAGCGTGTGTCGTATGCGCGCAATGGCATGACGCGGTCTGGAGGACGATTCCAGTTGAACTGGTAATACCCCTCGAAGGTGGCGCCGAACGAAAGGTGGCCGAGCGGGCCCGACGGGGCGGTCTGTGCGGGCGACGCCGTCGCCGGCGCGGCGGGCTGCGCTGGCTGCCCTGCGGCTGGGCTTGCGGTCGCCGCCGCGAGCAATGCGACGAAAAGGAAGACTGATCGAGCACGGTCCATGACTGTCAAAGCTCCTGGCTGACAGCGTAGGAAACCGGGCCTGAGATCGGGCTCAGAAGTCCCTGAAAAATCCCTGAAGTATCAAGACCTCTGAGGTCCGACCTCAGAGGTCCTAACCTCAGAGGTCTTCGGGCGACCCTGTGGCGAACCGGTAGCCGACCCAGGGTTCGCTGCGCAGGTAACGGGGGTGCGCGGGATCGACTTCGATCTTCTTGCGCAACTGGGCCACGAGCGTCCAGAGATGTTCCGGCTGTTCCACGGCGTTCCCGCCCCAGATGGCTTTCAGGATGGCGCGATGCGTCAGCACCCGATCGTGCTGCCGCGCCAGCAGCGTGAGCAGTTCGAACTCCTTCGGCGTCAGCCGGATCTCGGCACCCTGTCGCAGCACCCGACGCCGGTCGTAGTCGATCGTCAGATCGCCCGCCACGAGCTGGCCTGAATCTTCGTGCGGTTGCGTGGCCACTCGCCGCAGCGCCACGCGGATGCGCGCCAGCAGTTCCGCCGGACCGAAGGGCTTCGCCACATAGTCATCGGCCCCCAGGTCGAGCGCTTTCACCTTGTCGCCTTCGGCACCACGCGCCGACAAGACAATGATGGGCACGTCCGACGCCAGGCGGATGCGACGGCAGACGTCGGTGCCGTCCATGTCTGGCAGTCCCAGATCCAGCACGATCAAGCCGGGCGGATCGGCGGCAAACTGCTTCAGTGCGTCGGCGCCGGTGCCCGCCACGTCCACGTCGTAGCCGTGGGATCGCAGCAGAGGGCCAACCGACCGCTGAATCGCGACTTCGTCATCCACCAGGAGGATCCGATCGCGAGGTGTCATGACCGCGTGGCTCCCGCTTCGGCCACGGCCTGCGCCGGTGGCACAACGATCGTAAACCGGGCACCGCCGCCCGGGTCATTCTCGGCCCAGACGCGTCCCCGCTCGGCCGCCAGCAACCCCCGGGCGATCCACAGTCCCATGCCCGTGCCGCCCGCGCGCGCTCGCGCGGCCTCGCCTCGATAAAACCGATCAAAGAGGTGAGGCAGATCTGCAGCGGCAATCCCGAGCCCTTCGTCTTTCACGCTGACCTTCATACCCTCTTCAGTGGCGGAGGCATGGACTGTGATCGAGGCGCCGGCGGGCGTATACCGCGCGGCGTTTTCCAGCACCTGGGCCAGCGCAGCGGCTGTCAGGCGCGGATCCAACCGGACGGGTTCGTCGCGATCCACGTTGACGTGCACCGTGTGGCTTCGCAAGGCCTGTTCGACCTGTGCACGCGCGGCCGCCACCAGTTCCGATGGATGTACCGGACGAAACTCGGCGGCCACAGCTCCCGCGTCGATACGCGCCATCTCAAGAATGTTCTGGAACAGCCGGTTCAACCGTTCGACCTCGCCGAGAATCAACTCGCTCTGGTCCCGTCGATCGGCGTCGGTCAGGTGCGGACTCTGGATGTTGGCTGCCGCGATCTGGATCGCCGTGAGCGGTGTGCGCAGGTCGTGGCCGACCGAAGCCAGGAGAGCCGTTTTCAGCGCGTCCCCCTGTCGCGCCAGTTCCCCGGCCTTTCGTTCCTCCAGAAACGTCGCACGTTCAATGGCGAGCGCCACCACACCGCCGAGCGCGTCCAGGGTACCGGCTTCAATCGGCCGACCCGAAGCGGCCAGTATTCCGCTGGGAGCGGTCCCCACTCGAAGCGGCACCAACCGAACGGCGCGGCCATCCACATCGATGGTCCGGTGGCCGGCGTACGTGCGGGCGTACGCGTCAAATTCCAGCACGGCGCGGGCGGCCGCAAACGCGTCCGACAGGTGTTTCCGGTCGATGGCGACCGAGGCTGCCCCGGCCTCGTAGACGTCCCATTCCGGCCCTCGGGGCAACGCGATCGCAACAAACTCCAGATCGAAGCGCTGCGCAATCGACCGGGCCAGCATGGGAATCGCCTCTGCGCCGCTGGTAATCACCAGCACGTCACGGCTCAAGTCAAACAGCCGCGCCAGTTCATCACGCCGCACCACGGCTTCGTCGGTACGCGATCTCGCCACCGCCGACAGGTGACTGGCCGCCAGGCTCACCGCGAGAAAGGTGAACAGCACCACCCAGTTCTGCGGGTCCGCAATCGTGAACGTCCCCACCGGCGGCAGGAAGAAAAAATTGAACGCCAACATCGCCAGCACCGAGATGACGACCGCCACCCATCTCGCCGCCCGCGCGGCCACCACCAGCACCACCAGCAGGAGCGCCAGCGCGACGATAGTGGGATTGGCGATCACACGGCCCGCCGGATCACCAGCTTTTCGAGGGCGACCAGCGACTTGTTGCTGCCAACAAGCGCCACGGCATCTCCAGCCTGAATGCGTTCGTCGGCCGACGGACTGACGTCCGTGGTGACGATGCCATTGGTGGTGCGCTTGATCGCAATCAGCGTGAGGCCGTGTTTGGCGCGCAGGTCCACTTCACGCAGCGTCTTGCCCACAAACATCGCCGGCGCGGGAATCTCGATGATGCTGAAGTCGCGCGACAGGCTGATGTAGTCGATCACGTTCGGCACCACCAGGCTGTGCGCCATGCGGACGGCGGCTTCACGCTCGGGGTAAATCACGCGATCGACGCCCAGCCGTTCAAGAATGCGCCCATGCACTTCAGTCGTGGCCTTGGCCACGATGAACTTGACGCCCAACTCCTTGACGGCCATGACGATGAGGAGGCTGGCCTCGATGTTGGTGCCGATGGAGATGACCGCCACATCCACCTGGCCCACGCCGGCCTCTTCCAGGGCTTTGGGGTCGCTGGCGTTCACCACCATCAAGTGGGGCACGCTGCCCGACAAGCCCTGGACCCGTCCCTCATCGCTGTCCATACCGAGCACATCCTGGCCCAGACCGAGCAGCGTGGTGGCCATCGCCGCGCCGAACCGACCGAGACCAATCACCGCAAATTGACGTTTGAGCATGTATGAATCACCCGATGAGGACGCGGCCTTCAGGATAGCCCACACGCGTCGGCGTCCGGCGCGACGCGAGGGCAAACGCAAGAGTGAGTGGGCCGATGCGGCCCATGAACATCAGCAGGCAAATCAGTAACTGGCCGGTCTCGGAGAAGCTGGCGCTCAGGCTCACGAACGTGCCTGCCACGCCTGTCGAGAGGCCGACGGTGCCGAACGCCGACACGGCTTCAAACAGGGTGCGCAGCAAGTCCCCGCCCTCGCGCACCAGCAGCACGCCGGTGACGACGTTGACGGCGAGAAACGCGATCAGGCTGACAAAGAAGGCGCGCGCCACAAGATCGGCGGGAATGCGGCGCCAGAACACCGTCGGCTCCCCTTGACCGCGGATGGTCGCCCACAGAGCCAGCACGGTCACACCAAAGGTGCTGATCTTCACACCGCCCGCGGTGCCGCCGGGCGCGCCACCAATGAACATCAATATCAGCATCAGGAAATACGTGGCCGGCTGCAGCGCGGCCATATCGAGCGTGTTGAACCCGGCCGTGCGTGTGGTGACCGACTGAAACGCCGCGGCCAGAATCGCGCCGGGCCACCCCATCGGCCCCAGCGTTGCGGGGTTGCCGCGCTCGGTGATGAGAATGGCGACGGTGCCGCCGACGATGAGCACGGCGGTCAACGTGAGAACAAATCGAGTGTGCAGCGCAAGCGATACGTTCCTGCGGTAACGTCCCAGCTCAGTAAGCACAAGGTACCCGATACCGCCGCTCACGATGAGCGCCATGATCGTCACGTTGACAACCACATCGCCCCGCCAATCCATGAGGCTGTTGGAGAACAGGCTGAAGCCGGCGTTGTTGAACGCCGACACCGAGTGAAACAGGCCGAGCCAGAGCGCGTCGACCCCGAAATGGCCCCACCAGCGGATGGCCAGAATGACAGCGCCGGCAAGTTCAAACGCCAGCGTGAGTTTGATCACCGTCATGGCGAATCTGAGGATGTCGCTGCGTGACGACAGGTTCAGCGACTCCTGCAGCGAGTGCTGTTCGTTCATCGACACACGCCGGCCCAGCGCCACCACTACCAGCGTAGAGAGGGTCATGTACCCGAGTCCGCCGATTTGAATGAGCAGGAGGACGACCGCCTGTCCGAATCCTGAGAACGCGGTCGGCGTATCGACGACCACGAGGCCGGTGACACACACGGCGGATGTGGATGTAAAAAAAGCGGCGGACCATCCAACGCCGGCGCCGTCTGCCGCGGCCAACGGAGTGACCAGCAACAGCGTACCGACCAGAATGACACCCGCCATGCCACTCGCCAGCAACTGCGGCGGTGACAGAGGCCGACCGGACATACCTCACCTCCAATCGCCGACGGGGTTAGCTGACGGGCTCGAGGCTGGAAGTCCTCTACCGGCGGCCGCTCGGCCACCGGATTCGCCCCATGTTTCTGGGTCCCCCGCGACGCCACACCTGGCGCCCTAGGCGTATTTGCTCATTATGCGCCCATTGGCCACCCGTTTGGCCGGCCGGAGGCCCGTTTACATCACCCTCCTATAATGGGAGATATGAGTCGCGTGCCCGAGGCCACCGCCCCAGCTCCCAGCGCGTCGACTCCGGCTGCGGATCGGCCATTGACCGACCCGTCGTTTTACCTGAACCGCGAGCTGAGCTGGCTCGAATTCAACCGGCGGGTCCTGGCGCAAGCGGCTGACCCGTCTCATCCACTGCTTGAGCGGGTCAAGTTCCTGGCCATCGTGGCCGCCAACCTGAACGAGTTCTTCATGATTCGGGTCGCCTCGCTGCTGCGCAAACAGCGGACGGGCACCGAAGATGTCTCGCCCGACGGGATGTCCACCGAGGAACAGTTGGTGCAGGTGCGTCGCCAGGCCACCGAGATGCTGGCGCTGCAGGCGAAGTGCTGGACACGTGACCTGCGGCCTCAACTCGCCGACGCACACATCCACTTCCTGGACCCCGCTGACTACACCCCGGCGGTGTCGCAACACCTTGAAACCTATTTCGCCCGCGAAATCTGGCCGGTGCTCACACCGCTCGCCTTCGACCCGGGCCACCCGTTTCCGTATATTTCGAACCTGAGCCTGAATCTGGCCGTGGTCGTGAAGCATGCGGGACGGACGAAGTTCGCGCGCGTCAAGATTCCCGACGTCCTTCCGCGCTTCGTGCTCCTTCCCGACAGGCTGGCTCCGCGCGGCCACCAGACATTCGTCTTCCTCGAAGACATCATCCGGGCGAACCTGGCGCGGCTGTTCCCCGGCACCACCGTGAAGGGCGCCTATCTCTTCCGCGTGGTGCGCGACGCCGACCTCGTCATCCAGGAGGACGAAGCCGACGATCTCCTCGAATCGATCGACAAGAGCCTGCGCGAACGCCGGCACGGAGCGCTCTCGATGCTGAAGGTCGAAGCCGGAGTGCCGCGCCGGGTGCTCGACACCCTGATCGAGAACTTCGAGATAGAGGAAGAGAACGTCTTCCGCACCAAGGAACGCCTCGGCTTCGGCGATTGGATGGAGCTCACCCAGCTCCATCGGGCCGAGTTGAAATACCCGCCTTTCCTTCCGGCGCCCGTCTGGGACGATGACGACGGCGAGGCGATCTTCACCGAACTGCGTCAGCGCGATCGCCTGGTGCACCACCCCTTCCAGTCCTTCGGTGCGGTGGAAGCCTTTCTGAGCGCGGCCGTCGCGGATCCGCAGGTGCTCGGCATCAAAATGACGCTGTACCGCATCGGGCCCAACTCCCCGCTGGTGGACCTGCTCGTGCGGGCCGCCGACGGCGGCAAACAGGTGGCCGTGCTGGTGGAACTGAAGGCACGGTTCGATGAGCGCAACAACATCCTCTGGGCGCAACGGCTTGAAGCCGCCGGCGTGCATGTGGTGTACGGGCTGTTGAACCTGAAGACCCATTGCAAGTTGTGTCTGGTCGTGCGCAAGGAAGCCGATGGCATTCGGCGCTACGCGCATCTGGGCACCGGCAACTACAACGTCGTGACGTCGAGAATCTACACCGATCTCGGCCTCTTCACCTCGCGCGACGAGATCGTCGAGGACGCGTCGGACTTGTTCAACTACCTGACCGGGTACTCGAACCAGGTGCAGTATCGGGCGCTGCTCGTGGCGCCGCTGAGCCTGCGATCGGGCCTGGCGCAGCTGATCGGTCGCGAAATTGCCGCGGCCGAAGCCGGCCAGCCGAGCGGCATCATCATAAAGATCAACGCGATCACCGACCCCGAGATGGTCCGGCACCTGTATCGGGCGTCGCAGGCGGGCGTCCACGTGGATCTGCTGGTGCGAGGCGTGTGTGTGCTGCGGCCAGGTGTGCCTGGCGTCAGCGACCACATCCGCGTGCGCTCGATCATTGGGCGCTTCCTTGAACACTCGCGGATTTTCTGGTTCGCGAACGCGGGAGACCCGAAGGTGTACATCGGCAGCGCCGACGTCATGGAGCGCAATCTCGACCGACGGGTGGAGGTGTTGTGCCCTGTGACCGACCCGAAGCAGGCGGATCACCTTCGGTCGGTCGTCCTGACTGCGTATCTCGGCGACAACCATCGCGGACGGGTGCTGACGGCCAACGGCAGCTATGAACGCGACCCCGAAGCGCTCGGCGGTGACACGCAGAGCGCGCAGGATCTGCTGCTGGCCGCTCTAGGTCCTTTAGTGTGGATTGACAGATCGCACCCACGTGGTAGGGTCGAACCTGGACCTCACGTGCGACTCTCACTACGATTCATCATCCCGTTGCTGGTGGTGCTGGCGGCGTTTGCGTACGCCGTGCTGCCGCTCGTGGACAACCTGACGTTGCGGTGGTTCAAGAGGGACATCGAGATCCGCGCGCGCCTGATCGCCAATACCGTGCAAGACCCCGTGCACAACCTGTTCCGTTTTGGGAATGAGGGGAGCGTTCGGCAAGTGCTGACGCGCGTGGCTCAGGACGAACGGGTGTACGGCGTGGCCTTCTGCCCATCAGCCGAAGCGACTCCGATCGCCGCGGGCACGCTGCCCCCGCCGGGGCGGTGCGCGGAACTGATGGCGTTTTCAGGCGTCGAGGGACATATCGTCGACAGCCCCCTGGGTCCGCTGCTGGTCTCAACCCATGCGCTGGGTTCACCCGAGGCTCCCAACGGCACACTGATCCTTGTCCACGACATGAGCTTCGTGGCGCGACGCAGCCAGGAGACGCGGCTGTATCTCTTCTACCTGTTCGTCGGCCTCGGCGTCATCGTCTCCTTGCTGACCGTGGTGATCGCGCAGCTCAGTTGGCGCGGCTGGGTGCAAGGCATGCGCGCGCTGCTTCGCGGCGAAGGCCTGCTGCGGCCGGCCAACATGCCGGACTCCCCAGAATTCAGGCCACTCGCGCGCGATTTGCGCGAATTGATTCGCGACATCGAGTCTGAGCGACGGCCCACAGACGAAGACCGGTTTGCCTGGTCGCCCGACGCCCTGCGCACCGTTCTCAACCAGGAACTGCGCGGCCAACAGGTCATCGTCCTCTCCAACCGCGAGCCGTACATCCACATTCGCCGCGACGATGGCATTGAGGTGCGAAGGCCGGCCAGCGGACTGGTCACGGCGCTGGAACCGATCATGCGCACCTGTTCTGGGACCTGGATTGCGCACGGGAGTGGATCGGCTGATCGCGACGTGGTCGATCGGCACCATCACATCGCGGTGCCCCCGGAGGATCCGAGCTACCGGCTTCGACGAGTGTGGCTCACCGAAGAAGAGGAGGTCGGCTACTACTACGGCTTCTCCAACGAAGGACTCTGGCCGTTGTGCCACATCGCGCACGTCCGACCGACCTTCCGGACTACCGATTGGGATCAGTACGTCCACGTGAACCGGAAGTTCGCGCGGGCGGTGGTCGAGGAATCCGTGTCGAACGACCCGATCGTGCTCGTTCAGGACTACCACTTCGCGCTGGCGCCCCGCATGATTCGCGAGGCGCTGCCCAACGCCACCATCATCACCTTCTGGCACATTCCGTGGCCTAATCCCGAAGCGTTCGCGATCTGCCCGTGGCGCGAGCAGTTGCTTGACGGCCTGCTCGGCAGCAGCATCCTGGGATTCCATACCCAGTTCCACTGCAACAATTTTGTGGACACGGTCGATCGGCAACTTGAGGCGCGCGTGGACCGCGAGATGTTCACGGTGTCGTACCGGCGCGAACTCACGTCGGTCAAGCGGTATCCCATCTCCATCGAGTGGCCGCTCTCAACCAGCCTGGTTCAGAAGTCCGTCGCGCAGTGCCGCACGAATGTGCGAAGCCGGCACGGCCTTCCGGGCGACCACGCGATCGGCATCGGTGTCGATCGCTTCGACTACACGAAGGGCATTGAAGAACGCCTGCGGGCCGTCGAGCGGTTGATGGACCTCCACCCGGAATGGGTGGGGCGCTTCACGTTCGTGCAGATCGCCGCGCCCACACGTGCGGGAATCGAAGAATACGACACCTATCAAGTGCGGGTGCGCGCCCTGGTCGATCGCATCAACCGCCGGTTCGCGCTGGCGCCGCATCCGCCAATCATCCTGCTCAGTGAGCATCACGAAGCCCTGGGCGTGTACGAGTACTACCGCGCAGCCGAGTTGTGTTTTGTCAGCAGCCTTCATGACGGAATGAACCTCGTGGCCAAGGAGTTTGTGGCGGCGCGCGACGATGAGCGCGGTGTGCTGGTGCTGAGCCAGTTCACCGGTGCCGCGCGCGAGCTGGCCGAAGCCATCATCGTCAACCCCTACGACGCCGATGAGTGTGCGGCAGCCCTGCAGGCTGCCCTGGAAATGCCCGAGCGCGAGCAGCGGGCCCGTATGCGATTGATGCGGAGCCTCATCGGAGAGTTCAACGTGTTCCGGTGGGCCGGACGCATGCTGATTGACGCCGCCGGCATGCGCAGGCGCAGCCGCCTCCTGGACCGGCTGATGACCGGCAACACCTCTGGCGGATCGCAGCCGCCACTCGAGGGCCCGTGATACGGCTGCCGCTCACCGGGTGCGCGTATTTCCTGGACGTGGACGGGACACTGGTGGACTTTGCCGACGCACCCGCGCGCGTCAGGCTGGATCGCACACTGCCCGGCCTGGTCGAGGCGCTTTATCAGTCGTCAGGCGGCGCGCTGGCGTTCATCTCGGGGCGATCCCTCGAGAGCATCGACCGCCTGTTCCCCGCCCGGCTGCTTCCCGCCGCCGGACAACACGGGCTTGAACGACGCGCGGCAAACGGCGACGTGACACGGCATCCCGGGCCGGTACGCGCGCTCGACGGCGCCCGGCACGTCCTTGAAGGCATCGGTATCCGGCACCCCGGTTTGCTGGTCGAAGACAAGGGCCTGTCACTGGCACTGCACTATCGACGCGCCCCGCAACTGGCGAGTTACGCGCATCGTGTCATGCGAAAACTGCGGATGTCCCTGGGCGACCAATACTGCCTGCAGCAGGGCAAGCAGGTGGTGGAACTCGCGCCCGCCGGCAGAGACAAGGGCGCGGCGATCGCGTCGTTCATGCGTGAGGCGCCCTTTCTGGGCCGGTCCCCGCTGTTCATTGGAGACGATGTGACCGATGAGTACGGATTCGCGATGGTGAATCAACTCGGCGGCTACTCGGTCAAGGTCGGCATCGGTCGGACAAGGGCCGGATGGCGGTTGCCCGACGTGCCGTCCGTCCTCGCGTGGCTCACATCGGGCACACCTGCGCCCCAACGCAATATCGTCAGGTACAGGAGATGACGCCCATGACATCCCTCGACCTTGCCCTGATCGGCAATGGCACGACGAGCGCCCTGATTGATGCCGACGGCGATGTCGTCTGGTCGTGCGCGCCGGGGTTCGATGGCGACCCTGTGTTCTGCGCTCTGCTGCAGAACCAGCCCGCCGACGCCGGCGCCGCGGGGCACTTCACCATCGAGTTGTCCGACTGGGTACGGTCGGAACAGGAGTACGTGGTCAACACGCCCGTGCTCGTGACGCGCCTGTTCGACCGCGACGGCGCCTCGGTGGAGATCACGGACGTCATGCCGCGCTTTCTTCAGCATGGGCGCGTATTCAGTCCGATGATGCTGGTGCGACAGATTCGACGTACGTCGGGCAGCCCTCGCATTCGCATCAGGCTTCGGCCCGCCGAGCAGTACGGATCAAGGGCGGCCACGGCCACGTCAGGCAGCAACCACATTCGATATCAGTGTGGGGGGCTGACGCTGAGACTCACCACCAACGCCTCGATCACCGCCGTCCTCGACGAGCGTGTCTTCTATCTGAACGACGCGGTCACCCTGATGCTCGGGCCCGATGAGACCGTGCCCGCGAATGTCGGGGAACTCGCCCGCCACTTCTCTGAGGAGACCGTGGCGTATTGGCGCGAATGGGTGCGCTACCTGAGCATCCCTTTCGAGTGGCAGGACGCGGTCATCCGATCGGCGATCACGCTCAAATTGAACGCGTGCGAGGACACGGGAGCGATTGTGGCGGCCATGACCACGTCCATTCCCGAAGCCGCGGGCAGCCCTCGCAACTGGGACTATCGCTATTGCTGGCTGCGGGATGGGTACTTCGTCGTGGACGCACTCAACCGCCTTGGCGCCACTCGCACGATGGAGCGGTATCTGGGCTACATCCTCAATGTCGTGGCGGCCGCCGAGGGCCGGGCGCTGCAGCCTGTCTACGGCATCAACGGGCGCGCTTCGCTGGACGAACTCGAGATCGATTCGTTGCCGGGGTATCGCGGGATGGGCCCGGTCCGCGTGGGAAACCTGGCATATCGGCAAACGCAGCATGACGTGTACGGTTCGGCGATTCTGACGGCCACCCACGTGTTCTTCGATCGCCGGCTGGTGCATGGCGGCGATGCGACGCTGTTCAGGCGGCTGGAACTGCTCGGCGAACGCGCCGCGGCCGTGTTTGACCAACCCGACGCCGGACTCTGGGAACTGCGCGACCGGTCTGAGGTCCATACCTTCTCGAGCCTGATGTGCTGGGCCGGCTGCGACCGGCTGGCGCGCATCGCCACGCGACTGGGCCTGGACGACCGCGCCGTCTTCTGGCGCGGCGAGGCCGCGCGTATCCACCAGTTCATCTGCGACCACGCGTGGAACGCCTCGATCGGGAGTTTTGTGTCAACGATGGGTGGTCAGTCCCTCGACGCCAGCATGCTCCGCCTGAACGACGTCGGATTCCTGCGGGCCGACGACCCCAGGTTCATCAGCACCGTCAACGTGATCGGCCGCGACCTGATGCGCGGGGGATTCATCTTTCGCTATATCGAACCCGACGATTTTGGCGCGCCTGAAAACGCGTTTCTGGCGTGCACGTTCTGGTACATCGATGCGCTCGCCACGATAGGCCGGCGTGACGAGGCGCGGGCTCTGTTCGAGAATGTCCTGCGATGCCGGAACCCGCACGGGCTGCTCGCCGAACACGTCGATCCGCGGACGGGCGAGCAATGGGGCAATTTTGTGCAGACCTACAGCATGGCCGGCATCATCCGGTGTGCGATTCGGTTGTCGGTACCGTGGGACGAGGCGTTCTGACGCGTCGAGTCACGCAGGATCAAGCGCCCACGCAGGATCACAGGGAGGCTCCGAGACGCGGAGATTCACAAGGGTTGTTGCCAGCCCTACTCTGAGCCTCTGCGTCTCCCAGTGATCCGTCGTTTCTTTACTCGAAGCGTGTGAGCGCCACGTCTACCTGGCGCGCTTCGTCGCGGGCCGGACGCCACTGCACGAGGATGGGCGACTGGTAGAGGCCCTGCACCAACTCGCCGCGGCCGGCCAGCTTGGCGTCCGAGACCATGAGGTCCACCGACCGGCGCATGCGCAGGAAGCGCGAGGCGGGGGCCTCGAGGCTTCGCGCGAGCAGGCGCTCGATGCGTGACGTGTGCAGCCCGAGCGCGTCGAGCAGCTTGTTCATCGCGCGCACCAGATCGTACTGCGCATAGTCACGGGCTTTGGCCGGCACGGCGCGGGGATCGTTCCAGGCGTGCCGCACTTTTTCGGCCGCGAACCTGAGTGGATTCTTCAGGACGTCGGCCAGATCGTGTTTCATCAACAGCGTTTCGTACTCGTTGACCGTGAGGCTCGCGTACTGTTCGCCGGTGGCCAGTTCCAGGCGCACGCGCCCTTTGGTCACGCCGTGTTGCGCGATGAGTTCGGCCACCTGATCGAACAGGCCCAGTCGCGATTCGCGCAGATTCACCGCATCGATGGGATGCCCGGACACCGGCACGCGGATGGTGGTGCGCGCCACTTCCTCTTCGCGGTTGAAGCCGACCACACGCGCCACGCGTTTGCGCGGCACGTTGCGATACACGCCGTCAAAGTCCACGAAGTACACCGGCGTCGGCCTCTGCGCATCGTCTGTCACACAGGCGCGAAGGCCGCCACCCATGAACGCGAGGTGCGAATCGGCGTTGGTCGGCTCGATGGCCTTTTGCTCGGGGGCCAGTTCGTCGCGCAGCTCAAGCTGGTCGTGCCGGTAGCCCGCGCCTTCCGGGAAGACCGTGCGGAACACGTCCAGATACGGTTCCACGCCGCCAAACTGGTCGGTCAGCCGGGCAGCCAGGCTCTGGGGCAAAAACCCCGCCGTGGAGTGCTCGGACGCATAAAAGTGGCGCCGATAACCGCTGAGGGCTTCGCCGTGAAGTTGTGTGGTGAGAGCACGGACATCCACGACGTCCAGCCGGGCGCGCGGGGTGATGTTGAGCGCGAGTTCTATAGGCGACACGGTGCCGTTACTTCCTTGGCAAGAGTATCAGAACAGGCCGCGAATCCAACCGCCGTCCACGGCGATCGACTGGCCCGTCACGTAGCTTGCCTGTTCGGAGGCCAGAAATGCCGCCATGGCGGCGAATTCCGCGGGCTCGCCCAGCCGCTTCATGGGAATGTCGGCCTCCCACCGTTTGACGATGTCTTCGGGTGTGGTGCCGCCGGCGGCCGCCATCTGGGCTGAGAGGTCCACCACGCGCTCCGTGCGGGTGTAGCCGGGCAGCAGGTTGTTGACGGTGATGCCCTCTGCGGCCACCTCATTGGCGAGCGTGCGGGCAAACGCCACCACACCGGCCCGGAGGCTGTTGGACAACATGAGACCGTCCACGGGCTGTTTGGCCGCGATGGACGTGACGTTGATGATGCGCCCCCACCGCCGAGCCCGCATGCCGGGCAACACGGCGCGCGCAAAGCCGACGGCACTGTGCAGCAACTGGCGTGTGGCGGCGTCCCAGTCGTCGGGCGTCAGCGTCTCGAAGCGACCGGATTTCGGGCCCCCGGTATTGGTGACGAGAACTTCCGCCGGCCCGAAGACCCGCTCCGCCTCCGTCACCACGTGCGCGATGTCTGCCGGCACCGACACATCGGCGACCACACCGTGACAGCGGCCGCCCGATGCGGTGATGGCGCGGCATGTGTGCTCGAGCGGCTCCGCCCCGCGCGCGCAGATCACGACACGCGCGCCTTCTGCCGCCAGCGTCGTGGCGATGGCGCGGCCCAGCCCTTTGCTGCCGGCCGCCACTATCGCCACCCGGTCGCGAAGCCCCAGGTCCATGGCTACTTTCGCAGGTAGTCGTCAGTCTTGGCGAGCCAGTCGGCACGCGGGGGACTGAACACATCCACGTCCAATGTGTCTTCGAGCGCCTCGGCTTTGTGCCAGACGTTGGATGGGATGTGCAGCACTTCCCCGGCCCGGATGGTGATCTCCTGCGACCCGTCTTCGCCGATCCAGAAATGGAGGGCGCCATCCAGCACGTAGGTCAATTGCTCGTTCTCATGCTGATGTCGGGGCACCACGCAGCCCTTCTTCAGGTACACATGGGCCAGCATCATCCTGTCGCCCGTAATCAGCCGCCGATCGAGTAAATCGGTGACTTTTTCCTTTTCCATGTCATTCCAGCGGTAAAACGTCACATTCTGCACATTGGCCTCCACCTTGCATTGCATAGGATATCGGTAGAACTCAGGTTATTGAAGGAGACACTATGAATCGTCAGGGGAAAATTCTTTCAGGGATCGTCGCGATGGCTGTGGCCGTCGGCGTGGTCCTCTCGGCACAGGCGCCGGTCACTATTACGCTGCGCTCGGGTGAAACCCTGCAGGCCTCACTGGTGGATATGGGTGCCCGCGGCTTCGAAGTCCGCGTGGGCGGCTCAGAGCGCTTCATCGCCAAGGATCAGGTCGCGATGGTGGACTTTGGCGGCAACGTCACACCCCAGCAGGCATGGTTCAACGGCATGAATCAGGCGAACAACCTGGTGGTGTTCAAGAATGGGGACACTTTGCTGGCCGATTGGACGGACGTCGGCGGGACGTCGCCGCTCGTCCTCCGGTTCAACTCCGGTGCAGGCGAACGTGAAATTTCGGCGGATCGGGTGGCACGAATTTACCTCGTGCCGGCCACCGTCGGTCTGACCATGAACCCGACGCCGGCCCAGGGCGGGCAGCAGAGCGACGGCACGGTAAACGTCGTGGCGAACGAGCCGTGGACCAGCGCAGGGATTACCGTCAGCACTGGCGAGTACCTGCGCTTCTCGGTCTCTCGCGAGATCAAGTTCGGCACCGAGCCCAACGACACGGCGACGGCCGATGGCAACAGCGCAGCGCGCGTCAGCGCCGTCTTCCGCAGCCTGCCCGTGCGGTCACTTCCCGTGGGAGGCCTGATCGGCAAGGTGGGCAACGGCCAGCCGTTCTCAATCGGCTCCGCGCCCCAGGCCATCCGCATGCCGGCCAATGGCCAGCTGTTCCTCGGCATCAACGACCTGACCTTCAACGACAACTCGGGTTGGTTCCAGGTCGCCATTGCGCGCGGAAGATAGTCAATTGGGAAATTAGGAACTGGGGAACTGGGGAACTGTTTTCGTAGCGCGGGTGAATTCAAGCGGTGATTGCAACGGCCGCCGCTAGTCTATCCGCAGGCGTTTCATAATCGAGCGTTTTGCGCGGACGCGTATTGAGCCGATCCGCAATCCGGTTGAGTTTCGCTTGGCTGAAGGCGCGCAGGTCCGTGCCCTCGGGGAAGTACTGCCGGAGCAGCCCATTGGTGTTTTCGTTGGATCCGCGCTGCCAGGGGCTCTGCGGATCGCAAAAGTACACCTGGACGTTAGTCGCCAGCGTGAATTGCCGATGGGCCGCCATCTCCGACCCCCGATCCCAGGTGAGCGAGCGTCGCAGCTGAGGCGGGAGCTGGCGAATGTGACGCGCGAGGGCGCGCGCGACGCTGGGCGCATCGATCTGCGGCGTGCGCACCAGCATCACGAACCGCGAGTGGCGTTCGACCAGCGTGGCGATGTGGGAATGGTGCGCTCCTCGGAGCAGATCGCCTTCCCAATGCCCCGGGACGGCGCGATCGGTCGCCTCGGCCGGCCGCTCGCGAATGGAGACCAGATCCGCAATGCGCGAGTGCGTCAGGGCGGGCCGGCGCCGCGGGCGTCGTAACTTGCCCGCGCGCCGGAGATGCTGCACGAGGGTACGCTTCAGGACGCCGCGGGCCTGGACAAACAGACTGCGATAAATCGTCTCGTGCGAGACCTGCATTTCGGGATTATCGCGGTAGCGGCGCCGCAACCACGCGGCAATCTGCTGCGGCGACCAGTCCCGCGCGAGCGCGGCCGCGACCCGCCTGCGCAACCGCGGCTGCTGCGCCAACCGACAGGGTTTCGGTCGCCGGGCGCGCCGCCACGCCGCGTGGTCGGCCGTGGCCGCGCGATACCGCGTGCGGCCGCCATGCCGCTGCACTTCGCGGCTGATGGTCGACGTCGGCCGGTGCAGCCGTCGGCCGATGGCCGCGAAGCTGTCGTGGGCGGCCACCCCACGAGAAATCTCCTCGCGCTCGGCCGCCGTCAGCGTCCGCGTGGCGCGACGCCGGGGCGCGGCGGGATGCCGCCCCATTCTCGAATCACGCTATGGATTGTTTGGCCCGACGCGCCGATCGCCGCCCGCATCGCCGCGTACGTTTCGCCCCGCTGTCGCCGCGCCCAAATCTCTGCTTTCAGCACTTCGCTCATGTCGAATGCTTGCACGCTCCACCTCCGTGGAATCGTTGCATCGACCGCTTGAATCGAACCGGCCTGGGTCTCAAGGCCGCGAATGTCCGGCGCGCTTGAAAACCAGCGCGCCCTACGAGAACCAGTTCCTCAGTTCCTAAGTTCCTAAGCTCCTAAGTTTCTTAGTGAAACGCCAAGACCGCGAACACCACCACTGAGACGCCGAGCACCAGCATCACGCGGCTGACCAGAGGAATGCGTGCGGCGGCAGCAGCGCCGTCCGCCGATCGTGACTGGCGCAGCAAGACCTGCAGATAGCCGAACACGCCAATCATGATTGCGACCAGGGTGAGCTTGACGTGGAACATCGGTCCACCCCAGGCCATGACCATCTGAACGCCCCTCGCCATCACGAGCCCAACCCCGGAAAGAATCAGCAGCGTGAGCCCGATGGCGCCGTTGCGGGTGATCACCGACGCGCGGCGCATGAAGGCGCCACGGTCTGCAGGCGCCATGTCGGCCGTCGAGAGTCCGAGCGTGAGCATGGCGAAGCCGGTGCCGACGCCAAGCGCCAAGCCGATGAAGTGCAGGATCAACAGAAAATCGAGCATGGGATTCTCCTCTGGAGCGTCAAGAGTATCTCAAAGTGTGTGCAGGCCTCGGCCTTGAGAACCAGGCCGAGCTACGCTCAGGAGGACTCGACGGCTCGGGCTGGCGACTCGAGCCGGTCCGTAGCTCGGGCTGTTCCTCGAGCGGTACGTAGCTCGGGCTGTTCAAGCCCGAGATCACTTGGTCGCCACGATCACCGCGAACGGCGACTTCCTCCACGGCACGTCGGTGTCGAAACCCGCGCGCTGGAGTAACTTCAGCTCAGTGGCCAGCGGCACATAGACGTCTTCGTCGGCCCACGACTCGTAGACGCGCTTGGCGCCTGGGCGGCTGCCGAACGTCCTGGCGAGGTGCGTGAACCAGACATCCAGATCCCGCGCAAAGCCCTGTGGCGTGGACGCCGGCGTGCAATCACCGTTGATCAGCACGCCGCCTGGCCGCAGCGCCGCATGGCAGCGCCGATAGAAGGCCTGCTTCTGTCGAAGAGTGCGAATGTGATGCAGCGCGTAGCTGGCGACGATGGCGTCGCAGGCCGGCAACGCCACGTCGATGAAACTCCCCTCGACCAACGTGACCCGTGCCATGCGCCGGCCGAGCCGCCTGCGAGCCACCTGCATCATGGCGCCGTCCGCGTCGATACCCCAGACACGCGCCGCCGGCACTGCCTTCAAGCACGCCTGCGCCAGCGCGCCCGTCCCGACACCGAGATCGACGATGTGACGGATGGGCCGACCCGCATGCGCCA
This sequence comes from Acidobacteriota bacterium, assembly GCA_016716905.1. Classification (NCBI taxonomy): domain Bacteria; kingdom Pseudomonadati; phylum Acidobacteriota; species Acidobacteriota bacterium. The sequence goes on along the minus strand of JADJUS010000004.1, from coordinate 273,434 downwards.
GCGCACCAGCGACTTCGGGGATCAGCTCGTCGTAGAGCGGGATCAGTGTCCGAATGCGCTTGTCGTAATCGTCAGGTGCGACGGCAAGGTGTGAAACAACGGACACCTCAGAGTTCCAGTGCGAGCGCCAACGCCATTTCGGGATCGACCACGCCGGTGGCGGCGGCGCCGATGGACCGCTGGTGATCGGCGACGCGGTCGGCTGAAGCGCGGCCGTAAACGCCGTCTGCGCGAATCTCCGCGCCTCGTTCAGACAATGCCAGCTGCACGAGTCGTACGTCGAGCCCACGCTGCAAGGGTGAGGGTGACGTGGGGAGTGAGATCAGGCGTGTCCCTGGATGCGGACCATCAAATGCGCCGGGTGGCGTGCCGGCAAGAGACGCCAGCGACACTTCCGCGCCGCGTATGACGAGCGGCAATTCAAGTCCCCACGCGCCAAGATCAATCAGGCGCTGGAAGGAGTCCATGCGGTACACCGTGGCTCGAAGGTCGCGCCGGGGGTGTGTGGACAACCAGTGCCTGCGTGCCGCGACGTAGTCAGTGACCCACGCCCGCTCCCCGCGGGTGCCGGGCGTCCCGCTGACGCGGTCCCGGATGCGTCCCCAGGAGCCATGCACGAACGAGTCGTACACGACGGCCATGCCCAACGGCAAACCGATGCCTTGTCGCTCGGCCGTGCGTACCGCAGGCCGAAAGTACACATCGGTGAAGAACTGATCCTGCACGTCACGCATGACCGGATCGTCGGCAGTGGCCCGCAGCAGGTTGTGCAACCGCGCATGTCCATCGAGAGCGGTGTCACGCGGGCGATTTGCGGCAGGAATGGCTCAAGCCGGCGACCAAACCGCGCCCCGCCGTTGCTGCAGTAGCGCTGCAGTAACGTGTGCAAATTCCCCGAACCGAGCGTCGTCTGCGAACGGCCAAACGTCAGGTGGCCCGTGTCACCGGCCAGCACCGTGACCTGGCCGTAGTCACCCAGCACCTGGCCAGTTTCAAAGAGGTTGACGATAGCCTCAAGCGTGCGCGCCTGAGTCGACGTCAGCGTATTCGCCATGTCACTGAATCCCGAGCGCTGCCCTGACCTTGAAAGGAACCTTGACGGCTTTGAGTCCCGTCCAGGCTTCGAACTCGATCGTGATGGTTTTTGCCGCGGTCTTCACGGTCATGCCCATCTCGCCCGCGTCGTTCATGTAGCCGGTGCTGGTGCGGCTGCCTTCGATGGGCTGGCCTTTCGCGTCGAGGAAGACCACGTTCTTGATCGAGGTCATCACCTGGCGCGGCAACTTGAGCGTGAAGGTCTGCGACTCGCCCTGCGTTTCCACCTCGGCGACGGTAATCGGGGTCTGGCCAAATCTGAAAGTGGCCTCGTTCGTCAGGCGCACGTTGGCCACGCGCGTCTTGCGCGTGCCGGTGGCCGCCGTGATCGCGATCGACCCTTCAGCGAGGATGGCCGTGGCGCCGGGCGCGGCAAAACCGGTGCTTTCGATCTCGATGATGCCCCCGGAGCCGTCTTTGAATTCATCAGGAAAGCTGTCGAACTTGCCTCCGATGCTCGAGCCCTTGTCGTCGGTGACGCTTTCGAGCAGCGAGGCGTCCTCATCGATCTCGATCAGTCCCTGTCCGGCCGGCATCTTGATCCACAGCGCGATCTTCGTGCCGTTGTCCTCATTGAACGGCTTGGCCATGAAGTCGTTGTCAGGGACCACAACTCGCACCACCTGGATGCCGCCCACCACCACCTCGGGCTCTTTTCCAGTCGCGGTGGCACGCGGCGCGGGCGCCTGACGGCTCGCGGCCGCTTCGGTTGGCGGCGCGCCCGGGCCCGACGGCGGTTCGATGTACCAGCGGCCACCGATACGCACAAAGTCCATCGTCTCTGCGCCGTTCTGCGCGGTCGCCTTGTCGCCGGTGATCTTGTAGCCGGTCACGGTGCCGATATTGCCGAGCGGCTGTGGATTCGGCGCCTCTTTCATCCCCAGCATCGGTCCCATCTTCACCATGGCGTTAAACAGCGAAGTCACCAGCGTGAAGTTGTCGGCTTTGTCGAGCGCAGCGTTGATGGTCTTCTGGGTCTCTGGCGCCATCGGCGGTTTACCGATCACGGTGTCGAGCCCGTGCGGCTTCAGGGCCGCCTTGGCCAGGTTGAGGGCTTCGTTGTACTTCTTGCGCTGCGCGTCGAGTTCGGCCTTCGGCGGCTTCGGCGCTCCGGGCATGGTGTCGTCGGGATCCGAGAACGCGAGCACCATGAGTACGCCGCTCACGCCTTCGTTGGCGATAGTCTTCAGGCCGGCGGGCGAGATGACCGGCAACGCGACCAGGAAGTCGTCGGCGGCCGCAGCTTTCTTGATGACGGCCACCGCTTCCTGCGGTGTGGCCGCGCCGGTTGACTTTGCCCCTTGCGCCAGGAGCGAGGCCCCGACAAACACCAGCGCCAACAGCGCGGCAGGGATGACGTTGATCGGCGAACGTTGACGCATGAATCCTCCTGAAGTTGTCGTGAGCCTGCGGGAATTGTGCCACAACGTGACGATCCTCGGGCTTGAGGAACAGCCCGAGCTACGGGCGGACGTAACCGCGCCCGGGGGATATCCCCTTGTCGGGGGGTTACCCCCCTGTAGCCAGGAGGGTGTGCCGGATTTTCGATTTGCGGGCCGAACGCTACCGTGAACCATCGCGTTCAATCCCGAGCGTGATAGAACGACAAGGCCCGTCATGACTTCCTCCTCTTCGTCCGCCGCCAACGCTGGTTGGGCGTCGTCCACCTGGTTCGCCCTCATGCACATGCTGGTGAACTTGCCACTGGGCATTTTCTATTTTGTGCTCGTGATCACTGGATTGTCGGTGGGACTCGGCCTGCTCGTGACCCTCCTGGGCATCCCGATCCTGATCGGCACGGGCTGGTTGGTGCGAACGCTGGGTAGCCTCGAACGCGCGCGCATGAACAACTTCCTTGGCACGAACCTTCGCGACCCATATCGTCCGACCGCGGCGGAGTCGGGCTGGCTGGCCCGGCTGGCCGCGATTGGCAAAGACCCGGCGACGTGGCGCGACTTCCTGTATCTGATGCTGCGCCTGCCGATCGGCATCGTCACGTTCACGATCACTGTCGCGACCTGGGCTGTCGCGATCAGCCTGCTCTGTTCGCCATTCGCCTACTGGGTCGGCGTGTTCCAGGTGAATTTCGGGTCTTGGAGGGTTGATGGCCCCGGCGCGATGGTGCTGGCCACGGTTGTGGGTGCCGTGCTGACGATGCTGGCCGTTGGAATTACGAAGGGGCTGGCGACGCTGGAAGCCGTCCTTGCGGGTGCGCTGCTTGACGCGTCTCCCGAGGAATTGCAGCGCCGCGTCACGGACCTGGCCAGCAGCCGGAGCCGTTCAATGAGTGCTGCCGACCAGGATAGGCGGCGGCTGGAGCGCGACCTTCATGATGGCGCGCAGCAGCGACTGGTCTCGCTCGCGATGACCCTGGGGCTCGCCCAGCAGAAACTCGCGACCGACCCCGAGCAGGGTGCGCGACTGGTGTCCGAGGCGCACGAAGAGGCGAAGCGCGCGTTGCAGGATCTGCGGGACCTGGCGCGCGGCCTGCATCCCGCGATCCTGACCGATCACGGCCTGGAGGCTGCCTTGCCGGCGCTGGCAGCCCGGTGCCCCATTCCCACGCGCGTGGACATCGCCGTGTCTCCACGACCGATACCTGCCGTGGAATCAGCGGCGTATTTTGTGGTGGCAGAGGCACTGACGAACGTCGCGCGATATTCTCAGGCGACGAATGTGCTGGTGACGGCGCGGCGCGAGGCCAATCAACTGACGATCGAGGTGCGCGATGACGGCATCGGTGGCGCCCGCGTGACTCCTGGCGGAGGGTTGGCAGGACTGACCGATCGCGTCGAAGCGCTCGACGGACGTCTGACTGTCTCAAGCCCCGGCGGCGGTCCGACGGTCGTTCATGTGGAGGTGCCGTGCGGGTAGTGATTGCCGATGACTCGGTGCTGTTACGTGCCGGTCTCGAACGTCTGCTGGTGGACTCCGGTTGGCAGGTAGCGGCGTCAGTTGGCGACGCGCCCGCCCTGATGGCCGCCGTGCGCGAACATCACGCTGACGTGGCGATTGTAGACGTGCGAATGCCGCCAGGGTTTTCGGATGAAGGCCTGCGCGCGGCCGTGGAACTGCGGCGTGTGGCGCCAGAGATGGGTGTGCTGGTGCTGTCGCAGTATGTGGAAGAACCTGCGGCTCAGGAGTTGCTCTCACTCGGGGCGCGCGGCGTGGGCTACCTCCTGAAAGACCGCGTGGCCGATGTGTCGGAGTTCATCGACGCCGTCAGCCGCGTGGCACGCGGCGGCACGGCCCTCGACCCCGAAGTGGTGGCGCAGGTCATGGCGCGGCGTCGTCGTGAGGATCCGCTGGCGCCGCTCACGCCCCGGGAGCGCGACGTGCTGGCCTGCATGGCGGAAGGCCGCAGCAACGCGGCTATCGCCTCGAGGCTGGCGGTGGGCGAAGGCGCCGTGGAAAAACACGTGAGCCACATTTTCTCGAAACTCGGACTGGAGCCCGACGACTCGGACCACCGGCGCGTACTCGCCGTACTCGCGTTCCTCAAAGGTTAACGGTGGTGCGGATCACGCCCACCCTGCCGATTGATGATCATCTGCACCGCGTGCATGAGGCACTCGCCTCGCACCGTGCGGCGGTCGTCGTGGCCGCGCCAGGAGCGGGCAAGACGACACGAGTGCCTCCAGCTCTGGTCGGCGACGGGGCCGTGCTGGTGCTGCAGCCAAGACGAGTGGCGGCGCGCTCCATCGCCCGCCGCATCGCGGAAGAGCGAGGCTGGACGGTTGGCCGCGAGATCGGGTGGCACGTGCGGTTCGACCGGCGAGTGTCGGACGAGACGCGGCTGACCATCGCCACCGAGGGCGTGCTGACCGCGATGTTGCATCAGGACCCGCTGCTCTCCGGTGTTCGCACCGTGGTGCTGGATGAGTTTCACGAACGCAGCATCCACGCGGATCTCGGGCTGGCCCTGGTCAAGCAGGCCTGGCTTGCCCGCGACGACCTCCGCATCGTTGTCATGTCGGCGACGATCGATCCATCGCGCGTGTCGGCATTTCTCAACGGATGTCCGGTGATCGACGTGCCGGGCCGCCAGTTTCCGCTGGAGATCTCGTATCACCCGGGTGTCGCGGTCGCTGATGCTGCGCGGCAACTGGCCGCATCCACTCGCGGCGCGGTGTTATGTTTCCTGCCGGGCGCACGCGAGATTCAGGACGCAGCACGCGCACTGGCTGGTGGCGCGTGGCCGGTGTTCCCACTGCACGGTGGCCTGGATGCGGATGAACAGGACCGGGCGCTGGCCCCCACCGGCGGTCCGCGCATCGTGCTCGCCACCAACCTGGCTGAAACCACCGTCACCGTGCCAGACGTGACGGCGGTGGTGGATACCGGCTTCCAGAAGGTCGCCAGGTACGATGCCAGTCGAGCCGTGGACTCGCTCCTGCTCGAGCGCATCACCCAGGACTCTGCGGATCAGCGCGCCGGTCGCGCCGGGCGCGCACAGGCCGGCGTCGTGTATCGCCTGTGGGACGCGCGCGACCGGCTGCGGCCCCATCGCGAGCCGGAGATCCTGCGAGTGGATCTTGCCGGGCCGTTGCTCGATGTTGTGGCATGGGGTGGCGATGCCGTTTCGTTTGAGTGGTTTGAGGCGCCGCCCCGCTGGGCGAGTGATGCGGCGCTCGCGCTCTTGCGCAGGCTCGGCGCGGTGGATCGAGACGGACGGCTCACGCCCGACGGACGGGCCATGCGCCGACTGCCACTGCATCCGAGGCTGGCTCGACTGCTGCTGGCGGCGCGACGAACAGCGCGGGCAGCGCGGGTGTGTGCGTGTCTCTCCGACGGCACCCGCTTGCGCGTGGCCGCAGCGGGAGAGACACGCGATTCGGATCTCGATGTCTTCGGCGACGCGAACGAACTGCCGCTTCACCTTCGGCAGGTTGCACAACAACTGACGGACCCGCACGCTGGCGATCTGAGCGACGAGGATCTGAGGCGCGCCGTCCTGGCGGCGTATCCCGACCGGGTCGCACAGCGTCGCGGGGCCGGGCAGGACGCGTTCCTCCTCGCATCGGGCACCGGCGCCATTCTGGCGCGCGAGAGCGGAGTGCGGCACGCAGAGTTCGTGGTCGCGGTTGACGTCTCTGGCGCCACACGTCCCGGCGGGGAGCCGCTCATTCGTCTGGCCAGTGCCGTTGAGCCGGAGTGGCTCACGCCCACGCACAGCGAGGTCACGCACAAGTTCGTCGAAGCCACCGGCACCGTGCGTGCGACAAAACTCGATCGCTACGATGCGTTGGTCCTGCGCGAACGGCCGGTAGCGGCCGACCCGGAGGTGGCGTCCCGCGTGCTGCTTGAGGCTTACCAGCGGCGGGGGCCGAATGACGCCGATCAACGTCTGTTACGCCGCCTGCAATTCTCGGGCATCGAGATCGATCCAGTCGAACTGGCCGCTTCCGCCTGTGCCGGCGTGACGCGGCTGGATGCTGTGCGCCTTGATGCGCACCTTCCCGGCCACGTGCGTGCCGAAATCGCCAGACTCGCGCCCGACGTGCTGCGTGTCCCCAGCGGCCGCGAACACGCGATCGTGTACCGAGAGGATGGCCAGATCGAAGTAGCGGTGAAGCTGCAGGAAGTCTTCGGGCTGGCTGAGACACCCCGGTTCGGACCGAAGCTCGTGCCCATCACGTTTGTGCTGCTCGCCCCCAACCAGCGGCCCGTGCAGATCACGCGTGACCTCAGGAGCTTCTGGACACGCGGCTATCCGGAGGTGCGCAAGGAACTGCGCGGCCGGTATCCGAAACACCCGTGGCCCGATGATCCGTGGACAGCCACGCCGACGCATCGCGCCCGGCGATTACGGCCGTAGCAGCGATTGCCGGACGAACGCTGCGATCTGGTCGGCCGGAAGTGCGCCGGACTTCCGGCCGGCGACCAGGCCCGAATGGAACACCGCCATCGTCGGGATGGACTGAATCTGAAGACGCGCCGCGAGGTCCTGAACCGCCTCTGTATCGACCTTGATCACCAGCCACTCACCTGCGTGGGTAGCGGCGACTTTCGCAATTTCCGGCGCCACCATGCGGCAAGGACCGCACCACTCGGCCCAGAAGTCCACGAGCACGGGCAGGCGCGACCCACGTACCACGGCATCAAAGTCTGCGCTGCTACTCACGTCCACGGGAACGCCTGGCGCCTGAAGGTCGGTTTGGCATCGGCCGCACCGGGTGGTCAGGCCAAGCCGGTCGTAGGCCAGCCGATTGGCCTGCTGGCACGAAGGACACGAGACGATGACGCCGCGGGAGTCGGACCGAAGGCCCATGCCTCTATGTTACGCCGCAGTCGGGCGCGGTCGGGACGCGTCAACGCCTACCGGGTGTAGGATCAGGGCCATTCCGGAGGTCAGGCCATGGCTCGTCGCACTTCGTTCCCTGTCAGGTTCGTCACGTTCTCCGCCGCCGCGTTCGTCATCGGCTTTTCCGCTATTGGTGCGCAAGCGCCGCAGAATGGCGATCACGCCGCACACCTGAAGGCGTGGGACGCCCACGAGACGATGACGGCGTCGTCGCCGCACCGGTCCATGAACTGGTCCTACATCGGGATGACCAACATCAGCGGCCGCTTCTCTGATGTCACGGTCGCGGACCGCGGGTCGGCGCGGCGAATCTATGCCGGCAGCTGCTGCGGTGGCGTGTGGGCGTCGGACGACCTCGGCCAGACATGGCAGGCGGTCTTCGACAAGGAGGCCTCGACCGCGACCGGGGCGCTGGCCGTCGCGCCCTCGAATCCCGACATCCTCTGGGTGGGCACCGGCGAGTCCAACATCTTCCGCAGTTCCTACACAGGCGTCGGTGTCTACAAGTCCACCGACAACGCGAAGACGTTCCAGCACATGGGTTTGATCGACACCGGCACGATCGGGCGCATCGTTGTCCATCCGACTGATCCAAACACGGTGTACGTGGCGTCGGCGGGCCAGGAGTGGGTTGAGAACGAGATGCGCGGCGTGTTCAAGACCTCCGACGGCGGCAAGACGTGGGCGCATGTGCTGAAGATCAGCCCGAAGACGGGCGTAAACGATCTCGCGATGGACCCCTCAGACCCGAACACCCTCTATGCGGGCGCGTGGCAGCGGCAGCGGCGCAAGTGGAACGACCCGCGAGTTGAGGTTGGATTCAGCGAGGGCGGCATCTTCAAGTCCACCGACGCGGGCAAGACCTGGAACCGGCTGACGAATGGCCTGCCGCCATCAAATGTGCTGGGCCGAATCGGCATCGCTGTTGCGCCTTCCAATCCCAACGTGGTGTACGGCTACATTGACAACTATGACTGCGACACGACGCCGGTCGCCGCCGGTGGACGTGCGCAGAACCCGGGCGGAAGCGCCGCCAGATGCAACATCAGGGGCAACGAGGTGTACCGGTCGAACGACAAGGGCGCGACCTGGACGCGCGTCAGCGGACAGGACGAGGAACAGCGCCTGTTCGTCAAGGCGATGGGCGCGTCGTACGCGTGGGTCTTCGGCAACATCCGCGTCGATCCCACCGATGAAAACACCGTCTACACGCTCGCCCTTGGCAACAGCGTGTCACGCGACGGCGGCAAGACGTGGGCGCGCCTGGGTGCCGCGTGGCCGGGCGGACCGCCGGCGGGCACGGGTGGCCGGGGCCAGGGCGGCGACAACCACGGTCTGTGGATCGATCCCAAGAGTCCGCACACGCTGTACCTGTCCAACGACAGCGGCTTCCGCATCTCGAATGATGGCGGCCAGACGTGGCGCATGGCCGCCCTGCCGGTGCAGACCGTCTTCAGCATGAACTACGACATGGGTACGCCGTTCAAGGTCTACGCATCGGTGCAGGACCACGGCAGCTACCGCGGCGCCATCGATCTCAGCAATGGCCGCGACAACCTGAAGCCGATGGCGTGGGAGAGTGCGCCTGGCGGCGAATACACGCAGCACGCCGTCGATCCGCGGAATCCGAACATCGTGTATTCCGGCAAGCTGAGCCGCACCGACTTCAGCGTCCCGGCCGCGCCTCGCGGCGGCGGCGCGGGCGGGCGTGCCGCTGGTGCAGGCGCGGTAGCGCCGACTGGCCCGCAGCGGGACAAGAACATCCAGCCGCCGGTGGCCGCGGGCGAGGATCCGCTTCGCATGCAGGTGCTGGCGCCGATCCTCATCTCGCCTCACGATCCCGACACGCTCTACTTCGGCGCGCAGTCTTTGTGCCCGCTCCCGCGACCGCGGCGACACCTGGGAGAAGGTCAGCGCCGACATGAGCTACAACGACAAGGCAAAGATTGGCGATGTGCCGCACCAGCTCGTGATCACGATCTCCGAATCTCCGAAGAAGAAGGGGCTCATCTATACCGGCACCGACGACGGTCGGTTGTGGGCATCGGTGGATGATGGCAAGGAGTTCAGGGAACTGACCGCCAACCTGCCGAAGAAGCAGTGGATTGCCAAGGTGGTGGCCTCGCAGCACGACGAGGGCACGGTCTACGTCGCGCAACAGGGTCGGTACGACGAGGACTTTGCACCGCGCATCTACAAGTCCACTGACTACGGCAAGACGTTCAAGAGCATCGCGGGCAACATTCCTGGCGGGCCGATCAACATGGTTCGCGAGGATCCGGTGAACCCGAACGTGCTCTACGCGGCGAACGACTTCGGCGTCTACGTGACGACCAATGGTGGCGCACGATGGGACGTGCTTGGCGGCAATCTGCCTTCAGTGGCCGTCATGGACTTCATCGTGCACCCACGTGACCGGATGCTGGTCATCGGCACGCACGGCCGCGGTGTGTGGGCGATCGACGTCAGCAAGATCGGGAGCAAGTAGCAGAGCCGCCGGCGCTTTCGCCCTGTTCGTGCTGCTCAGCCTCGACGACGCGGCCTCGCGCGTCCACCTTGAGTGAGCAGCACTCCTCGAACATGTCGCGAATGAGCCGGCGGCCGCGCTGCACCCGGGATTTCATCCCGGACAACGAGACGCCCGCGACTTCTGCCGCGTCCGCCTGCGCGCCCGATCGCATCGCACGGATGGTAGCGGCCGCCACAAAGTGTGAACGGCTTGCCTCGTTGATCTCGATGTGAATGCCCGCGAATCCTGCCGCTTCAAGATGCGTGCGCAGCTCGTCCATCGCCGGCGCACCGGCGATGCAATCGGCCAGTGCGGCGGGGTCCTCGGTGATGTGCTTCGGTAGCGCCGCAGAGGCGACGATGTCGGAGATGGCGAGACGGCCGCCTGGCCGCAGCACCCGGAAGGCCTCGCGGAAAACCGCGGTCTTGTCCGGCGACAGGTTGATGACTATGACCCTGCCACTGGTGCCGACCTGCTTGGCAGCCAGGAACGCATCAATGCCGCAGCCGCAGCCGCCATCTGTTCTGGCCACCTGGCCGTAGTGCTCGCGCACCATCTCACGTGTTTCAGTCGGGGTCTGTGTCGTCATGTTTTTCCGTCTCCTGCCACTAAAGACGGACGACCCCGGAAAAGGACGCAGCCTGATTACCGGTTCGGCAGGGCGCAGTGGGTTGAGGCTCGATAGCTGCGATCGCGATCGGTCTCGGCGCGCAGCCACGCCAGTTGGCGTCCAGACTTCGGGTCGAGGACCTGACCGTCGACCCTTCGGGCCGACCTGACCTTCACAGACGAGGTGGTCAGCACGCCCCGAAGTGTGACGGGCACTTGCACGCACTCCCAGCGCTCCGAGCTTTGGCCTGTCCGGAAGTCGTAGTCAGTCACCATCCGGCAGCGGTTCTCGGTCGTATCGAACGTGCAGGACTCAGTGATCGTGGGCAACGGCGCCTCAGAACGAAACGACGACAGCTGGTACGTGACATCGAAGTCCTGCCCACTCTCGGACGAGGGGATCCGGCCTTCGCCCTCGGAATCGGGAGCCGCCTTCGACTTCAACCGCGCGGTGATAACGTCACCGGTTCGAGGCTCGATCCGCATGGTCAACGTATGCGAGTCAGCGCCGGTGATCTTGACGGGGTATTGGCCGGGCGGCAGCTGTTGCAAACCAGAGGTGGAACTGACCGCCACGGTTTCGGAGACGCTCAACGTTCCAGTCATCGCCTCGCGGCACCCACCGGCGCCCAGGGCCATGACGACGACGTAGGCCGACAGTCTGAGTCGTTGCATGACCATCCCTCCCCGGGGCAGCCTGACCCCACCATCCTGCACCAGGTTGTGCCCGAACACCAGCCGGACGCCATGGTAACGTTACGGCTCCGACCTCCTCTATGACCGGCACCACCGTTTCCCGCTACCGCGTCCTGGAAAAGCTGGGCGAAGGCGGACCCGCCTCTGCTCAACGCGGCCTGCGGCCGCAGCTGCGGCGAGGTCTCGCCGTAGCCCAGCCGAGGAGCTGGAAGTGATTGGAACAACGATCGGTCACTTCCAGATCCTCGGCGAGCTGGGCAAAGGCGGAATGGGTGTGGTCTACAAGGCCGAGGACACCGACCTGCATCGCTTCGTCGCGCTGAAATTCCTGCCCGATGAAAGTTTTGCGGATCGGCAGGCTGTGGCGCGATTCCGGCGCGAGGCGATTGCCGCCTCCGCGCTCAATCACCCGAACATCTGCACGATTCACGAAATTGGCGAGCACGACGGGCGGCCGTTCATCGCGATGGAACTGCTTGAAGGCACGACGCTCAGGCATCGCATCGGGACAAAAGCGTTGCCGCTCGACGAAATCATTGCCTTCGGCAGCCAGATCGCCGAAGCGCTGGATGCCGCCCACTCGCAGGGCATCGTGCACCGCGATGTCAAACCCGCGAACATCTTCATTACCAAACGCGGGCACGCGAAGATCCTGGACTTCGGAATCGCCAAGGTCACGCAGGAGGCCACGCCATCCACGGCCACCACGGTCGCCGTCGAGGACCTGGGCGCGCTGACGGGCACGGGTGCCGCCATCGGCACCATCGCCTACATGTCGCCGGAGCAGGCACTGGGCCAGGGCGTCGATGCGCGTTCCGATATCTTTTCGTTCGGCGCCGTGCTCTACGAGATGGCGACCGGCGTGCAGCCATTCAGAGGCACCACGGTGGCCGCGACGTTCAACGAGATCCTGCACGCGCATCCGGCCGCGGCGGTTCGAATCAATCCACACGTCCCCGCGGATCTCGAGCGCATCATCACCAAGGCGCTCGAAAAAGACCGCGCGCTCCGGTATCAGCATGCCTCGGAGATCGCCGCCGACCTGCAGCGGCTCAAGCGCGACACCGAGCCGACGCACCAGACGATCCCCGGGTCTAAAGACCCGGGGCTCCGTGCAACCTCCGTGGCTCAACCATCTGCCGCCGTTCGACGACGGTCGTTCGGGGTGATCGCCGCGGTGCTGCTGGCCGTTGCCGCAGGCGGCGCCTGGTGGGTGTACGACCAGTGGCCGGTGCGCCAGGCTCGAGCGCGGCTGCCCGAGCTGCAAACGATGATCGAAGCTGAGCGCTTTGAAGAGGCCTTTCGGCTGCAACACGACATGGAGCGCGCTCTCGCAGGCGATGCTGCATTCGAGAAGGTGCGCGCGGGTTTGCTGTTTCCTGTCACCATCCGCACATCGCCCGACAACGCGGAAGTTTTGTCAGGGGCTACAACGAGCCGAATGGCGAGTGGCTGCGGCTGGGCACCACGCCGATTGACGGGCGCGGCCCCTCGGCTACTTCCGCTACCGCATCGTCAAGGCCGGGTTCGTTCCGTTTGAGGGCGCGGCCGACGCCGGCATGGCGGAACTGAACTTCGATCTGATCCCGGAAGCCGAGACGCCTGACGGAATGGTCTACATACCGGCCGGCGGCGCACAAATCGCCGGCGTGGGGTCCATTCCGATCCAGGGGTTCTTCATCGATCGCCTTGAGGTGACCAATCGCCAGTACAAGGCATTCCTCGACGCGGGCGGATACAGCAAGCCCGAGTTCTGGCGCGAGCCGATCGTCAAAGAAGGCCGCCCGCTGTCGTTTGACGACGCGATGCAGGAGTTCAAGGACACAACCGGACGTCCGGGCCCCGCGACCTGGGACCTTGGAGCGTTCCCTGCAGGCCAGGACGACTTCCCCGTCCGCGGCGTGAGCTGGTACGAGGCGAACGCGTTTGCGGCGTGGGCCGGCAAGCTCCTGCCGACCGTTCATCACTGGCGACAAGCGGCGCCGCCGATCATTTTTTCGAACATCCTCGAGTACAGCAACTTCAGCGGCAAGGGAGTGGCCAAAGCCGGGGAGTACTCGGGCATCGGGCCCTATGGCACGTTCGACATGGCCGGCAACGTCCGCGAATGGTGCTGGAATCCGGTCGGGGATCGCCGCTACAACCTCGGCGGCGCGTGGAATACGCCGCCCTATCTCTATCAGGAGGCCGACGCGGTCAGCCCCTTCGATCGCGCACCAATCAACGGATTCCGAACGGTGAAGCTGCGCACCGCCGAGCCGGTCAACGCCGCGCTGCTCGGTCCAGTGACCTCGCTCACGCGCGACTACAGCGGCGAGGTGCCGGTTTCCGATCGTGAGTATGAGATCTACCGGCGGCTCTATGACTACGACGCGTCCGATCTGAAGTCGACGGTGGAATCGATGGACGAATCGCAGGAGCACTGGCGCATCGAACGCGTGAGTTACGCGGCTGCGTATGGAGCCGAACGCATTCCGGCGTATCTCTTCCTGCCGAAGGGTGTCGCACCGCCCTATCAGACCGTCGTGTATTTCCCGCACTCAGGCGGCGATTACCTCAGTTCATTCGAATTTGCCGAAATGAACTATCTCGGGTTCATCGTCCGGAGCAAGCGAGCGCTGCTGCTGCCGATGTACAAGGGCAGCTACGAGCGCAAACTATCGAAGCCGCTTTCGGGACCCAACGCACGGCGCGATCTGACGGTGGCGCGCATGAAGGATCTCCGCCGGTCGGTGGACTATCTCCTGACGCGGAACGATGTCATTCCGGATCGACTGGCCTACTTTGGCGTGAGCCTGGGCGCGCGACTGGGCGTGATCGGCCTGGCTGTGGAGCCGCGGTTCCGCACGGCCGTCTTGTGGTCAGGGGGCTTTCCGATGGGACCGAGAGTTCCGGAGATTGACGAAATCAACTTCGCGCCGCGCGTGAAGACGCCCGTCCTGATGCTCAACGGCCGGCAGGACTTCACCTTCCCCATCGAGTCCTCGCAAAAACCGATGTTCAAGTGGCTGGGCACACCCGAGGGGGACAAACACCACGGCATTTACGACGGCGGGCACGTGTTCCCCTTCGCCCGCATCATCAAAGACACGCTGGACTGGCTGGACAAATACCTGGGCGTACCGAAGTAAGCCGTGCGCGGATTTTCCGCAGGGCGTGAGAAAAATCGCGCGGCTGGTGTCTCGGAACCGCAGATGTCCAACCGCCTTCACGTACGATCGGCGGCACAACTCTTGCGTCCTGAATTCGAGTCGGTCGCTCAGACGAAGCGACCCCCGCTCTCTTCCACTCCACGCCCGGTCGTCCTGCTCACAACCGTCCCGTGACGAAAGCTCGGAAATGTCTGCGGAGTTTCTGACGCTGTTCGACGCCTGAAAGGGGTTCGCCCATGAACGTCCACAACGACCCTAATCCTTGGCAAGTGCGCGCTCTGCTCAAGGCAACGGCGACACCCTTCACGATCGCCAACTACGAACCACGGGCCGCCATCTTCCGGCAAGGTGACGCTTGCGACAGCCTGATGCACATCGAAACAGGCCGGGTGTGGTTGGCCGTCACAGCGCGCAGCGGCAAGGAGGTGATCTGCGGTCTTCTGGACAGCGGCACGTTCCTGGGTGAGGAAGCGCTCACAGGCTGCGGTGAACGACCGCATAGCGCCGTCGCAATGACCGCCACGGAGGTCCTCGTCGTCGCGAAGGCGGATATGACCCGGTTGCTCCGCACGAAACCGGAACTCCTGGGCCCGTTCGTCGCGCACCTCATCGCGCGCAACATCCGTCTCGAAACCGATTTGACCGATCAGCTCTTGTATGCCAGCGAACAGCGCCTGGCGCACGTGCTGCTCGCTCTGGCCAACTGCGACAAGCGGTGTCCAGGCCAATGCACGCTGCCGGATCTCCCGCAGGAGCTCATCGCGGAAATGGTCGGGACGACCCGCTCACGTGTAAACCTCTTCATGAACAAGTTCAAGAAACTTGGGTTCATCGAAGACGACGGCCGAGTCCTCCACATCAACGCGACCCGGCTGCACGTGGTTGACGAGGGCGATCGACATGACTCACTCACGGCACAATGGTGAGTCCTGCTGTCACCTATTGAACATCCCGAGTACCTGAATCATGTTGAGGTACGGTCGAGTATGCCCCCAAGAACCACGTCGATCATGCAGGCCGTCAGATTTGTTGGTGTCGGCCAACCCGCTCAGATCCAGGACGTTCCCAAACCATCACCCGACCCTGGCCAGGTCCTGATCAAAATCGGCGGCGCCGGCGTGTGCCACTCGGACTTGCACGTCATGGAGGAGGACCTGGGATTCACGCCCCCGTTTACGCTGGGACATGAAAACGCCGGTTGGGTGGCGAGCCTTGGGGAAGGTGTCACGGCGTTCAAGGAAGGCGATGCGGTGGCCGTGTACGGTCCGTGGGGGTGCGGCCGCTGTCATGCCTGCCAGCTCTCGATGGAAAACTACTGCGAGAACTGGGCTGAGGTCGGTGCGTTCGGTGGTGGCCTGGGTCTGGATGGCGGAATGGCCGATTACATGTTGGTGCCGTCCGCCCGGCTATTGGTTCCTCTCGGAGATTTGAGCCCGGCCAAGGCGGCGCCCTCAGTGACGCCGCGCTGACGCCGTATCACGCCATCAAGCGGGCGCTGCCGCATCTGAACGGCGAGAGCGTCGTTGTCGTCCTCGGCGTGGGCGGGCTGGGACATATGGCGATTCAACTCCTGCGCGTGCTCGCGCCCGTCCACATCATTGCCGCCGACGTGGACGATGCGAAGCTGCAGCAGGCGAAGTCACTCGGCGCCGACGACATCGTGAATAACCGCAACACCGATGAAGCAGCCGAGCAGATCCGGAAGATCACGGGCCCGCGCGGGGCTGCGCTGGTACTCGACTGTGTCGGTGTGCAGCCGACGATTGACCTTGGCGCGAAGCTCCTGGGCCGCAACAGCGTGTGGACCATTCTGGGCCTGGGTGGCGGCCATCATGACTTCCATCACGGCAGCACACCGTACGGCACATTGATGAGCCTCCCCTACTGGGGATCTCGTGTGGAGTTGATGGAAGTCATTGCGATGGCGCGCGCCGGACGCATCCACGCAGACACCACGGACTTCCCCCTGGAGCAGGCCGTTGAGGTCTACGGCAAACTGAAGGCGGGTCAGATTACCGGTCGGGCAGTGCTTGTGCCGAACGCGACATAGGGTCGCCTCCTTCGGGGCACTCCGGCCCGCAGCCATGCGCCCTGAAATCTCCGCGGTCGTCGAATCCCCACTGGTGCAGATCGCCACGGCCGCCGAGGCCATGCCCGGGTCGATCAAGCTGTGTTACGGCGAGTCCGACATGCCGACCGCGGACTTCATCTGTCGCGCGGCCGACGAAGCGGCGCGCGCCGGACACACGTTCTACACACACACGGCAGGCGCACCGGAGCTGCGGGAGGCGATCGCCGGCAAGATTCGCGAGTTGCAGGGCGTGTCGTATCGCCCGTCGGAAGTCATGGCCACGGTCGGCGGAACAATGGCGATTCACGTCGCCCTTCGCGCGCTCGTCGGCCGGGGCGACAACGCGGTCATCGTCTCGCCTGCCTACTCGATTTACGTGAACAGCGTCGCGATGTCCGGCGGCGAGTCGAGACAGGTCCCGCTGGCGGCCAACGGCGCGCGGTTCTCACTCGATCTCGATCGCCTTGAACGCGCCATCGACGCACACACTCGAGTGCTCGTCGTCAACAGCCCGTCGAACCCCACGGGCTGGATGATGACCGCCGACGAGCAGCGTGGGCTGGCGGCCATCGCCGCGCGACACGGCGTCACCGTGCTCTCGGACGAAGTCTACGAACGACTGACGTTTGACACAGACATCGCGCCATCCATGGCGCGATGGATCGACGACAAGGACCGACTCATCGTCGTCAACAGCTTCTCGAAGACCTACAACATGACCGGCTGGCGCCTTGGTTGGGCGCAAGCCAGCGAATCGATCATCCGGACGCTCTACAAAGCTGCCGAGTTCATCACATCCAATCCGGCCTCCATCGTCCAACAGGCGGGCATCGTCGCACTGCGCGGTGGTGAGGACTACGTGCGCGACCTGCACGCATTACGCGGCGCGGCGCGCGCAGGTGACGGCCGCCCTGGGAACCTTGCCGGGCGTCGTATTACCCGAGCCCATGGGCGCCTTCTACGCGTTCCCGCGCATCGCAGGTGTCACGGACTCGACTACGTTCGCCGCCGAGCTGTTACGCGCAACCGGTGTCGCGATCGCGCCAGGCGCCGCGTTCGGGCCGTCCGGTGAAGGGTCCATCAGGCTGTGCTTTGCCGCAGGTGAGGCGACGATCACCGAGGCGCTTGAGCGGCTAGTCGAGGCATTTGTCTTCGACCGGTCCTCGGAGGCCGGGTCTTTAGACCCGGCAACACGGTCTATTTGCGATTGCGGATCGAATACAGGTGGTGCTGCGTCCTGATCAGAAGCCTGTCGCCGACGATCGCCGGCGTCGCCATGGAGAAATCGTCGAGAGAATTTGTGCGCACGAGCCGGTACTCTTTATTCTCGGGGCCCGCATCGATGACGAACGTGTCGCCTTCTTCGCTCATCACGAAGACGTGACCGTTGTAGGCCCACGGCGAGGCCGTGAACGCCGCCGCCCCCGGCGCAACGCGCGACTGATAGATGCGCTCACCGGTTTCAGGGTTGCGGCGCGAGAAGATGCCCTTGTCGTTGAGGACATACAACGCATCCTTGTAGATGACCGGGGTGGGCAAGTACGTGCCGCCGGCAGCCCGGTCGTACCACATGACGTGATCATTGCTGGTCTCTGCCGCTGGCGGTGTGATGTCGCCGGCACCACCGGCGCGAATCGCGACAATCGGCCTGTTATCCTCACCGCCTGCGCCTGAAGTGACAAAGAGGAAGTCGTTCCAGGCAAATGGGCTCTGAATGGCGTAGCCGCCCATGCGATTCATGCGCCAGAGCTCGGCGCCGTCCAAGCCGTAGCTGATGGCGACGCCTGGCCCGAGCGTGACCAGTTCGGTCCGCGCACGGTTCTCCCACACGAATGGCGTGGACCATCCTGTCTTCCGCGCCGGTTGCACGGTGCGTGGCGTGCGCCAGATCTCTTTCCCGGTCCGGGTATCGAAGGCCGCGACGAAGCTCTGCTCTTCGTTGTCGTTCAGGACGAACAGGCGATCCTTGTGCAGCGCGGCGGAGGCGCCGGTGCCCCAGTCACGAGTGGTCGCGTGAGACTTCAGCGGCGTCGTCCACGTCTGCTTCCCTTCGAAGTCGTATGCGAAGAGCCCGTAGTCGGTGAGGTAGACATAGACTCGCTCGCCGTCGGTCGTGGGCGTCTCAGACGCGAAGCTGTTCTTGCTGTGGCGTCCACCGGCGGGCCGGCCTTTGTACATCTCGCGTTCCCACAGCTTCTTTCCGGTCTCGAGGTCGTAGCAGAACAGCGTGAGGCCGATGACGATCTCGTCGGGCATCTCGCGATCGCGCTCATACAGCTTCTTGTTGGCCTCCGCAGCCGTAAGCCCCTGCTTCCGCAGCTCGGCGAGGTATTCGTTGCTGAAGTCCACCCCTTGGGAGGGTGGCTTCATTGGTTTGTCGCTTGTGGCGGCGGTGACGAAGACGCGATTCCCCCACACCACCGGGGAGGACCAGCCGACCCCAGGCACGTCGGTGACCCACTCGACGTTTTCGGTCTTCGACCAGCTGACCGGGAGATTCGGATTCTCCGAGACCGGATTCGAGTTCGGGCCCCGAAAACGCGGCCAGTTTCCAGGCGTCACTGCTGCCTGCGCGGTCGGCCGCGCGGTTGATTGCACCGCGGGCGGTGCGGGTGCCTGCGCGAGTATCGGGCCGACGAGCGGGACCGCGCCGAGCGCCGCGACTGTGAGCAGGACCTTGGTGCGATGTCGCATGTAATGAATCATAGCCGCGACGGCCGGAAACGTAGCTCGGCCTGTTCCCTAACGTAGCTCGGCCTGTTCCTCAAGGCCGAGGACTCTCTCGGGCTTAAGGAACAGCCCGAGCTACGTACCTGAAACCCGCTGGAGTTCCACTTCCGACAGGATGAACCCGAAGCCGGGCCATCCGCCGCTTGCTCGCACTGACCGTTCGAACGCCGCCCGAGCCTGAGCCGCGCTGCCCTTGACGAGGTGCCAGTTGCCGAGGCCAAAGGCGAGCGTGGCGATCTGCACCTCATCGGTATCCGCAGGCGCAATCACGTCGGCCGGCCCGATCTCGCCGCGATACAGCTTCAGACGACGGGTGTAGGCGTTGTCGATGGGTGGAAGGCGGGACTCTGGCCTGCGGTCGAGCATCGCCTTCGCTTCCGCGGCGCGGCCGGCACGACTGAGCGACATCCACAACCAGTCGGTGGAGCCGGCCAGTTCACCCGGATCTGGCGCGATGGGTTGCGCGCGTTCGAACGAAGCAGCCGCCGCCGCAAAATCGCCACGCGCGAATTGCACGATGCCCAGGTGATACCAGATGCCGTAGATCGAGGGGTCGATGCCGCCGCCGCGGGTGAGGTCGGCATGCGCGCGGTCAAATTCGCGGATGGAGAGATACCGATGCCCGCGCCACCGCAACAGCAGCGCGTTGTTGGGCTCGATCTCGAGCCCTCGCGTGAACGTGGCGATCGCTTCGCGGAACTGACGGGCACCCGACTGCGCCACACCAAGGTCGATCATTCGGGCGACGTTGCGCGGATCGGCCGCCAGTGCCGCGCGGGTGTTCGTGACCGCCTCGTTATCCGGCAGCGAGCGGTACTCGACGCCCGCGGGCGACGTGTACTGCACCGATGTCGCGGCGTTCTGGTCCGCAATCAGGGCGGGGCCGACAGCGGGGACGAACGCAATCGCAGCGAAGAGGAGGACAGGGCCAGATGCGCGTGTCATGGCGGCGATTCTAACGCCGTTCCGACATGCGCGTAGTATGTCGGTAATGGAGCAAACGGAGGGCGTGGCTTTGGCCGCGCCAATTGAAGGAGAAGTTGTATGGCCAGGCTTGTATTCGGAATGAACCAGTCACTGGACGGCTACGTTGACCATACAGCGTTTGCGCCAGGCCCCACGCTTTTCCGCCACTTCGTCGAGGAGGCTCAGTGCCAGGCGGGCAGTGTGTACGGTCGCCAGATGTATGAGGTCATGCGTTACTGGGACGACGACCAACCTGACTGGGGTGCCGACGAACGCGCTTTCGCGGCGGCGTGGCGGAAGCAGCCGAAATGGGTGGTCTCTCGCACGTTGAAGTCGGTCGGCCCCAACGCCAGGCTTGTTGAGGGTGATCTTGAGGGCGCGATCCGCAAACTGAAGGCCGAGCGCGAGGGGGAAATCGAAGTTGCTGGGCCGGACCTGGCGCGCAGCCTGACCGAACTTGGCCTGATCGATGAGTATCGAATCTATCTGCACCCTGTCGTGCTTGGTCACGGCAGGCCCTATTTCGCCGGGACCAGACCGCCGCTTCGCCTTGTGACTAGTGATCGGATTGGCGACGATGTGATCAGGTTGACCTACGTTCCTGCGTAGTAAGTGTCACCTATGTGCCCGGAATGAAGTGTTACCCATGTGCCCGGAATGGGGTGGTGACGCGGATTCGTGCCGAGCGCGGCTCCTCGGGCCCGCCTTCGCCAAGGCTACGGCGCGCCGAAACCGTCGCCAAATTTCGATGATCGGTGCCTTGGCCGCCACTCTGGATTCGTGCCGAGCCGCGCGAGAGCGCGGCGGTGGCCAAGAATCCGGCCCGAGGTGCCAAGTTGAGCGGAGTGAAATTTGGCTCCTCGGGCTGGATTCGAACCAGCAACCCTCCGGTTAACAGCCGGATGCTCTGCCGTTGAGCTACCGAGGAACGAGAACCCCAATCTTAGAACGTGGCGTGCAAGCGGAGCAAGTACAAGAGCCTCGGCCTTGAGGAACAGGCCGAGCTACGAGGGCAAGAGCCGCGGCCTTGAAGTTCAGGCCGCGCTACCCGCCTTCGCGCTTCGCGCTACGGCGAGGCAAGCCCCAGGACCCCGACGCCGACGTCGGCGGCTACTTGACGACGACGTCCAGCGTCACCGTCATCGAGCCGCGGTACGCGTTCGACACCGGGCACTTGGACTCGGCTTCGTGCGCCACGGCGGTGAGCGCCGCGGCGTCCAGGCCGGTCACGCCCTCGGCCACGAGCGAGAGCGCCGACGTC
The DNA here is from genome assembly GCA_016716905.1 of Acidobacteriota bacterium. Taxonomy (NCBI): domain Bacteria; kingdom Pseudomonadati; phylum Acidobacteriota; species Acidobacteriota bacterium. Next base: position 252,041 of record JADJUS010000004.1, on the reverse strand, counting down.
GTGATCTTGATCCCGGCATCACCCTTGTCCGCCGTCACCTCGCAGGTGATCTGCGTCTTGGCAATCGCCCCACCCTTGCGGCCCACGGCGCCGTTAAGCGCCATCGCGAAACACGCCGCGTGCGCGGCAGCCATCAACTCCTCGGGACTCGTCATGCCCTCGGGCTCGCCAATGCGGCGCGGAAACGTGACCGGCAGGCTGAACGCGCCCGACCCGGCCGCAACGGCGCCCGACCCTTCCATGACGGACCCGGTCCAATTGATGGTGCAGTGACGTGAAAACTCCATGCGCTCTCCCCTATTGTTGCCGGCGACCTCCGCCGGACTTCTTTGACTTGCCGCCCCGCGTGGTCGTGGTCATCTGCACCACCGCACCGGCCATCGCCAGCACCACCCACGCACCAGTAACCCACCAGTTCCCCGGCAACGGGCCGGTCCCGTACACCACCCAGATATTCTCGGGCGTCACCGAAATCCCGTTGAACCTGTCGCCCGCCAACGCCAGCGCGCCCACGATGAGCGTCCACGACCCGGCCAGTGCCGTGCCGAACACCACCACCTGACGCGCGATCGACAACGCCCCCAACGCGCCCAGCACCGCCATCACCACCAGCAGCGCCGTCGGCGGCTCCCCACCAATCGCCCGCCACACCAGGTGCAGCACCAGCGACGCGAGCCCGGCGCCCACAAGGCCCACGCCGACGAAGTACGCCGCAATCATCAGACCCGCGCCGAGGAGCCCGCCCACCCCCGCGGCCAGCACCAGCGCCCACACATTCGCCGTGCCCATCACAGACGACGTGATCATCGCGCCGAGGATGAATCCGCATACACCCAGCACGATGCGGAAACAACCGATAGCCCGCAAAACACGCCACCGCGCCGCTGATGGCGAGGATCGCCGCCACAGGCATGGCGTAGGCGGCGGGAATCATCTACCGATTATAGACACGTATGGGATGATTCAGACCGTGTCGTCTCGTCGCCCATCCCTGACGGGAACACTCCTCGCAATTGTCGGGCTGGCCCTCCTGGTGTGGCAGGTCCGGCTGGTGGGACTGGACCACATCGGTGACGGGTTTAAGGCGGTGGGCTGGCGGGGGTTCCTGGCCATCCTCGGATTGTCGCTGTTTCGCTTCGCGGCACGCTCGATGGCGTGGATCACGCTGATCGGCCGACCGGTACCACTTTCAAGTGCCACGGCCGCCACGATCAGCGGCGACGCACTCGGCAATCTCTCATTCCTGTCGCTGCTGGTCTCCGAGCCCGCCAAGGCGTTCTACGTGACGCGGCATGCGCCGGCCGCAGAGGCGTTCGCGGCATTAACCGCAGAGAATTTTTTCTACAGCGTGTCGGTGGCCTCGGTCATTCTCGGCGGAACGATCACCCTGCTCGCCACGTTTGTGGTGCCCGACTCGCTGCGGGTGGCCCTCTGGGTGTCGCTGGCCGTGATGGGCGGCGTACTCGCGGCCGCCGTGTGGCTCGCGCGCTCGCGGCCGGCGTTGGCTGCCGTGGCGAGGTCCTGGTCCACGGCGCTGGCGCGCAGGTTCCTGTCGCGTCCCCCAGGACCGCGCGTGGCCGGCTGGCTTGACCAGTTGGAGCGCGTCGAAACGCGCACGTACAGCGCGCTCTCTGCCAGCCCCTGGCGCCTCGGCGTGGTCATCGCGTGTGAGGCCGCGTTCCATCTGGCGAGCATCGCCGAAGCGTGGCTGACCCTTCGGCCGCGCGGACGGGCTCTGCCACGCTGCTCAACGCGTTCCTGCTCGATACCGTGAATCGATTCATCAACGTTGCGTTCCGCGCCGTGCCCCTGCGTGTGGGCGTGGACGAGGTCACAACGTCGGGCTTTACCGAGATGCTGGGCCTGGGTTCGGCCGCTGGACTGACCCTGGCCCTGGTCAGAAAAGCCCGCATGCTGGTGTGGGCGGGGGTTGGACTGGGGTTACTCGGACGCCGGGCGATCAGGCGTATCCTCTAGCCATGGCCACAATCCTGGTGGTAGACGACGAGCCCTCGATTCGGCAGTTGATCGCCCGTATCCTGGAACGCCAGGGACACCGGGTGATCATCTGTGGGGATGCGGTGGCGGCGCTGGCCGTGGAAGACGCGATCGACCTGCTGATCGTGGACTACGTGCTGCCCAACGTCAACGGCCGCGAGTTGACGGAGAAGTTCCGCGAGCGCCAGCCCACGCTTCCCGTCATCCTGATGTCTGGCTACCTGCCCAGCCCCGACCTGGCGCCGCCGCCCCCGTCCGCGTTCATGCAGAAACCGATGCGGACGACGATGGTGGTGGAGACGGTCAATAAGATGTTGGCGGGGTAGATCGGCGGCCTTGAGACCCAGGCCGCCCTACGAGGATAAGAAAACGACCTCTGAGGTAGTTTTTTCTCAGCCCCACAAAAAACTACCCTCAGAGGTCGTTTTCAGGGCGCTCTACATATCCCTGCGGCCTTCCATGGCCTTGGACATGGTGAACTCGTCGGTGTAGTCCAGGTCTGAGCCCACGGGCACGCCCATCGCGATGCGGCTGACGCGCACGCCCAGGGGCTTGAGGAGTTTCGCCAGGTACAGCGCCGTCGCTTCGCCTTCAACCGTGGGGTTGGTGGCGAGGATGACTTCCTCCACGCTGCCGTCGGCCACCCGGCTGAGCAGGCCCTTGATCTTCAGGTCGTCAGGCCCGATGCCCTGCAGCGGCGCGATGGTGCCCATCAGCACGTGGCATTTTGCCGCGGAATCCGCGCGTGCGCTCCACCGCCCACACATTCTCTGGCTGCTCCACCACACACATCGTGCGGCCCTCGCGCGCAGGGTCTGTGCAGTAGTGACACGGGTCCACATCCGTGATGTTGCTGCAGATGGAACAGTAGGTGACGCGATTCTTGACCGAAAGCATGGCAGCGCACAGCGCGTCCACGTCTTCCCGCGTGGTTTTGAGCAGATGGTAGGCCAGACGCTGGGCGCTTTTCGCCCCGATACCCGGCAGGCGCTGCAGCGCGGTCACGAGTTCGCCCAGCGGATCGTGGTGCATCAATTGAGACCAGGCAGTCGCATGCCGCCCGTCAGGTTCTGGAGCTGACCCTGCATCTGATTGGCCAGCGCCTCGTCCACTTTCCGATGCGCATCGTTCGTGGCCGCCACAATCAAATCCTGCAGCATCTCCACATCGTCTTTCGAGACCACTTCGGGGTCGAGCCGCAGTGACAAGAGCTGCTTGGTGCCGCTGACGGTGACCGTGACCATGCCGCCACCCGCAGTGGCTTCCACGCGCATCTCGGCCATCTGCTTCTGCAGGCGCTCCTGCATCTGCTGCGCCTGTTTCATCATGTCTTGAATGTTCACTGGGTCTCCTCTACGTCTTCGATCTCGCCGCCGAACACGTCGAGCACGTTCTGCACGGCGGGTTCAGCCTTCGCGCGCGCGCGCAGGTCGGCCTGTTTAGCGGGATCCACGGCCGCGGCCGTCGGCGCCTTCGCCGTGGGCACGACTGCCGACCCTTCCGCTTCCTTGACCGCCACAGTCATCTTCCGCCCTGTCAGGTTATGCGCGAGGTTCTCAATCCATGCACGCTTGGCCTCAAGTTGCCCGCGCAGATTCTTGTGCGCCGGCGCAAAACTGAACGTGATGCGGTCGCCCTCCACCTCCACCGTCTGCACCTGCGCGATGACCATGCCGAAGAACGACTTGTTCGCTTCGCGGATCGACGCGAGGAGATTCGACTTAATCGACTGAGGAACTGACGGAACTGACGGAACTGACGGAACTGGCTGAACTGGCTGAACTGGCTGAACTGACGGAACTGACGGAACTGACGGAACTGGCCGAACTGGCCGAACTGACGGAACTGACCGGGTTGGGGCGACGCCCCCGGCAAGCAGCTCTTCAATCGGCGTCATCTTGCGCAAGTGGATCCACTTGAGCAGCGCCATCTCAAACGTGTGGCGCGGCTGGGATGACGTGCGGATGTCGCGCTCGGCCATGGCGAGCAGGTCGAACGCACGCATGAGATCGGCGTGTGAATACCGCTCGGCCAGGGCCTGCATGCGGTCGCGTTCACCTTCCGATGCAATCTCCGGGTCGGCCAGGCGCGTGGGATCGATCTTCGTCACCATCAGGTCGCGCACGAGGCGCGCGAGTTCGCGGCAGACGGTGCGCAGGTCGAAACCCGACTCGAGGATGCCGCCGGCCAGCGCAAACACGGCGCCGGCATCTTCACGCGCCACGGTTTCCGCCACGTCGAACTGCACGTCGCGGCCGACCAGGCCCAACACGGTGCTCACGTCGGCGGCCGTGACGTTCTGGCTGGTGAACGCCAGCACCTGATCGAGCGCGCTCAGGGCATCGCGCATGCTCCCCTCCGCCGATCGCGCCACCAGCGCCAACGCCGCATCGTCAATCGTGACGCCTTCGTTGGTGGTCACGCCGCGCAGTTGGTCGCGAATGGACGCGAACGGCAGCGCCTTCAGTTCGAATACCTGCGACCGAGACAAGATGGTGTCGGGCACCGCATCCAGCTCGGTAGTCGCCATCATGAACTTCACGTAGGGCGGGGGCTCTTCGATCGATTTCAGCAACGCGTCGAACGCACTCTTCGACAGGCGGTGCACTTCGTCGATGATGAAAATTTTGTAGCGGTTGCGCATCGGCGCGATGGACAGCGGTTCGACGATGACCTCGCGGACGGCGTCGATGCCGGTGTAGGTGGCGCCGTCGATTTCCATGACGTCCACGTCGCGGCCTTCGGCAATTTCGCGGCAGGCATCACACTCGCCGCACGGGTCGGCCGTGGGACCGGTCACGCAGTTGAGGGCGCGGGCCAGGATGCGGGCCGTGGTCGTTTTGCCCACGCCACGAGGCCCGGCAAACACGAACGACTGCGCCAGGCGGCCCGAGGCGATGGCGTTGCGCAGGGTCTCGACGACCCCGCGCTGGCCGATCACGTCCTCAAACCGCTGAGGGCGCCATTTTCGAGCGAGTGCGATGTGGGACATTGGGAAAGTACTGCCGCATGCGCCCGACCGCGGCCCGGAGGGCCTGCGGCACAGCACAGGATCGACTGAGCGCTGCTGCCTTCCGGCCCTGACGCGGTTCGTCGGCTGAACTTGCACAGGTTCCGGACCGCGGTCCGGCGCGTGCGGGTCTTCTGAGTTTAGCAGAGACGACTGTGCTGCGTGCTGGAGTGCTGGGTGCTCGGTGCTGGCGTACGGTAAACTGACTGGTCCACTTCGAACGGAGAGATGTCCGAGTGGTTGAAGGAGCACGCTTGGAAAGCGTGTGTAGGGGAAACTCTACCGAGGGTTCGAATCCCTCTCTCCGCCAGCCTTCGCCAAACGCTCGCTACGCTCGCAGCTACGGCTGGCGAGCCAAACGAGCGCTCCGCGAAGGTTGTCCCGCCGTAGCTGTGCGCGTAGCGCACGGTTAGCGAAGGCGGACTGATCCTATAATCGCCTTCATCACCCTCCACCGCATGTTCCACGTTCGGCGACGCCCTGGATGGCTGGTCATCGCGTGTTCGCTCAGCGTCGCGCTGGGCGCGCTTTGGCCTGCGGATACCAGTGCGCAGGCACCGCGGGTGCGCAGGCTCGTGGCCATCGGCGACCTGCATGCCGACATCGATGCTGCGCGGAAGGCCTTCCAACTCGCCGGCGCCACCGATGCGGCGGGCACCTGGATCGGCGGTGACCTCACCGTCGTCCAGATGGGCGATGTGATCGGGCGCGGCAGTGACGACCTCGCCGTGCTGAACTTTGTCCTCGACGTGCGCGCCAAGGCCAAGGCCGCGGGCGGCGTCGTGCACGTCCTGCTCGGCAATCACGAAGTCTTCGCCGTGCGGCCGGACCACCGCTGGGTGAACCCGGACGCGTTCGCGGCCTTCGACGCTGTTCCTGGCCTCAACCTGCGCCACCCGCGACTGGCGCGCATCCCGGCCAACGAACGTGCACGAAGCGCGGCCTTCATGCCGGGCGGCCCGTACGCCATTCAGATCTCCGCGTTTCCGGCGGTGCTGCGCATCGGAGACACCATCTTCGCGCACGGCGGCGTCACTCCTCAGTGGGCCCGCTACGGCATCGCGGCGATCAACGACGACGTCCGCGCGTGGCTGTCGGGCCGCACCGACGAACCCCTCGCCACCCAGGGACTCGACGATGGGAGTGCGGATGATGGGGTGATGTGGAGTCGTCACTTCGTGGCCTTCCCCGAAGACGAGGCCTGCGCGATGCTGAAGGAATCGCTGTCGATCCTCGGCGCCAGACGCATGGTGGTGGCGCACACGGTGCGCCCGACGATCGTGCCGCGATGCCAGGAGCAGGTCTGGCCGATCGACGTCGGCATCTCGCGCTACTACGGCGGCGAGTTGCAGGTGCTGGAGATCCTCGACGATAGGGTGATTAAAGTGATCAGCGCACGCTGAGAAGAGCGCCCCAGGCGGCCTTGAGACCCAGGCCGCCCTACGAGGACCAGGCCCTTCAGTCCTTCATGCCTCGTGTAGATCGAGGTGGCGCAGTTCGGCCATGAGCTGCGATACGTCGGCTTCGATGTCCGCGCAGGCGGCTTCCGCCTTCGCCAGCTCACCCGAGCGCGCGAGTTGCTCTACGCGACGGGCGCTTTCGTAGGCGGCGCCCTGTGAGAAAAGTCCGGCCGAGCCCTTGATGGCGTGGGCGGCGGCCGCGATGGCGGCACCATCGTTGGCGCGAGCGGCGTCGCGGAGACGCGTGAGCATCGCCGGCGCGTCCTCCAGAAATACGTCCACCACTTCCTGCACAAGACGCCGGTTGCCCCCGAAGCCGGCCAGAAGCGTCTTGAGGTTGACCATGGGAACCATCTGCGCCTCAGGTGCGGGCGTCGGGGGTGGGGGTTTGGCCCCGTCTGTGGGTGCGCACAACGCGTCAATGGTGGAGAACAGATCGTCGGGCCGCAGAGGCTTTGCGACGTACGCGTCCATGCCGGCGGCCAGGCAGGCCTCACGGTCGCCGGCCATGGCACTGGCCGTGAGCGCCACAATGGGCGTGCGCCGGCCGGTGGTCCGTTCGTGCTCGCGAATCGCCGCCGTCGCCTCCAGCCCGCTCATCCCGGGCATCTGCACGTCCATGAGGATGATGTCGAACCGCTGCTTCCCGGCGCGCGCCACGGCGAGTGCCCCGTCGGCCACCATCGACACACGGTGGCCCCGTTGCCTGAGCAGCGCCGTGATGAGTTTCTGATTGGTGACATTGTCTTCGGCCACCAGCACCCGCAGCGGACGGGATGTCTTTTCGGCTGATGCCTGGTCCGATCGCCGGCGCCGCTTCGGCACCGGCCCGGAAAACGCGGTGACGATGGCGTCGAGCAGGTCGGAATGTTTGACAGGTTTCGAGAGCCTCGCGACAAACGCCGCGCCTCCCGACCGGCGGGATGCCTGCGCGCCAGCTGATGTCAGCAGAATCACCTTCATGCCGCTGAGCCGCGCATCGCGGCCAATCTGCTGCGCGAGTTTGAAGCCGTCCACACCGGGCATCAGGCCGTCGGTGATCACAAGGTGAAAGGGCCTCCCGTTATCAGCAGCGGTGCGCAGCGCGTCCAGCGCGCTCGCCGCGCCCTCGGCCGCAGACACCGGCATCTGCCACCCCCCGAGAATCTCGGTGAGGATGAGCCGGTTGGTGGCGTTGTCGTCAACGATAAGCGTGCGGATGTCGCGAAGGGTTCCCGCCGGCAATGCCACGTCCTCGGCTGCGCCGTGATGAATGCCGAACTGCGCGACGAAATGAAACTGGCTGCCTTTGCCCGGCTCGCTGTCGAGCCACAGCCGGCCTTCCATCAGTTCCACGAGCTGCGCAGAAATCGTCAGCCCCAGCCCTGTTCCACCGTACCGGCGCGTGGTGGACGCGTCGCCCTGCACGAAGGCGCCGAAGATCTCCCACTGTTTGTCGTGCGCGATGCCGATGCCCGTGTCCCGCACGGTAAACCGCAACCGCACGCGGTCTTCCGTCTGATGCTCTAAGACGACCTCCACCACCACCTCACCGTGATCGGTGAACTTGATCGCGTTGCCCACCAGGTTGAGGATGACCTGGCGAAGACGCCCGGCGTCACCAATCACTGCATCCGGCACTTCCGGCGCGATGCGACATGCCAGTTCCAATCCGTTTTCGCTGGCTCGAGACGCCAGAAGCCGGACGCCGTCTTCAACCGCATCGCGGAGGCGGAACGGCGTCTGTTCCAGGGTCAGCCGGCGCGCTTCAATCTTCGACACATCGAGAATGTCGTTGATGATGGTGAGCAACGCCTCTGCAGACTCCCGCGTGGTGCGCAGGAACCCGCGCTGCTCGGGAGTCAGTTTTGATTGCAGGGTCAGGTCGGTCATGCCGATGATGGCGTTCATCGGCGTGCGGATCTCATGGCTCATGTTGGCCAGGAACTCGCTCTTGGCGACGGTGGCCTGTTCCGCCCTGACCCGCGCCACCTTCAGATCCTCCACCAGCTGCGCCATCCGATCTTCGGCGGTCTTCCGGTCGGTCACATCACGCGCCACCGCATAGATCAGTCCCTGCGTCTGGAATGGTGCGGCCGTCCACTGCAGCCATTTGTACGAACCGTCCTTGGCGCGGTACCGGTTTTCGAAGCCGATCAATTGCGTGCCGGTCAGCAGGCCCGACATCACCGCGGTGGTGGACGCCCAGTCGTCGGGATGCACGAAGTCCATGAATGGAGACGCGCGCAGTTCACTTTCCGAATAACCGAGCACGGTCTGCCATGCGGGGTTGACCCTCACGAAGAACCCATCGAAGGTGGCGACGCAAAACAGATCCAGTGACAACCGGAAGAATCGATCGAGTTCGTCCCCTGCCCATTTTCGCTGCACGTAGAGCGCAATCTGACTGCAGACGGTGGTCATCATCGCCAACAGGCTTGACGAAGGCTGGACGATGTCGCGGCCGAAGAACTCCATCACGCCCAGCACGTTCGTCCCTTGCAGGATCGGTAACGCAAAGGCGGCATGCAGCCCGGCCCGTTCGGCGAATGGCGCGCGCGGGAAGTTGGGGTCTCGGGTCACGTCCGGAATCCAGACGGGCTCGGCGCCAGACCAGACGCGGCCCGGCAGGCCGATGCCTGGTGCGAACCGCGACTGCATGGTGGCTTCAGCGAACGACTGGAGCGTCGGCGTCGGAGGGTGCCAGACGGCCACGCTTCTCAGGACGTTCCTGGAGCGGTCCACTTCCCAGATGGCGCCGTACTGCCAGCCCAGGGCCTCGCAGATCGCCCCGAGCATGCGGGGCGCCGCCTGCTCCAGGGTCTCGGATTCAGCCAGGGCCCTCGCGGTTGCGTAGAGCACCTGTTGCTGAGCGCCTGCCGGGTCGCGATCCATGCACTCTCCTCACGCGTTGTCGCAGGTCAGCATTAAACTACACCATGGCCGTCACCGCCCCTGCCACCGGCCGTCGCATCCTGCTCGTCGATGACGACCGCGGGTTGCGCCACGTGCTCTCCACTCTCCTGACCGACGTCGGACATACGCTGGTGTCAGCCGCCGATGGCCCTGAAGCCCTGGCCCAACTCGAACAAGGCGGTTTCGATATCGTCCTGCTCGATCTCGGGCTGCCCGGCATCAACGGCCTGGAAATGCTGGCGCACGCCCGCGCCCTGCCCAATCCGCCCCTCGTGATCGTGATGACGGCCGACGACACGTCGGCCACGCTGCTCGAAGCGGTGCGTCGGCAGGCGTATCGCTATTTGCGCAAACCCTTCGCGCCCAACGAGGTGGTGTCGATCATTGCCGGCGCCATGGCCACGGCGCCACACGCGGCCCTCTCGATCGAAGTGGTGTCGGCCCGGCCGGAGTGGCTTGAAGTCATCGCGCCGTGTTCGCTCGAAATGGCCGACCGCATCCAGTCCTTCGTGATGCATCTGGAAGCCGACCTTCCCGAAGCCATCCGGGAATCTGTGGCCCAGGCCTTCCGTGAGTTGCTGACGAACGCCATTGAATGGGGCGGCAAACTCGATACCACGAAGACGGTCAGGATTTCATGCGTTCGCGCCAGACGGATGCTCCTGTATCGCATCTCGGATCCGGGCAAGGGCTTTGACATCGATCGGCTGAAACACGCGGCCATCTCGAATCCCGACGGCGATCCACTCAAACACTTTGCCGAGCGCGAGGAAAAGGGCATCAGGCCTGGCGGGTTCGGTCTGGCCATGACCCGGTCCCTCGTGGACGAATTGATCTACAACGAAGCGCGGAATGAAGTGATTCTCATCAAGTATCTCGATTGACGGGAGGTGGATCGTGGAAGCGTCCATGACAATCGTGGAGCAACGCGTCGCTGATGTGACGATCCTCCGGCTCAAGGGCCGGCTCGAACTCGATGAAGGCGACGTCATGCTGCGGGATCATGTCAACCGCCTGGTGGCCGAAGGCCGGGTGCAGCTGCTGATTGACATGAAAGACGTGACCCGCATGGACAGCGCCGGCATCGGCATGCTCGCCGGCAAGTTCATGACGGTCAAAAGGCGCGGCGGTGCCATGCACCTGCTGAACCTGACGGCCCGCACCGGCCGCCTGATGCACATCACCAAGCTCGAGACGATCTTCGAGATCTTTCACGACGAAGACGAAGCGCTGCGCAGCTTCGGGTAGTGCTGGATCCGTCGCCGCTGTGATGGGCAGAGCGATCACCATGAAGAACATGAAGCTCCATGAAGGCGCGGCGTGAAGTGCCGCCTTCGGCGGCACACAGGAGTGGAGGGAAGGCACAAACGAACACAGCCGAGAGCAAAACGACCGCTGCGTTCGTTTGCGCCTTCCCTCCACTCCTGCGGCCCCGGCGTAGCCGGGCCCTTCACGCCGCGCTTTCTGACAGCCCCTTGAGATCATGCATGTCTTCATGGACCTTCATGGAGCTTCATGGTGAAAATCGCACTGACGCGCTCTAGCGGCCTCCCGCGCGGGGATAATCGATGTCCGGGAAAAAGGGGGCGCGCTCGAGCTCGAAGTAGTCGATTTCATCCTCGTGCGCATCGCCGTTGCCCGGCGCCGGCAGGTCCGTGATGTTCCAGTTTGGCGGATCGATCCCGAGCAGGTGCTTCACAAACCAGTCGTTGCGCTTGCGCGTGCTGAACGCGCCGCCCGCGCCGTGATTGGCCCCCGGCACCACCACGAGCTCAAACGTCTTGTTCGCCCGTATCAACGCATTCGCCACCTGCATCGTCGACGCGGGATCCACGTTTGTGTCCATCTCGGGCACCAGCAACATGAGCCGGCCCTTCAGGTTCTGCGCGTTGTCAACGTTGGACGAAGCGCCATAGTGCGAGGCGATGGGCCAGCCCATCCACTGCTCGTTCCACCAGATCTTGTCCATGCGGTTGTCGTGACAGCCCGAGTTGGAATACGCCACGTGGTAGAACTCAGGATGGAACAGCACCGCACCGGCGGCATTCTGCCCACCGGCGGACGTGCCATAGATGCCCACGCGCGTGAGGTCGTAGTTGGCCGGATACTTCGCGGCCACGGCCTTGTGCCACAGGATGCGGTCCGGGAACCCCGCGTCACCGAGATTTCGCCAGGCCATGTCGTGGAAGGCCTTTGATCGGTTCGACGTGCCCATGCCGTCCACCTGGATCACAATGAACCCGAGTTCGGCGATGGCGTTCATGCCGGCCTGAGTGCTGAAGGTCTTGGGGACAAAGGACCCCTGGGGCCCTGCATAGATGTTCTCGATCACCGGGTACTTGCGTGACGGATCAAAGTTGGTTGGGCGGATGATGATGCCCCAGATGTCAGTCACACCATCGCGAGCCTTCGCGGTGAACACCTCCGGATACCGCCAGCCGGTGGCGAGCAGGGCCGACGCGTCGCCCTTTTCCAATTCCATGACTACGGACTGATCACTCGTGCGCCTGAGCACGGACTGCTGCGGCAAATCGACCCGCTGCCACGAGTCCACGTAGAACTGCTTGTCGGCCGAGAACGTCACCGTGTGGTTGCCGTCGGCGTCAGTCAGCGGCGTCAGACTTGTGCCATCGAAGTTCACGCGGTAGTGGTGAATGAGATAGGGATCCTTGCCCGCCTGCATGCCGCTGGCCGTAAACCAGATCTGGCGCGCTGCCGCGTCCACGGTGGTGACGCCACGAACCACCCACTCGCCCTTCGTAATCTGGTTCTTCACCTGACCAGTCACGCCGTCGTAGAGGTAGAGGTGGTTCCATCCATCTCGCTCCGAGGCCCAGATGATTTCCTTGCCGTCGCCCACGTCCTCGCGGAACCGTTTGCCGGAGCATCGACGAAGGTCTTTGGCGCCTCTTCGATGATGGTGCGCGCGCGGCCTGTGGACGCGTCGATTTCAACCACGCGGTAGATCTGATGTCCACGCTGGTTGTATTTCAAAGGTCACCGCACGACTGTCGGCGCGCCATTCGAGGCGTGAGTTTGCGTACGGATTGGGAAAGAGTTGCAGGTCGCCTGACATCTGCTGCCGGGTCTCGACGTTGAACACCACGGGGTGATCGAAATCAACAACGTCACCCGGCTTTCGGTAGAACATCGTCGAGTGTTTGGGCTGCACCTGATCGGCAGGCGACGACTCGACGTAGTGCACGAGTCGTTCGTAGCCGGGCCGCCGACGAAACACCGCGATCTTCTTTCCATCAGGCGACCACCGCAGTGAATTGAACGTGTACGCGTTGCCCTCGGACCCGTCGGTGCTGAGCATGAAGCCAGCCTGCGCCGGGTTGCCCGCCTGACCCTGGCCCTGACCTTGCCCGCCGGGCGCGGCCATGGGCCGGACAAAGATGTTGAAGTTCTGAATCAGCGCCTGCCACTTGCCGTCGGGTGAATTGCGCACGGCCTCGGCTTGCGCGCCGGCCGCGCCGCCGGCCCGGCCACCTCCACCGCCGCCGCCCGCACCCTGCGCGGCCTGTGGGGCCGCCGCGGCTGCCGTACGCGTGCAGGTGTAGTCGGTCAGCGTGCAGCGCCATGCCGGCACTGGCGGTACGGCAGCGCCCCCACCTTGCCGCCCGCCGCCACCACCGCCGCCTGCGCGACCAGCGCCGCCGCCGATCGAAAACTCAATCGCCTGCATGCCATTGGCAAACGTGAATGTGGTGAACGGCAACGTCACGGCCGTAGTCTGGAGCACGTTGACGACCAGCCCGTCGGTGCGCCGTCCAAAGCTGGCAGACCGTTCGTAGGCCGCCGCTATATCCTGCCCCTGCGCTTGTGTACTAAACGACCACTGCGCGACCACGGCGAACGTGACGGCTACAGGGAATACGAATCTGAGTTTCATGCGCCTTCTCCCGGGCGCAGTTTCTCACGTTCGAGGGTGGTTTTCGTAGCGCGCGCGGGTTTTCAAGCGCGCGGGCGTTCCGCGGCCTTGAGACCCAGGCCGCGCTACGTTCAGGAGGCGACTAGATGGGGTAGATCAGATTGATCGAGAAGGCGACGACCGCGGTGAGCGTGCCGGGGTCGTAGATCTGCACGCAGTACTTGCCGGTGTCGACGGCGAGTTCGAGTTGCGCGGTGGTGCCCGCCACGGCTTCAACCGATCGGCTCAGCACGCACCCGGACCCGTCGGCCAGCGGAATACCGACGCCGAGGCCCACTTTCAGCGTGGAGGAGCCGCCGACGGCCAGCAGCGTCACGCTGACGTTGCCGGCGCGCGTGACGTCGAACGAACGCGTGGAGGATCCGCCCAGCGCGAGGTTGCTGGCGAACGTGACCGAGGCGGTGGTCGGGTCGGGCGTTGGCGTGGTTGGCGTGTCTTCGTCGCAGCCGGCCAGCGTCAGCGAGGAAGCCAGGACAACGACGGCCAAGGTGGTCTTGAAGAAGGATGCAGCTCTCATGGCGGTGTGTGGTCTCACTCTCACAGCGGTCAGGGATGCCTGATCCGCATGGCGAAGTTTACGGCAGCCGTCAGGGTTCCGGTGTCGAACACCGCAGCGCAATACGTCCCCGGATTCAGGGTTACCGTCATCTGGGCGGCCAGGCCAGGCACGGTGCTCTGGGAAATGGTGCGGGCGCAACCGGTGCCGCTGGGCACGCCGATGCCGATCCCCAGCGGGGTCGAAAGCGCGGCGCCACCGGGTGTCTGGACCGCGGCCAGCGTCAGGCCCACGGGGCCGGCCTGGCTCACCGCGAATGAGTAGAAGCCGCTGCCCTTCGCCTCAAGCGTGCCGGCGAACGTCAGGGTCGTAAATTCGAGGGGTGTGATCGTGCTGTCGGCTTCTGTCGGCGCCGTCGTACTGCTGCAGGCCGAGGCGGTCACAGAAAGGGCCACGAGGGCTGCCCCCACACGGATAATTTGAAACATCTTCATTTTGGACGCGCGATGTTGAGCGAGAACGTGGCGTCCTTGGTCAGGTTGCCCGAGTCGAAGATGACGGCGCAGTGCACACCGGGGTTGGTGGTGCCGGTCAGTTGAAGGGCGCCCGTGGCCGCCACCGCAAGCACATTGGTCGCCACACACGCGGTGCCGCGCGGGATGCCGATGCCGATGGTGACGAGCACGTCCGAGTCGACACCGGCCTCTTTGAGGCTCAGCAGGCTCAGATACGTGGTGCCGCCTTCCACGACCGTAAACGAGTAAAACGCCACGCCTTCCACCTTGAGCGTGCCGCTGAAGTTCTCAACCGAGATCGCCGCATTCGGCAGGCTGGTCTGGTTGGATGACGGGCCTAACGGCGAGCACCCTGCGGAAGACAGGCCGGCCAGCATCCCTGCCACCACCACTAATGAAGTTGAACAAAACACACGTGTCACAAGAGTTTCCCTATGAATGCTGTCAACCGCCCCCCCGGAAGTCAAGCCACGACAGGCACTCAGGGGCTTTGGACGCCGGAGTCCGGCGCTTGGGCGGGCCCCCGGAGGTGTTACGATCCCGCCTCACTCCACCATGTCGCTGCTGAAATCCGCCATCAGGTCGTTCGGCTCGTCCCGGGCGGTGGCCGCCGTGGCCGTGCTCTCACTGGCGCTGGGCATCGGCGCCAACACCGCCATCTTCAGCGTGGTGCATGCCCTGCTCCTCAAGCCCCTTCCGTACGCGAACGCCGACCGGTTGGTCATCCTCTGGAACCGGTCCCCCGGCCTCAACATTACGGAAGACTGGTTTTCCACCGCCCAGTACTTCGACATCAAGACCCGGCATCGCGGTTTCGAACAGCTCGCCATCGCCATCGGGGCCAATGCAAACCTGACCGGTGACAGCGAGCCCGAGCGTGTGGGCACCATCCGCGTCTCGTCGAATCTGTTGCCCATGCTGGGCGCGGGCGCGCTCCACGGTCAGCTTTTCGGCCCGCAACACGACACCCCCGGGCAGCCCCCAACTGCCGTGCTGAGCCACGGATTGTGGAGCCGGCGGTACGGCGCGGACCCGGCTGTGGTGGGACGCACGATCCTGGTCAACGGCCAACCCGTGACGGTGGCCGGCGTGCTGATGCGCGGGTTCTCTCTGCCGCGGGAAGTGCTGCCCACGCTGGGCGTGGTGGCCGATGGCGACCTCTACCTGCCCCTTCCGATGGCCGCCGACGCGGCCTCCATTCGCACGAGGGAGGACTACAACATCATGGGCACGCTGGCGCCGGGCGTGACCGCCCAGGCGGCCCAGATTGAGATGGACACCATCACAGCCAGCCTCCGCCAGACGTATCCGGACGTGTATCCACCCAACGGCGGGCTGACGTTCAGCGTGGTGCCGCTCGACGAACAAGTGGTGGGCGATGCGCGCTCGACGCTCTGGCTGCTGGCGGGCGCCGTGGGCTGCGTGTTGCTCATTGCCTGCGCCAACGTCGCCAACCTGCTGCTCTCGCGCGCGCTGGATCGCCGCAAGGAGATGGCCGTGCGCACGGCCCTCGGAGCCACTCGCGCGCAGATTGCGCGGCAACTGATGACAGAGGGCCTGCTGCTCTCTCTCGCAGGTGGCGTGCTCGGCATCGTGCTGGCGGAACTGGGGATTCGCTGGATTCAGGAACTGCAGCCGCAGAACGTGCCGCGTCTGGGCGACATCGGAATCAATGGCACCGTCCTGCTCTTCACGCTCGTCGTCTCGATGGCCGCAGGGCTGCTCTTCGGCCTCGCGCCCGTCCTGGGCCTGCAGCGGCTCGACGTCCAGGGAGTGCTGCGCGACGGTGTTCGCGGATCAGGCGCCCACACTCTCTGGGGCCGTGGCCATCACCTGCGGCGCCTCCTGGTCATCGGCGAAGTCGCGCTCGCGGTACTCGTGCTCATCGGTGCTGGACTCCTCGTACGCAGCTACGCGCGCCTGCAACAGGTCTCGCCCGGATTTTCCGCCGCCGGTGTGCTCACACTTGAGCTGACGCTCACGGGACCGCGCTATCCCAACGCCGAAGCGATTCGCGAGGCGTATCGCAAACTGTGGGAGCAACTCGACACCATCCCAGGAGTGACGGCCTCCGGCGGCGTGACCGCGCTGCCCATGAGCAACTTCTTTGCCTGGGGCCCGATCACCATTGAAGGCCGCGTGCCTCCGTCTGGCGAAGTCTTCATCAACGCCGACATGCGCACGGTGGCCGGCCGCTACTTCGAAGCGATGAAGATTCCGCTCCATCGCGGTCGTCTCTTCACGGCGACCGACACGCCGGATCAGCCGCGCGCCGTCATCATCGACGCGCGCCTCGCCCGCGATCTCTTCCCCGACACCGATCCCATCGGCAAACGCCTCAAGTTCGGCGACGCCGCCTCCACCTCCCCCTGGGAAACCATCGTCGGCGTCGTCGGCACGGTGAAGCAGTACGCGCTCGATGCTGACTCGCGCATCGCGCTGTATCGGCCGCTCACACAGACCGGCGCGCGGTCGCTCTTTGTGGTGGCGCACACCGATGCCGACCCGAGCGCCCTCATGACGCAAGCCACACAGGTGGTTCGCTCGCTTGACCCTGCTGTGCCGGTGTACCGGATGCAGACGATGGAGCAGCGGATGGAAGCGTCGCTGGCGCGGCGGCGGTTCGCGATGGTGCTGCTGTCGTTGTTCGCCGGCGTGGCCGTGGTGCTGGCCAGTATCGGCATCGGCGGCGTGATGGCGTATCTGGTGGCGCAGGGCACGCGCGAACTGGGCATCCGGCTGGCGCTGGGCGCCACGCCTTCGACACTCGTCACGCTGGTGCTGCGCCAGGCGTTGACGATCACGGCCATTGGCGTGGGCGTGGGACTGATGGCCGCGTGGTGGCTGACCGGCACGGTGCGCCACATGTTGTTCGACATCGATGCCACGGACCCCGTGACGTTTGCCTTGATGGCCGTGCTGCCCCTGGTGGTGGCCGCACTCGCGAGTGCATGGCCCGCGCGCCGCGCCTCGCGCGTGGACCCGCTCGTGTCGCTGCGTCACGACTAGCAGGCTGCCAGTGCGAGCCATCCTTCGCTCGCTGGTTGTGTTCGCCGCCGCGGCGCCGATGCTGGGTGCTGCACAACAAGCCCCGACATTCCGCGCCGGTACACAAACGGTGCCGATTTATGCCACCGTGCAGGATCGCAACGGGCGCCTGGTGCCTGACCTGACGCGCGAAGATTTCGAGGTGTTCGACTCCGGCAAGCCCGTTCCCATCACCGTCTTCTCCAACGAGATACAGCCGATCACGGTTGTGGTGCTGCTCGACATGAGCGGCAGCATGGCGAACCGGCTGCTGCGGGTGCGAGAGGGCGCCCTGCACTTTATTCGCGCCCTGCGTCCGGAGGATCGCGCACGTATCGGAACGTTCGGCGAGGAGATTGCGATCAGCCCGTGGCTCACCAATGACAAAGGTCGACTGGAGCGGATCCTGGGCGAGGAGCTCTGGCCTGGCGGCTCCACGCCGCTGTGGGGCGGCCTCAATGAAGCGGTGCGATCGCTCGAGTCCGAAACAGGCCGGCGCGTGGTGCTGACGCTGACTGACGGCGTCGCCGCCGGCAGCCTGCCTGGCTTTGACGTCGGACGCCAGGAAGTGGAGCGCAGGACACTCGCCGGCGGCTTCATGATCTATGCCATCGGACTAGCCGGCGGCAACAAAACTCCAGCCACTGTGCTGACTTCTTCCCTGGACGGGCAGATGGTGCAGCTGGTGGCCCGCACGGGAGGCGGACACTTCGAGTTGGCGAATGACGATGACCTGGAGACCACATTTGGCCGGGTGGCAGAAGAGCTGCGGCGGCAATACCTGATCGGCATCGTGCAAGGCTCGAGCGATGGAAAAACGCGATCGATCGAAGTGGTGACGCGCAATCGCGACCTCAACGTCCGGGCCAGGCGGAGTTATGTGGCTGGGGCCGCGCGATGATTCGCGTGCTGGCGACGATGGCGGCAATCGCGGGAGCCCTCTTCGTCCAGGGTCCAGAGTCCAGGGTCCAGCGTTCAGAGTCCAGGGTCCATATCGAGGCGGTGGTCGAACGGATCGGCGATTCGTTTGTGGGTGGGAAGTTTGTGAGTGGATTGGCATTTGTGGGTGGATTGACCCGCGACGACTTCATCGTGACCGTTGACGACCGCGAAGTCCCGATCGAGGCATGCGTGGTTGACGACAGCCCCATCACCGTAGTCGTGATGATCGACATCACGGCAAGCACGATGTGGCCGGGGGTGTCGAGGGGCGGGGATGTTGAGAGGGCGTTGAACGACGAGCTGCTGGCGCAGTTCAGGAATGAAGATCGCGTTCGTTTTGCCTCGTTCGCCCGACGAGTAGTCATGGCGAACGCCTTTACGACCAACCGGCGCCTCGCGCGTCAGGGCCTGGTTGAAGCCATCGCTCCGCGCGAGAACGAACGCACCGGACCGTCGCCGATCTGGGACGCGCTTGATGCTGCGTTGACTGTGCTGGAACCCGAGCCGGGCCGCCGGGCGGTCATCCTCATCACCGACGGCAAGTCCACCGGGAACCACAAGAACCTCAGCGAGGTTGCTGACCGTGCCATCGCCCTCGGCATTCCGATTTCGACGGTCAGCGTGGGTGGCCCGATGCTTCTTTCGCAGACGTCAGATCAGATAGCGCTCGTCAGGCCAGGTCTGGCCCTGGAACGGCTATCCGTCACCACCGGTGGCCTGGCCGTCGAGATGCGGAAGGCGCCGCCGACTCCCGGCCAGCCAAGCCCGCTGACAGCAAGTGTGATCGCCCTCCAACAGGCCTACCGCATTTCAATCGCCACTGTCCCCGCCGACGGGCGATTTCATACCGTGTCGATCCGAACGCGCGACGCCAGCTACCAGGTCCGCGCTCGCGCGGCGTTTCTGGTTGCCCAATCGCGGCCTTGAGACCCAGGCCGCGCTACGAAATTCTAAATGCCTTCGTAGGGCGCGCTGGGTCTCAAGCGCGCCGAACACCGCGGCCTTGAGGACCCGCCTCCGCGCTTCGCGCTATGGCGAGGCAAGCCCAGGCCGCGCTACGAAATTCTAGGAACCCTGGACTCTGGACCCTGAACCCAGGACCGCCTCCAGGAACGCCCACACGTCCGCCTTCTCGGCGATGACTTTTGCGGTGGGCTTCCCGGCGCCGTGGCCTGCCTTGACGTCGATGCGCGTGAGGATGGGCGCGGGGCCTGCCTGCGCGGCCTGGAGCGTGGCCGTGAACTTGTGACTATGCGCCGGCGCCACGCGGTCGTCGTGGTCCGCGGTGATGACAAGCGTGGCCGGGTAGTGCGTGCCGGGCTTGATGTTGTGCAGTGGCGAATACTTCAGCAACACCGCACGGTCTTCGGGCTCATCGGGATTGCCGTAGTCAGAGGTCCACGCCCAGCCGATCGTGAACTTGTGAAACCGCAGCATGTCGAGCACGCCGACGGCCGGCACGGCCGCACCAAACAGGTCGGGGCGCTGCGTCATACACGCGCCCACGAGCAGGCCGCCGTTGCTGCCGCCGCCAATCGCCAGCCGGGCTGATGTCGTGTAACCGTTCGAGATCAGGTACTCAGCCGCAGCGATGAAGTCGTCGAACACGTTCTGCTTGTTCTTGAGACGGCCGGCATCATGCCAGGCCTTGCCGTACTCCCCGCCCCCGCGCAGGTTGGCCTGCGCGAACACGCCGCCGCGCTCCATCCACGCGACGATCGACGCGGAGAACGCCGGCGTCAGTGAGATGTCGAAGCCGCCATAGCCGTACAGGTACGTCCGGTGGCTCCCGTCGAGGACCAGCCCCCGCTTGTGCACGATGAACATCGGAATACGCGTGCCGTCCTTCGACGGATAAAACACCTGCGTCGTCTCGAACGCGCTCGGATCGAAATCAACCTTCGGCTCGTGCCACACGCTCGTCTCCCCGGTAGAGACGATGTGGCGGAAGACCGTGCCGGGGTACGTGAACGACGAGAACGAAAAGAACACATCGGGCTGGTGACGACGCCCGGTCATCGAGACAATGGCGCCCTTCACAGGCAGCGGGACCTCTCTTTGTGGTGCGCCATCAAGTGCGTGCACCACGATGCGCTCGTGCGCGTCGGTGCGCCACACCGCCACCCAGGCATCTCCGACGCGGATGACCGACGCGAGCACGTCGGTGCCTGGCGCTTCTGCGATCACCGTGGTCCACGCCGACGGATCCACGTGGCCAGTTCGAATCGCGACCAGCCGCCCGCGCGGCGCATTGTGATCGGTCAGGACATAAAACACGTCCGCATCATTGGCGACCACCTGGTACGACGCATCAAAGCGATCCAGGAACGGGACAACCGGGGCGTCAGTCGCCTGCGCCACGGAGCCCGACAGGTCCTGCAGAAGAATCCGGCTCTCGCGATTCGTCCCCTGGCTCTGCGTAATCACCAACCACCGCCCATCGTCGGTCACGTCGGCCGCAAAGAGCCAGTCGGGGTGGGCAGGAGCAGCAAAAACCACGCGATCCGATTCGACCCCGGGACTCCGGGCCCCCAGGACCCCGATCCTGTGAAAGTACAGCGTGTGACCAGTGTTCACCGTGGTGAAGAGGTTGCCGTCGGCTGGTGGCTCGTAGCCGGCGTAGTAGAAGCCGCTGCCGTCGTGGGCCCACGAAGCAGTGGAAAATTTCGACCACGGCACTTCGTCTGCAAGGTCCACGCCGGTGGCGATGTCCCGAATGCGCCACGTCATCCAGTCGGACCCGCTCGCCGACAACGCATACGCCAACCACCGCCCATCGTCAGACACGCTGGTGGCGGCGAGCGCGATGGTGCCGTCGGGTGAGAGCAGGTTCGGATCGAGCAGCACCTCGGCCGGTCCGTCGAGCGTGCGCGTTTTGTAGAGCACCGCCTGCGGCTGCAGGCCGTCGTTTTTCGAGAAAATATACCAGTCGCCGTATCGTTCCGGCGGGCCACAGCGCTCGTAGTTCCAGAGCGCAGTCAGCCGGGCGCGTATTACATCTCGAGCGGGGATCGACGAAAGAAACGCCTCGGAGCGCCGGTTCTGTTCCGCAACCCATGCGATGGTGTCCGGACTATCTGGGTCTTCTAACCAGCGGAACGGATCAACACTCTCCAAATTCGGCACTCTCCAATTTCCGCAGTTCGTAACGCGCGCTGAACCTCAAGCGCGCGAGATACCGCGGCCTTGAGAACCAGGCCGCGCTACGTACGGTTTCCCAGTTCCCCAGTTCCCCAGTTCCTAACTTCCCAAGTTCCTAAGTTTCAGAATGAGTGCCCCCATAGGCGGAAGCGTCAGCACGAGTGACTGCTGATGTCCGTGTCGGGGCACATCCTCTGTCTGGCGGCCGCCTTCGTTGCCGACGTTGCTGCCACCGTACACCTCCGCGTCGCTGTTCAGCAGTTCTTCGTAGAAGCCGGCCTCGGGTACGCCGATGCGGTAGTCGTGTCTGACGATGGGAGTCCAGTTGAGCACCGCCACCACCCAGTCGGTGGGATCGGTCGCGCGCCTGATGAGCGAGATCACACTCGCTTCGTGGTCGTTGCAGTCGATCCACTCGAATCCGGCTTCGGCGAAGTCCACCTGATAGAGCGAGGGTTCCGCGAGATAGCGATGATTGAGATCGGTGACGAAACGCTGGAGCCCAGAGTGCACCGGACCGGCGAGCAGGTGCCAGTCGAGCGATCGCTCGTGGCTCCATTCGTGCCATTGGCCAAACTCCGAGCCCATGAACATCAGCTTCTTGCCCGGGTGCACATACATGAACGCAAAGAGCGTCCGCAGCGTGGCGGCGCGCTGCCACTCGTCGCCCGGAATGCGCGTCATGAGCGAGCCCTTGCCGTGCACGACCTCGTCGTGTGAGAACGGCAGGACAAAGTTCTCGTTCCACGCGTACAACATCGAGAACGTCAGATGCTGATGTTCCCACCGGCGGAACACCGGATCTTTGCTCACGTAGGTCAGGATGTCGTTCATCCAGCCCATGTTCCACTTGTAGGTGAAGCCCAGCCCGCCCACCCAGGTGGGACGGCTCACGGCGGGAAACGCGGTGGACTCCTCGGCGATGATCGCGGTGCCCGGATGTTGTTCGTGCGTGATCGTATTCAACTCGCGGAAGAAGTCGATGGCGTCCAGGTTCTCGCGACCGCCGTGGCGATTGGGAATCCACTGGCCGGCGTCGCGTGAGTAGTCCAGGTACAGCATCGATGCCACGGCGTCCACGCGCAGGCCATCCACATGGAACGACTCAAGCCAGTAGAGCGCGTTGGTCAGCAGGAAGTTGCGAATTTCATGGCGGCCGTAGTTGAAGATCAGCGTGCCCCAGTCCTGGTGCTCGCCCTGCCGCGGGTCTTCGTGTTCGTAGAGCGCGCTGCCGTCGAATCGCGCCAGCCCGTGCGCATCCTTGGGAAAGTGGCCGGGCACCCAGTCGAGAATCACGCCGATGCCGTTCAGGTGACACGTGTCCACGAACGCGCGGAAGTCATCGGGAGATCCGAAGCGGCTGGTGGGAGCGAAGTAGCCGGTGACCTGATAGCCCCACGACGGCTCATACGGATGTTCCATCACCGGCATCAGCTCGATGTGCGTGAAGCCGAGCTGCTTCACGTACGGAATCAGCTCGTTGCTGAGTTCCTTCCAGTTCAGCGATCGGTTGCCCTCCTCGGGCTTCCGCCGCCATGACCCTGGGTGCACTTCGTAAATCGACATCGGCGCATCAAGGGCCACGCCGCGCAGGGTGCGCGCGTCCATCCACGAGTGGTCGTGCCATTCGTGGCGGCCCAGCGTGGAGGTCACCGATGCCGTGCGAGGCGGATGCTCCGCCGCCAACGCAAATGGATCGGCCTTCGTGAACGACGGTCCACCCAGCGCCGACTGCAATTCGAATTTGTAGGGCTCGCCTTCAGCCACGCCGGGGATAAAGGTCTCCCACAGGCCGCTCACGCCGAGGTTGCGCATCGGATGCGCGCTGGCGTCCCATCCATTGAAGTTGCCGACGACGGATACGCGGCTGGCGGTGGGTGCCCAGACCGCAAACGTATAGCCGGCCTTGTCTTCCACCACCGCAGGCCTGGCGCCCAGCTTCTCCCAGGCGCGCAGCCACGTGCCCTCGCCAAACAGGTAGGCTTCGTAGTCAGTGACAACCCGGTTCATTCTGTAAGTGTAGTCCTGCCCGATCGCAGAACGTGCGGCCACATCAACTCAAGCAACGACGCCGGATTGCGCTCGGTTTCTGCGAACCCGGTGGCCGCCTCATAGCGGCTGACCACGGCCAGCGCTGCTTCCAGCGTGGGTTTGTCGGTGGCCTCAAACTCCACACATCGCACCACCCGGTCTCCGGCCGTGGCGGTGTAGTGCACCACCTCGCAATCGGCGAAATGCCACACCTCGAGGTCCTTCCACAACGCCCCCTGCCACACGATGCCCTGGGCGCCGACAAAGGCGTCCACCTGCGCATCCTGGTCGCCGGCTTTGAGGCCGAGGTTGATTTCGTCGCGTACCTCCGCGTCAGCGGCGACGGACTTGATCGTCAGCTCATGCAGTTCGCGGTCGAACCTATGGCGGATCACGAAGCCGCGGTCCCGCCCAGACTCGGTGATGAAATAGCGATCCCGTGCGCGGAGCGTCACATGCCGGACGGGCCCGAGCGCCGTGAGCGCTTGCCGAAAACCCGCCAGGTCGAAGTGGTCGCCCACCACGAACTTATGTTCCACTTCCTTGAATCGCAGTCCGGTCATCGCTGTTACATCCACCGCTTGAACCGGCCGTAGCGCGCCACGCGCCGCCACACCCACGCCGGCCATTGGTCCATCACCCCGGGCGTTACCTGCTCGTTGTCCGGATCCCGCCGCAGTCCGTCGAAGATCGCTCGAGCCGGCGCCACTACCCGCTCGTCTCGGCTCGCCAGCATCGCCTCAGCCAACCGATCGTGAGCCGCATCCTCGAAATTGTAGCTGCCGCACGCCACCCACTCGTCGTCTACCAGGACGATCTTGGAATGTTCGCCGTGCCGGTTTTCATAGATGTGGACGCCGGCCGAAAACAGATCGCGGTAGCGGACGGCCGCCGCGATCCAGGCCAGATCGGTCGCCGGCAGCGCGTCGCGATGGGAATGGTGCACCTCGACGTGTACGCCACGACGCGCGGCACGCAACACTGCAGCCATGAGCGACTCAGTGGGCTTGAAGTAAAAACTGGTCATGCGGAGTGACCGCTGCGACGCGTCCACCATCTCGATCATGCGGTCGGTGAGCGCGTTCGGCCCACGCCAACCCAACGCGCCCGTTGGACCCTGATGCAGGTTGGGGTTGCAGAACCAGTAGTCGAGGGTGATGTCTCCGGGTTCGGTCGCCGCTATCGCCTGCAGCTGGGCCACGTGTTGCGGTGACACAACGCCGCCGATCAGTGCGCAGCTCTCAAGCAGTACGGGCACGACGGCTCCGCGCACGGCCATCGCGTATTCGTTCCAGCCGTCAAACGACGACTTGGTGACATTGCCGCTGCTGAGGATGGCTTCGCCGGCTTCCGACACCTGAATCTTCACGTGATGCCCGCCGGCCAGTCGCCGTTGCACAAATCGCGGCGGCCGATACATCGTCACCACCGCACCGGCGGCGCGCAACGCGGCAAGTGCCGCAGACAGCGCGGCGCGGTCGGCGCGAGTCATCAACACACCGCCCAGTCGCTGGCCGAAACCGTCAATGATCAGCTGCACGCGCACGCCGCGCCGTTGCGCCTCAAGCAGCGCATCCAGCATCTCGCGCCCGTAGGCGTCGTACTCGATGTAGAACAGCGACAGGTAGAGGAACTCCCGCGCCTGCCGCACCATGTCCATGCGCCGCTGCCACTCCGCCTGCCGGTCCCACAGCGGCACGAACGACGAGGTTGTAGTTCGCATGCCGACGGCTGTCGTTACAGTCGGTATCCGCCGGCGACGTCGATGTTCGCGCCGGTGACATAGGTGGCGTCGAGTAAGTACTCCACCGCCTGGCTGATGTCCTGGACCGTGCCGGCGCGGCCGAGCGGCACTTCCAGGCCGATCAGGTCGGGCGGCGGCAGATCGATTGAGTTGTCGAGTTGGCCCGGCGAGACCATGTTCACGCGAATCTGGCGGGTGGCGTAGCCGGACGCGAGCGCACGCGTCAGCACCAGCAGGCCCGTCTTGCTGACGTAGTAATCGGCGCCGCGCCGGTTGGCGCGAATTCCCTCCAGGCCCGCCATGCCGATGCTGATGATCTGTCCGCCATTCGGCATGAGGGTGATGGCGTGAAAGCAGCAGTAGTACGCGCCCGACAGGTTGGTGGCGAGTGTGGCGTCCCATACCGCCGGATCCAGCAGCGTGACGTCCTGCGGGTTGTAGTTCCCGACGTTGTTGATCAGCAAGTCGACGCGGCCTTCGTGCTCGGCAATGTTGTCGAACGCCTCGTGCACCTGCGCCGCCACGCCGATGTCCGCCTGAAGCGCCCTTGCCGTGCCGCCGCCTTCGCCAATCTCGGCCGCCAATGCCTCCGCATCATCCGCCGACGCGCGGTAGATGACTACAACGCGGTAACCCCGAGCAGCCAGGGTCGCGCACAAATGACGACCCAGCCGCCGGGCACCGCCGGTCACAACGGCGACTGGCGCCCCGTCGGTGCGCGGCTTCCTCACGCACGCCTCCGCGTGACACGCACAAACGAACTGGCGGCCGCGGGCACAGCGGCGGGCTTCCGGATCTCCAGTCGCACTTCCTGTACGACAGGGACGCGTTCAAGCACCATCGCCGCCGTCGCTTCTGCCATCGCCTCAAGAAGTTGGAAACGGCGGGTCTGAATCAACTCGGTGACCGACGACGCGACGCCGTCGTAGTCCACGGCGTCAGAGATGACATCAGACTCCGCCGCCGGGCCGAAGTCGTAGTCGAGTTCGATATCCAGGAACAGCGTCTGGGCCTTGTCGCGCTCGTGCGGATAGATGCCGACGATGGCGTCGACGCGGAGATTGTGGAGGCCGGTGGTGCCGATCATCTGCAGGCCTCAGTACCGATCTGCGCGGAAGGGTTCGGGGTCGAAGCGAGGCGTCTCGCCAGACATCAACTGCGCGAGCAGCAGACCTGTACCCGTGGCGGTCTTGAGCCCGGTCATCTGGTGGCCCGTGGCCAGCCACACCTCACCGCCACCACGCGCGCGACCGATGAGCGGCATCCCGTCGGGTGTGCAGGGCCGCAGTCCGCGCCAGGTTTCGCGCACTACTGGCGAATCGCCCAGGTTGAGCATCGCCTTCGCGCCGCGCAGGATCACATCCACGCGACGGGCATTGATCGAAAAATCGTTTCGAACCAACTCAAGGGTGCCGGCAATGCGCAGCGCATCAGCGTGCGGATTGACGGCCACTTTGCGTTCGATGAGATAGATCGACCGCGTGGGATGCGGATTGGCGCGCGGCAGAAGCAGCGAGTATCCCTTTGCGCCCAGCACCGGCAAGCGCACACCCAGCATCGAACCGAGTTGCTCTGACCACGGCCCCGTGGCCACCACAAGGCGGTCTGCCTTCACCTCACCCCGAGTGGTCTTCAACATCCGCGGACCTGAG
Organism: Acidobacteriota bacterium; assembly: GCA_016716905.1. Classification (NCBI taxonomy): domain Bacteria; kingdom Pseudomonadati; phylum Acidobacteriota; species Acidobacteriota bacterium. The sequence continues at coordinate 225,196 of JADJUS010000004.1, read as the reverse complement.
CCGCTACCGGAGATACCGAAGACTTCAGCGCCCTCGACAAACGTCACGCCCGCGGCCCTGGCTTCTGCCGCAAGCGTCGTCACCGCTCGATACGGTTCGCAATGCGCATCGTCGGGATAGAAGTAACCGCCTACCTGTTTGCCCACGACGGCGGGCTCGCGTTCGCGGACTTCATCCGAGGTCCAGCGCTCCGCTCGAATGCCTCGGCTCGCGACAAAGTCCACTGACGATCGGGCGGCCTCAAACGATTCGGCTTTTTCGTACACGGCCAGCAGGCCATGACGCTCGAAGCCAAACGAGCCGGGCGCGCGCTTCGCCACTTCCTCCCAGAGGTCCACGCTCACGCGGCACAATTCGACGAGTGCCTCGGTGCCACGCTCATTCTGGCCTTTCGCGCCGACATCAAGAACCCGGCCAGCCATCGCAGGTATGAGGGATCCAGGGCGCGGCTGGATGTAGAGCGGGCTCTCCGGATTGAACATCCACTGCATCGCCTTGGGCAGCATCGCTGGATTCGGCAGGGGCGAGGCCAGCGACGGCGTGAGCCAGCCGGCGTTGCCATACGAGCACCCGTGCCCGATGCGATCGCGCTCGAGCACTGTGACCTTCGCGCCCCGCTGGGCCAACTCCCGGGCGCACGCCACGCCCACCACTCCACCGCCGATCACGACGACGTCCGGCATATCCCTTCATCGTGCCTCAATCACGCTGCGGACGCCAAATGACCGGAGGGCGCGTAAAATCGAAGGTGATGACCCGGGTCGCAGCGGTTCTGTCGCTGGTTCTGCTGGCCGCGCCGGCTGCCGCGCAGTCGCGGGTGGAGCTGTTCGGTTCGTTTGCAGTCCCGGCCAAGGTCGTGACGGGCACATTTACCTCTGACTACGAGCCGCTGCTCATCAACGGAGGCACTGCCACAGGCCGGGCTGGCCAGACCCTGCAACTGGCGGGCGGTAGACCAAAGGGATTTGTGGCCGGCGTGAACTGGGTGCCTGGCCGGCGCCTGGGCGTCCAACTGTTTGGGAGCCGGGTATCGCACGCGATCGGGGGCGTCAATACGCCCAATCAGGTGCGACTGACCTATCTGACGCGCCAACCTCCGGACTACATCGAACGTGAGTTCACCTATCAGCGGTCATTCGATTGGCCGGACACGGAGGGCACCCTCACGCTGTGGCGCCTTGGCGCCAACGGGCTACTGAGACTCGGCGGCGAACGCGTGGACCTGACGCTGACCGGCGGACTATTGTTTTCACATCTCAGTGGACATTTCGACAAGGCCTCCTACGTGGAGTTCCGGATGGGCGGCCACTCAACGCTCTTTTATGAGGAAGCGCTGGCGCGCTTGCGGTTTTCAGACGAGTGGCGCGCCGGCTACAACGCCGGAGTGGACGTCGCGATCGCGATGGGACGGCACGTGGCGCTGACGACCGGCGTCCGATGGCTCTCGTCGCCTGCCAGGACCTCGGTCGTCGCGGAGATCCTCAACGCGGATCAGCAGATCTTCGAGGTGCCGCTCACCCGCGTGCAGGAGCACATTGCGACGCAGCCAGCGGTATTCAGTCAGACGGGCGCGCTGGTGTTCACCATTGGCCTGCGCGTGCGTTAGAGCGCATTCGACACGGGTGCAGCCGAGTTGTGATACACTCAGCGTGCGCGGTGAGGGATCGACCTGATGGACCGCGCCCCGGTGGGTATACCGCCGCTAGTAAGGACCACGAAGTCGACTCTGGCCCCACGACCGTATGCGTCGTTGGGCCGTTTTTGTTTTTGGAGCCTGTCTTATTCCGATCGCATAGCCAGCATCGGCGCAATGGACGCCGCGCGGCGCGCCGGCGCGATGCTGGCCAGCACGGCAATGAGCAGGGTGACCGTCGAGCCGGCGAGATACGCCAGCGGTTCAAAATCGCTCAGCGGGATGCCGAAGTCCCGGCCATTCAGTTTGACGAAGGCGACGGCGATCAGCACACCCACACCAACGCCAGGCAGCACCAGTTTCACCACGTCGAACAGCACCATGCCCATCACGCGGCGCCGCGACGCGCCCAGGGCAACTCGCACGGCAATTTCGCGAACTCGCGTCGCCACCATCAGGCCCACAACACCGTAGATGCCAAGCGCGGCCAGCAGCAGGAGCACACCACCCACCACTCCTGCCACCGCCGACTGCGTCAGGAAATCATTCACACTCTTCTCCCTCAGCCAGGTGCCGGTGACGATGCTGGCGGGCTCAAACTCGGGATCAAGGGCTCGGAGCACTCGCTCCAGAGCCGCGGTTATCGCCTTCGGCTGTTCCCCTGGGGTGCTGCGTGCCACCAGCATCAAGGTGGCGCTTCCGCCGAAGTCGTCGTCCACACCGACAGCGTCTTCGAGGACAGCCGGGTGTTGCGCGAGCGGCAGCAGCAACTGCGCGCGATCGGTGCTCATTTGTGAAGTTGGAAAGTCCGCCGTGACGCCCACGATGGTAAGTGTCCGCTCGGATTTTTCGCCGGGGCGGAACGTGACGCGCTTACCAATGGGGTCCGCGTCAGGGAACAGCCGCTCAGCGAGCGGCTTGGCGACAATGGCAACCTCTGCGGCGCCCACGCGATCGTCACGACTGAATTCGCGTCCTCGGATGAGCGGAATACCCAGTGTCTCAAGGTATCCGTCGCCGACCCGCGTCACATGGATGGCGACTATTTTCGGCGCTGCGTTTTCGTCCGGGATGGTCGCCACCCTGGTCATCCGGTACCGGAAGTCCAGCGGCAGGCCGTCCGCGACCGTGACAGACGCGACTCCGCTGGTTTGCGCCAGGGTCTCCTGGGCGCTTCGCACTTTGAACGCCGCGTTCGCGCCTTCAATCGCGTCCAGCGGCAGCGGCGCGGAGTACAGGAGTTCGGATTCGAATCCGAGGTGGTCAGTCGCAGTCGCCCGCACGCGGTCGAGTGTCATGCCGCTCAGAATCAGCAACGGCGTGGCAATCGCCACCTGAAGGGCCGTCGCCACACGCTGGAGGCGGCCTGCTCTCACACCGCCCGTGCCGGCGTCGTCCTTCAGCACGGTGATAATCACGGGCCGGCTGAAACGTGCAGCCGGCAGCCATCCGAACACGAGACTTGTCGCGAGGCACATGCCGGTCACGATCGCGATCATCCTGAAGTCAAGACGCAACGCGTTTGCGAAGGGCTCCGGCAGCGGCTCGCCAACCCACCACGCCAGCAAGGGAGGAATGTTGAAGAGGACCAGCGACGCCAGCATCGCGCCCAGTGCCGCGAGCACCACGGACTCCGCGAGCATCTGCTGCATCAGGCGTTTGCGGCTGGCGCCGATCGCCTGGCGGATGGAGAGCTCGCGTTCGCGCATCGAGCCACGCACCTGCACCATGCCGGTGATGTTCAGGCAGATCACCAGGAGCGGCAGCGTTGCAATGGTCTGCGCCCAGGCCTGGATGATTGTGAGATCTGCCGCATCGAGACTGCCAATCGGGTGGTAAGGCTCGACGGTGCCAAGCTTGGATTCGTTGGTGGCGGAGTGATCCTTCGCCAACTGTGTGGTGACAGCCGCCACACCACCTCGGACCTGGACCATGTCGGTGCCTGGTGACAGCCGGCCGAGGATGCTGACCCACTCTTTGGCGCGGTCGAATCGAATCGTGGCGTCGGCCAGAACGCTCGGGTGCCGCCCGAGCGGAAGGAAGAGCTCGGACGTCTGGGCGCCTCGATGGCCGCCGAACGAAGCCGGTCCGACGCCGACGACTGTGTGCGGAACCTTGTTCACCGTGATAGGTCTGCCCACGATGTTGGGATCGGAGCCCAGCGCTCTCTGCCAGAAGGTGTGGCCCACGACAACAATGGGATCGGTGGTCTCGCTGAAGCCGGGCCCCTGCGCAAGCGTCATGCCGGTCACGGCGAAATAGTTCGGCGACACGAACATCGCGTCCACCGTGACCTTCCCTCCTTGTGAGGGATCGAAGGCCACTTCCGCCCCAGCCGGCGACCAAGCGGTCAGCGCTGCGCCGACGTTGGCATTCTGGAACTCGACAAAGTCTGGATACGACCACAGGCTCGTGGCGCTGCGCGACCCCTGGGCCGTCGTCACCAGTTCGATCAGGCCGTCCGTGTTCAGCCCGGGGGGGACCATCGTGAAGACCCGCGTGGCGAACGGGACGGCGATGACGGGTGTCATCCCAAGGCCCAGCGAGAGCACGCACACAAATGTGAATGCCCGAGCCTTCACCAGCGATTTACAGGCCAGTTTCAGATCGCGCCAGATGCTCATCACCGTGTCCATGCGTGAGCTTACGCGGACGGCCAAATCGAGTTGTCACGGAGCAGTGAGCAGTGTGTGAGATCCCTGTGACCTGTCAACGAATCAGACTGAACGTGGCAGCAACCAACGTCACCAAGGTGGTGACCTGCACGGCCAGAAGCCAATGGAACTTCCGATCCATGGTGTCAAAGCGACGGTCCACGGCCTCAAAGCGCCGGTCCATGCGCCCTTCCAGTGCCTGCATTGACGTCCGGAACTCTCCCACCACATCGCGGATCGTCTGATCGGTCCTGACCATCGCGGCCTCCTGTGCGGTTGAGCGTGCCTCCCCCACCGCCATCCGTTCTTCAATCGACATCAACATCAACTACCTCCGGCACTCTTCCACCGCAGGAGTCGTGCCGCAGGGCCGTGACCCGGAATCATCCCGAAAACGTGTGCCTCGGCCTGGAGCCTTAACGTTTTTGCCAACTTGCGGCTCTGACCGGATCGCAGTTTCTGCAAACGCGACCTCCTGACTTCCGGCTATGGACGACGATGTCATCGTCTGAACCCGGAAGTCCAACGAGAAGATCGTGCCAACGTTCTAGCCGACGTAGGCTGCCAGGTGTTTGCCGGTGAGCGTACGCGCGGATGTGCCAGCCATCAGACGAATCCCCGGCACCTTGAGTGCGCCCTCGTGTAGCGACTTGCTGTCGTCGTAGATTTCCGTCAGGTCGATATCGGTGACCGAGCCCATCCCTTCGCAACGCGGGCACATCCCGCCAGTGACGTTGTAGGTGACTTTTTCAGCCTTGGCGTTGGCCTTGTCCACGGTAATCGAACCGACGGCCTTCACGGATGGGATGTTGAACGAATACGCGTTCGACGAGCCGATGTGCGGCTTGCCGAGGCGGCTGAACAACACGCGCAGCATCGCGTTTGCGTCGGTGGCTGTGCCGACGCCGGTGAACACCGTCAGACGGCGTTTGGTGATCTCGACGCTGACATCCTTCAAGTTGTTGACGCGCGCACCCTGGACGCGAATCAGATCATGGCTGTCGGCGGCGTGTCGTGAAAGTGCCTGGCTCATGGTGGTTACTTGACCAAAATCGTATCGGGAAACTGGGCGTACCACCCGAACCAGAACGCGCGGAAGGCGGCAACGCGGCGCAGGGGTTGGGCCGCGCCTCCCGATGGCACCAACGCGTCTTCGGTCACCTTCCACTGGAGGCCTGCCGCATCGCGGACCAACTCGTCGTTGGCCCAGGCGTCCACGCGCGTAGACCCGGCCTCGTAGACGCGGTTCGCTCCCTGACGTGTGGTGAGCACCACGAACGTGCGCCCCTCGACCGTTTGATGGTGGACGCGTTGCCTGGCGAGGTAGTCGGCCGAAAACGCGACGGCCTGACGGCCGCCTCCCACCGCGGGTACCAGCACGCCGAGCACTTCGGCCTTGTTAGGCAACCGGGTATCGAGCTTCGGCACTCTGAACATCAATCGGTCGCTCTCGAAATACTCGCGATAGGCGGCGCCTTCGCTGTAGTCGCGATCGTGGCCCGTCTCAATCGACAACACCGTTGTGGCGGGGTGCTGCGCCTTCCACTCGGCCCACGTCGTGGTCACCACCGGCCACATGTCGAGGGTGAGGGGCTCACCGGCAAGGCGCCCCACCACGGGCCGGCCTTCAAGCGTGGACCAGAGCGACATCGTTTCGTGATCGAACATCAGCTTGTTCGATCGATACAGCAGACCGCTTGTGCCGAACGTGCGCTTCACACCGCCGACGACGCTCTTGTAGGGAATGACGGTTCCGCACAAGGTGCAGTACACGAGTGTGAGTTCTTCGTTGCCCAGGCGGTCGAGCGCCATTTCATGCCAGGCCAGGATGCGTTTCGGGTAGGCACGGGCCTGGCCGTTGACCACCACGCCGAAGACTACGTGTGAGTCACGCAGGTAGGCGGCCGTCGATGCGGAGACGACGCGCGGGTGGTCCAGCGGCGGGATGCCGTTGACGGCCACACCACCCCAGTCCACTTCGTCCAGCCGGATCGTGGCCTTGGAGGCGCGGAAGAACTCCGCCATCTTCGGGTCGAGCACGGAGTAGACCGCGCCTTTGAAAGCAGCGTAGTCGGGGTGGGGGTCGTACGGCAATTTCCATGTCCACTCCCGCCACCTCCCCACATCGTCTCCGAAACGCTGGCGGGTCTGCCGCTCGAGGAAACGCGTGAGCCGCACGCGCGCCGGGTTGGGGACCAACTCGTCATTGACGCGCCGCGGCGTCAGGAGGCGAGCCATGTCGATGAGCATGGACGCGTAGCCATCGCGCCACGCTGCCCCGAGCGTGGCCAGCGCCTTCTCGGCCACCGCCGCGTTGGCTCCACCGGCATCGAGGAATACCTGGATCGGAGGGTGCGGCCGCTGAACCGCGCCGGCCACCGGCACCACGGCGAGTAATGTGACGACGAGGATCAGCCGGAGAGTCATCAGGAATGGATTCGTTCCAAGAGGGCGCGAGGTGACATACCAGGGCGATCCTATACAAGACGCCAGTGCGCTAGACTCGGCCCATGCCCAAACCACTTGTGATCGTGCTGTCGGCCCTGCTCGCAGTCCTGGCTGGTGTTGAGACGTGTGTCGCACAAGCGGCATCAGGCCAGCAGTTTCGCTCGGCCAATGAGGCACGGGCGTGGCTCAAGTCCAAGGGCATCACCGCCAACGCAGGATCGATGCTGACGTTCCTGATGGGAGACGATCCCGCCAGCGCCGACGTCATGCGAGCGTATGTGGCGTTGGGCCTCCCCGTGAATGGCCCTGGAGGAGACGAGCTCTCGCCCCTGACGCTCGTGACTCGATCGTGCGTCGGCAACTCGATGGCGGCAGCGACCACGGCGGTGCTGATCGCGGCCGGCGCGGATCCGACGCTGAAAGCGCCAGACGGCAACAAGGAAACACCGCTGATGGCATCGGTGAATTGCCCCGCTGTGCTCAGCGCGATGCTGGCGAAGCGTCCCAATCTGTCGTCAGTCGATGGTCGGGGCTACACGTTGATGCACCACGCGCTGGCCGCCGATGAAACACGCGACGAGGCCACTCGGCTGGTCCGTGGAGCTGGGTTCGACGTGGAACGATGGCGCGCGTCACTCGTCAAGGAATTCAAATATTTGCCGAACCTTGATACCCTGCTCGGCGGCCCCGCCAAGCCGCCTGCGGCCGCACCGTCATCGGCAGCGCCACCGAGTCGATCGGCCGGCACCATCGACTGGGAGTCTGTGGGGCCTTACCCCGCTCGCGGCAAAGCCGAAGCGGCCAGGCTCCTGTCCCGCCCGGGCGCTGACACCACCGTTCAAGATCATTTCTGGGATGCCATTCGCCGCCAGCAGCCGCAACGCCTGGCGCTGGCGCTGCAAGCTGGCGCGGACGTCCGTGCACTCAGCGACACGAAGTCGACGCCACTGATCGAACTCGCGGAGCAATGCCACGGCGGGAAACCGGAACTGGCGCAGTCGCTGGCCGACCAGCTGATCGCCGCCAAGGCGGATCCGACGGGCGTGGACGAAATCGGAAGGACCGCGCTCGTCGAAGGGGCGCCCACGTGCCCAATCGCGACCATCCGTGTGTTCATCGCCGCCGGTGTGCCACTGAACATCGTCGACAAGTCCGGGCAGACGGCCATGCGCCGGGCGATTAATGCAGGGCGGGTCGACGTGGTCAACCTGTTGATCGACGCCGGCGTCGATCCGCGCAAGGAACCCTAAAACGCCAACCGCGAGGCAACGGGCAACAAGGCCATGCAAGACGCGTTGCGTCGTCGCCCAAAATAGGGCACGCCCGATCTGCCACCATCCGGGATCTTCTGAGATAATCGGGCCCGACCCGACCAACACCCAGATACCGCGTCTCTATGACGACAACATGCCTGCGTATCTAAGATCCGATCTGGGACCCGATCTGGGCCGACTGCGGCGTCGCCTGCGCATTGGACTCTTTCTGGAGATCTGGCCGCGATGGGCGATCGCCAGCTTGCTCGTCGCCGGCACCATCACGGTGGTGTGCCGGATGTTCGTGGTCCGCGCCGCGTCGTTTCTCCCCTGGCTCTGGCTCGCTCCCCTCATTGCCGCCATCCCGGCCCTGATCGTCTGCTGGCGACGGGCCTACCGACCTGCTGAAATAGTCGCGCTGGCCGACTCGCTCGGCGGTGGCCACGGCATGCTGCTGACCTTGTTCGAGACGAACAACGATGATGGCTGGCAGCAGTCGCCGCTGGCGGAACGCGCCGCGGCGTTTGTCCTTCCTCGATTCGAGCTGCGGAGGACACTGGCCGCGCTGATGTCGGCGGCGGCGTTCTTGGCCGTGGCGCTGGTGCTTCCGCAGCGCGCCGATCCTGCGGCGACGACCGCCGCCCTGGCCCAGCAGATCGCTGCGGACCTGACGGCTGCGGTCGTCGAATTGAAACAGCAGGCGTTGATTACGCCCGAGGAAGAACAGCGCCTCGAAGAAGAGATCGAACGTGTCCGCCGCGGCGCCGAAGACCGCGTGGATGCGGCGGCGTGGGAGGCGTCCGATGCCCTGCGCGAACGCATGGTCGCCAGCCTGTCCGAAAAGCAGGCGGCCGTGAACTGGGCGCAGGAAAGCCTGGCGCGTTTCGCGGCGGCGGGATCGGCCGACGGCACCGGCGACTCGAGCGCCGAGGCCCAGTCCGCCGAATTAATGAGCGCGCTCGAGAAACTTGCGGCGAACGGGCTGCTCGCCGGCGCGCCGGCGGAACTGCTCGGGTTGCTCAAGGGCGGCAAGCTGCCCACCGATGCCGCGGCCCTGCGACAGCTGAGCGCCTCACTGGCCAAATACCTCGGCGACGCGAACCAGCGCTTCGGCCAGGTCGCAGCACTCGGCCAGGAGTTCGGCCGATTCGATCCGGCGGAGTTTCCACTGGGCTCGGACGGCGCAGACGGCGACGGCCTTCCCGGACGCGGCGGCGTCAATAGAGGACGCGCGGATGCGGACCTTACGATGGGCAAGGAGACGGCCTCCTTCGACCGATTCAAGTCAAAGCCGTTGCCGCCGGGTGCAGCGCGGACGCGAGACGACTGGGCACCAGTCGTCTCGCTTCCCGGTGCGCCGCAAGAAGCACCAGTCCAGGGCGGATCGTCGATTGCCCGACAGTACTCGGCAGGATATGGCCAGGGCGCGTGGCGCCGTTCGCTCGCGCCTCGACATCAAAGTGCCGTGAAGAAATATTTCGACGCTGCCGCCGTGAAAAAATGAACGAGACACCCACACTCCTTTCTCCCGATCCTGTTGCCGACGGCCAGCGGAAGATCGCGCGGGTCGTCGCCGAGCTGCGCCGCGTGATCCTCGGCAAGGATCAGGTCATCGACGAGGTCGTCACGGCGCTGCTCGCGGGCGGACATGTGCTGCTCGAAGGCCTGCCAGGCCTGGGAAAGACCGAGCTCGTCAAAGCGCTGTCGCGGCTGCTCTCGCTCGAGGTCCGTCGCATCCAGTTCACGCCGGACCTGCTGCCGACCGACATCATCGGCAGCCACATCCTGCAGGAGCGGGAGGGTCAACGGCAGTTCGTCTTTCATCCTGGACCGATCTTCACGAACCTTCTCCTGGCCGACGAGATTAATCGCGCTTCTCCCAAAACACAATCGGCGCTGCTCGAGGCGATGCAGGAGCGGAGGGTGACGACGTTTGGTGAAACGCGGCCGCTGCCGTCACCCTTCTTCGTGCTGGCCACGCAGAATCCGATCGAGCTCGAAGGCACGTACCCGCTGCCCGAAGCGCAGCTCGACCGCTTCATGTTCAAGGTCGAGATCGCCGGCGTCGAACGCGCGGTGCTGGAGGAGATCCTCCTCACTCGCGTCCACGGAGAACCACCACCGTTGGCGCCGGTCCTGACGGCCGCAGATCTGAGCGACTTGTTTTCGCTGGTGGACAACGTGCACCTGCCGCGGGCCGTCGCCAACTACATCGCGCGGGTGGTCGCCGCGTCGCACCCGACCTCCGCCGACGCGCCCGATCCGGTGCGGACCTTCGTGAAGTACGGCAGCTCCCCTCGCGCCGCGATCGCGATCGGCGCCGCCGCCCGCAGCCTCGCCCTGCTCAATGGGAAGCCGAACGTGGGCTTCGACGAAGTTCGCCGCGTGGCCGCCCCGGCGATGGCCCATCGGCTGGTGCTCGACTACGCCGCCCGGCTCGAAGGGTGGAACGGTCGTCGTGTGGTAACAGCGCTGCTCGAGGCCGTGCCGGAGGTCGAACGAGGCCTCCCGAGCACGCTCCAGGCGAAGTAGTCCATGCGAACCCACTCCACGACCATGCGGTGGTGGTGTGGCCTTGCGTTGGTCCTCTGCGCAGCCACGGTGCCCGTTGTTAATGAAGCGCGACAGTACCGGACTGCCGACGTCGAGTCGCTCCGCGTGGTCATCGATGCGGACTGGGTCACGCGGGCGGCGCCAGGCTACCTGCCGCTCCGAATCGACATCACCAACCTCGGCGATGCCCGGGTCATTGACATCGTCCTGCAAGGGTCACGACTCTTCCGAACGTCCCCGATGGGCCAGGCACAGTCGACCGTTCGCCAGGTCGTGCGGCTCGAGGCCGGCGCTCGCGTCCGGCTGACGATGCCGGTGCCGGTGTTCGCCGACAACGAGAACTTCGTGATCGAGATCCTCGAAGGCACCCGCAGGCTCGAGCGGTTCTCCTTCGCCGGTGTGCAGAGTGGAGTGGCGCTCGCCGGCGCTTCAGTCCTGCTCGTGGCCGATGCGGCCTCCCCGTTCGGCGCCATCGCCGCCACGCTTGCGAGGCCGATGACGCGCGGGGGTTCGCCGTTTGTGGTTGCTCGGGGTGGCACGATCCCCGCACCCACCCCGCCCCTGCGTATGCCCACGCTGGACGCGCTACTGGAGCCTGCGCGACTGCCCGCCAACTGGCTCGCATACACGTCCGTGCGAGCCGTGGCGATCGGGCGCGACGAGTGGCAGCAGTTGAACGATGGACAGAAGAACGCGCTGCTGACATGGACCGCGTTAGGGGGCGACCTGATCTTCGTGGACGGCGCCCTCAACGTGCTGCTGCCCGACGTGGCCGGCGATCCCGCGGCCGATTCCGATCGAATCGTCGCACGCCATTTCTTCGGCCGTATTCACGTGCTGACGTCCACGTCCCTGGCCACCGTCGGCCTCGCCGGTGTGCTCACAGACACCGAGACGCATCGCGACCCGCTCTGGGCGCTGCCGGCGAACACCGCCCCCGATTGGGGCGCCATCGAGGGTCGCGGCTTCCGGCTGAGCATTCCCGGTGTCGATGGCGTGCCGGTGCGCGCGTTCCTGGTGATGCTCCTGGTGTTCAGCGTGGTGATCGGTCCGGCCAGCTACTGGTTCCTGCGGCGCAAGGGCCAGCTCGTGTTGCTCGTACTCACGACGCCGCTGATTTCGCTGGTGTCGATCATCCTGCTCGCAGGCTTCGCGCTGGCCGACGAGGGGATACACGTGCAGGGCCGCGCGGTGACCTTCACGCTGCTCGACCAGGTGAGGAAGCAGTCCGCGACGCGCGCCACGGTGTCCTACTATGCCCCGGGCCTGGCGCCCTCGGGCGGCCTCCGTTTTTCACGAGACGTCGCGGTGTTTCCGATTGGTGCCGATGGCCGCGGCTCCCGCGGGCGGATGACCCTCGACCTGACGGACACGCAGGCGTTCACGCAGGGCCTGCTCGAGACCCGCGCCCCGACGAACTTCGAGCAAGCCGTCTTTCGGCCGGCGCGCGAGCGCTTGACCTTCAGCCGGACCGCCGCAGGGCTGACGGTGACGAACGGACTCGACACGTCGCTGGTCGCGCTGCGTTATCGCGACGGCGACACGCTGTACGTGTTGACTGGTCCGCTGCCGTCAGGCGGCCAGCAGACCATGACGCGGATTGCCGCCGCCGATGGGCCTTCCGCACAATTGCCGCTGCCGGTGAAGTTCCTGCCCCTCCTCGAGCATCAACCGGCGGGTTCCTATCTGGCGCTGCTCGATCGATCGCCCTTCTGGGAGCCTGGGGCGTCCGGCGTGCTCGAACGCGGCAGCGTCCACCTCGTGCTCGGGTGGCCGGAGGCACAGCGATGAGCGCGATGCTGCAGATCGACGGGCTCGTCCGCCACTTCGGCGGCGTGCACGCCGTGGACAACGTGTCGTTCAACGTGGACCGCGGACAGGTGCTCGGGTTCATCGGTCCCAACGGCGCGGGCAAGACAACGACGATGCGGATCCTGGCGACGCTTGACACACCGCAGGGAGGGGATGCGCGCATCGGCAGCTATTCGGTGGTGGACGATCCGGAAGAAGTGCGGCGGATCACAGGCTTCATGCCCGACTACGCCGGCGTCTACGCGAATACCACGGTCGAGGAGTACCTGGATTTCTTCGCGCGCGGGCACGATCTCAGGGGCGACGATCGCCGGAAGGCGGTGGCCCACATCATCGACTTCATGGGCATCGGGGATCTGCGCGACCGCCACGTCGAGAGCCTGTCGAAAGGGCTCAAGCAGCGCATCGCGCTCGGCCGCGCCATCATCCACGATCCCGAGGTGCTCATCCTCGATGAACCGGCGGCGAACCTCGATCCGCGGGCGCGCATCGAGTTTCGCGCCCTGATCCGCGAACTGGCCTCCGACGGAAAGACGATCCTCCTGAGCTCGCACATCCTGACTGAGCTCTCCGAGATGTGCGATGTGATCACGATCATCGAGAAGGGCCGAATCCTGGCCAACGGGACGGTGCAGGACGTGCTCGAGAGCGTCCGGAAACGCCGCCTGTTGTCCGTGCGCGTCGCGGGACCCGCCGGACCGGCCGGACCCCTTGACGCGCTCGAGCGGTTCCTGCTCGATCAACCCGGCGTCACGAACGTCCACGAAGCGGGCCGGTGCCTTCAGTTCGAATTCGACGGCGGCGACGACGCGCAGGTCCAGCTCGTCGCCCGTCTTGTTGCCGCGGGGATCCCCGTGCTCGAGATCGGCGCGCACAGCGCCGGCCTGGAGGATCTGTTCATCGAGATCACGAAGGGCCGCGTGCAATGAGCGCGGAGGCCCGTCTTCTCCCCTGGCTCGAAGCCATGAGCGACCGGCTGAGTCCGCTCGTGGTCAAGGAAGCGCGCCAGCTGGTACGCGGGCGCGAATTCCTGCTCTCGTTCGGATCGAGCCTGCTGGTGGGCCTCACGGTGGCGGCGTTCGGCGCCGCGTCGGCGCTCAGCGGCAGCAGCACGTCGGGCCGCTGGACGTTCGCGCTGCTGATGGGCGGCCTGGCGCTGCTCGGGCTTGCCGTGGTGCCGCTGGGCGCGTTCAGCACCCTTCGACAGGAGCGGCTCGAGCAGACGCTGGACCTCATCACGCTGACCTCGCTGACGCCGCGCCGCATCGTGATCGGCAAGCTCCTGGCGCAGGCCGTGAAGCTGATGATCCTGTTCGCGGCGATCGCACCATTCATCATGATGAGCTTCCTGCTGGGCGGCATCGATCTGGCCACCATCCTGGTGTCGCTCGTCGTCCTCTTCATGGCGTCGGTCTGGGTCAGTGCTTTCTTTCTGTTGGTGTCCGCGACGTCGCAATCGCGCGCCGTGTCGGCGATGGTCTTTGGCGCCGTCGCGATCGTTGCACTGTTCGGCATTCCCTTCGTGCGAAGTCTGCTCATCGCCATGAGCCGGGGGCTTGTCCCGGGCGCCGCCTTGATCCCGGTCGGGGTGCCCTGGCGGATGGTCGCGATCATGTTCACGTTCTGGCTTGCCAGCCTCGTGAATCTCGTGCTGCTCGCCGAGAACCGGTTGTCGTCGCCGACAGGGGACGCCGTGACGCCGCTGCGCCAGGGTCTGCTGGCGCAGTTTCTGCTGATCGTTGGATGGGCCCTGACTTACATCGGCGATTCGTCGGCCATCAGATTGAGCACCGGCCGGGCGCTCATGTCCGCCGGCACCGTGCACCTGGCCGTCGTGGCGTATTTTGCGGTGACGGAGGATTTCGCCGTGGCGCGCCGCATCTGGCGCCGGATGAACGTCGCAACGCGCTGGCGCTGGCTGCTTGCGACGTTCGGCCCGGGCGGCGGGCGCGCGGCGGCCTACGTGCTCGTGCAGATGTGCGCGCTCGGGGCTGCCCTGGCGTTGCTTGAGCCGCCGGCGGAGCATCTGCGCTGGGTCGCGGCCGCCTGCGGCTACATCTGCTTCTTCACGGGCGTGCCGATTCTGCTGTTTAGGAAGCTTGCGCCCGCCCACGACACGCAGATTCGTCGGCGAGTTGCGGTGTTGCTGACCGTGGCCGCGGCGCTGGTGCTGCCCGACATCATCGATTACGCGCTGTGGCAGGACAACGTGTTGAATGTCGCGTTTTCGCTGCGGCACCTCATCAATCCTTTCAGGGCCCTCGCCAATTGGAGCGTGATCGAGATGAACGGCTGGCTCGTGGTGCCGGCATTCATCGGGCTCATCGGGGTCCTGTCCTGGATGAAGCTGATTCAGGAGGGAACCCGCGGCGATGGCGACCTCACCGATTGATTGGGGTTCGATCCGGGCGGCCGCCCAGGTGCGGCTGGCCATGCCGCGCGTGCCCCTGCGCGGTCGCGCCGGCGAACGGCTCGGGGCCGGAATGGGCGCGTCGCTCGAGTTCGAAGACTATCGGCCCTACGGACCCGGTGATGATCTGCGGCATGTGGACTGGGCTGCGTACGCGCGCACCGAGGTCCTCGCCGTGCGCCTCTACCGAGACGAGGTCGCACCACGCGTCGACCTGCTCATCGACAACAGCCGGTCTATGACTGTGACGGGCGGGAAATTTCGCGCCCACGGTGAACTGTCGGGGTTGCTGGCGCTCGCGTGCGCATCAACAGTCGCCGATACGCGAGTCATCACGGCGTCAGGCGCAGAGCCGAGGCCGCTCCACGTGCCCGAAGATCTCGACCGCGTCTTCGCCTGTGACGCCCGCCTGTCCGCGCTCGAAGGCGGCCATCTGCCCTTGAG
Source organism: Acidobacteriota bacterium (assembly GCA_016716905.1). NCBI lineage: Bacteria > Pseudomonadati > Acidobacteriota > Acidobacteriota bacterium. The sequence goes on along the minus strand of JADJUS010000004.1, from coordinate 209,989 downwards.
GCGCGGATCGGTGCGCCTGGTCGTGAGCGATTTCCTGTTTCCGCACGACGCCGACGCGCTTATCGCACGGCTGGCGCGCGACTGCGCGTGGCTCGCGGTGGTCCAACTCGTCGCCGCCGAGGAAGCGGAGCCCGTGCCCGAGGGCGGCCGACGCCTGGTTGATGTGGAGGGTGGAGGCGAACTCGATCTCGTGATCGACGAGGCGGCCGTTCGCGACTATCACGCGCGGTTCGCCCGCTTGCGGCTGGGCCTGTCAAAAGCCGCGCGGCGTGTGGGCGCGCCCTTCATCTACATCGTCGCCGGGACGCCGCTGCGCGAAGTCGCGCGGGCGCTGGCGGCCGCTGGAGTGGTGGAGACGAAATGATCTTTGCGTCACCGCTGGGGCTGCTCGCACTCGCCGCCATCCCGGCGATCGTGGCCATCCATCTGTTCCGGCAGCGGTTCCCGGTTCGTCCGGTCGCCGGATTGTTCCTGTGGCAGATCGCGCGGAAGACCCCGGAGGGCGGCGGCCGGATTGCCAAGCTGCCGGTGACGCCGAGCCTGTTACTGGAATGCCTGGCGGCGCTGGCGCTGGCGCTCGTTTTGGCCGGCGCGCGATGTTCTCCTGCCGGCATCAATCACCATCTCGTGGTGCTGCTGGATACCTCCGCGTCGATGGCGGCCGTCAACACCGCCGGCGAAAGCGCGCGCGACCGCGCGGTGCGGCGCGTCAACGATGAGCTGGAACGCCGCTCCTCTGGTGCACGCGTCACGCTCGTACAGAGCGGCGAGCGCCCGTCGATCCTGGCTGGCCCGGCCGTGCTCGGCTTCGAAGCGCGGACGGCGCTTGCGGCCTGGAGTCCAGACGGGGCGCACCACGCCCTGGCACCCGCGCTTCGCCTGGTCCAGGAGCTGGCGGGAGAGACCGGCACGCTCATGATCGTCAGCGACGTTGGTCCCGCGGCGCGCGGCGTCCCGAACTTCGCGGGCGGACTTTGGGTATCGGTGGGCGAACCGGTCACCAATGTCGGCATCACCGCCGCTGATCGCACGCGGGCGCCCGACGGCACCGGCGGCACGGTGTCGCTTTCACTGGTGAGTAATGCCAGCGCACCGGTGCGGCGCCAATTGACTGTCTCGGCCCGCGATCAGGACGTGGTCGTTCGCGACCTGGACGTTCCATCCGGCGCGTCCTCACTCACGTTCGCAATTCCGGCCGGGCTTCCTGCCGTGCGCGTGCGCCTGTCAGACGACTCCCTCCGCCGAGACGACGAAGTGGTGCTGGCCGAGCCGCGGCCACGAACGGTGGCGATCGAGAACCGTTTGCCTGACGGTCGCGGGAGATCGGCCCTCATCCAGGCGGTGGACGCGCTTTCCGGCGTCACCGCGGCCGAGCAGGGTCACCTGGTGTTCAGCGATGCGGGTGCGATCGATCAGGCCGGTGCGGCAGATGTCTGGCGCGTTGGCTTCGGACGCGCGCCTGCCGCGTGGCTGGCCAGTACCGAACCAAAGGACTACATCGGTCCGTTCGTCCTGGAGAAACGTCATCCGCTGCTACTCGGTGCAACCTTCGACGGAGTTGTGTGGACAGGTGCCTGGCCGCTCTCGGCGGAACTCATCCGGCCCCTCGTCTCCACCGGAGATCGATCGCTCGTGGGTATGCCGTTCGCGCCCGACGGCCGGACGCCGACGACGATCCTCGTGAATCTGGATCTGGATCGGACAAACCTGATTCGATCGCCCGACTGGCCGATCCTCATTTCAAACATCGTCGAGATGCGGAGGCAGGCCCTGCCGGGTCCTGAACGGTGGAACTACAGGACCGGCGAGTGGGTGCGTGCGCGCCTGGACCGCGAGCCAACCGGCCCGCTCTCGTTCCGGAGCGGCGCGGTGGTGCGCGCGCTGCCTGCGAGTCGGCAGATCGAGTTCATCGCGCCATCGCCGGGAGGACTGCTGGAGATTCTCGAAGGCGAGCGTGTGCTGTTCGAGATCGGCGTGAACTTCCTCGACGAAGAAGAAACGCGTCTGGGCGATTTGGCCACCGCTGACACCGGGGAGCTCGCATCGGCTCCCGGCCTGCGCGCCGAAAGCGGCGCGGCGTCGGACCCATTGTTCTGGGTGCTCCTCGTGATCGGCGCCACGGCTCTGCTGGTCAACTGGTGCTTGTTCGCCCCCGGCCGAGGAGCGCGCCCCGGCCGACTTGGTTTAGAGGCCTGACGTGGAGTTCCTGTTCCCCGGGCTCCTGCTCCTGATCGTGCCGCTGCTGGTTGTGTACTGGTGGCGCGGGCGATCGCCGGGAATTGGCGGCATCGTGCGCGTCACGGTCCTCTCCGGGATCGCGATCCTCGCCGCCGTGCCGCTGGCGCCGATCGGCGGCAAGGGTGTGGACGTGATCGTCGTGATCGATCGGTCGCGTTCGATGCCCGCCGAGAGCGGCGTCAGGGCGCTCGAGATCGTCAAGCTGCTCGAAGCGCGGCGCGCCACCGGTGACCGCGTCGGCATCGTCACATTCGGGCGGGAGCCACGCATCGAGCGGCTGCCGGCGGAGTTTGGCGAGACCGCAGAGTTTGTGCAGGAAGTCGATCGGGACGGAAGCGACTTGGGCGGTGCGATCGCCCTGGCCGCCGGCCTCATTCCACGCGGACGGCCGGGCCGGCTGATCGTGCTGTCCGACGGCGAGTCGAACGGCACGGCGGTGGAGGCGGCGGCCTACGACGCCGCGTCGCGCGGTTTGCCTATCGACTTTCGACTATTCACTCGCGGCGATCTGGCCGACATCGCCGTCGAATCGGTCAATCCGCCCGGCGTGGTGGACGAGCGTGAACCGTTTCAGTTCACCGCGTCCGTTCGTACCGATCGGACCATCGAGACCGAGGCCGTGCTGACTCGCGACGGGCAGGAGCTGGCGAGGACGAAACGGACTTTTCCGCCCGGCGTGACCCAACTGACGTTCCGGGACGTCATTGATCGGCCTGGTGTGGCGCACTATCGCCTGGAGCTTGCCGCGGCGGCCGACCGCGTACCGGAGAACAACATTGGGGAAGGGGCGCTGCGCGTGCAGGCGCCGGCGGCTACGCTGCTCGTCAACGCCAGCGGTGGGCCGGACAATTTCAGCCGCGCGTTGTCGGCGGCCAGGCTGCGCGTGACGACCACAACGCCGGCCGCCATGCCGCGGGATCTGGCCGGCCTGCTGGCCTATCGCGCCGTGATTCTGGAAGGCGTGCCCGCAGGAGAGCTCGGCCCGCAGGTGCTCGAGGGGCTCGGCCACTACGTCGCGGATCTGGGCGGCGGCCTGCTGTTGACGGGCGGCCCTGCGTCGTTCGGCGTGGGCGGCTACTTCAAATCGGCGCTCGATCCGTACCTGCCGGTGTCGATGGAGATCCAGAACGAACATCGCAATCTCTCACTCGCGATGGCGGTGGTGCTGGACCGTTCGGGCAGTATGGCCGTGGCCGAGGGCGACGGGCGGACGAAAATGGACCTGGCAAATCAGGGCACCTGCGCCGCAATTGAGACGCTCGGGCCGTTCGACGAGGTGGGCGTGATCGCGGTCGACAGCGCGGCGCACGTCATCCAGCCACTGACATCCGCGAGCGAGAAGGATCGCATCTGCGAACAGGTCCGCGGCATTCAGTCCATGGGCGGGGGCATCTTCACCTACACCGCGCTCGTCACCGCGGCCACGATGGTGCAGGAATCGAAGAAGGGTACGCGGCACATCGTGCTGTTCGCCGACGCGGCGGACGCCGAGGAGCCGGGCGACTACGTGCGCCTGCTCGACACGATCACACCGCTCGGTATCACTGTGAGCGTCATCGGTCTGGGCAGCGAGACGGACGTGGACGCGGCCTTCCTCAAGGACATCGCGCTGAGGGGGAAAGGGCGCATCCAGTTCACCGCATCGGCTGACGACCTGCCGCGTCTGTTCGCACAGGAGGCCATCACCGTAGCGCGATCGAGCTTCATCACGGAAGCCACGCCGGCCCGATCGCTGTCGGACATGGTGCTGCTCGGCGACCTCCCGGCGTCTCCGTTTCCCAGCGTCGATGGCTTCAACCTCACCTACCTGCGGCCCGGCGCCACCATGGGCGCGGTGACGATGGACGACTACAAGGCGCCGATCCTCGCGTTCTGGCATCGCGGCCTCGGCCGGGTCGCGTCGTTGACCGCCGAAGTCGACGGCGAGTACTCGCGCCGCCTGAACGCCTGGAGCGGGTTCCCGGCATTCTCCGCCGGTTTGGCGCGTTGGCTGCTCGGCGGCGAGCCGCCGGTTTCCGCCCAGGCCACACTTGACCGTCAGGGCGGGCAGGGGATCGTGCGGGTCGAGCTGGATCCAGCGCGCGCGCGCGGGCCCGCTGACGAAGTGCGCACGGCGGCGGCCACCATCGTGTCGCCGTCGCCGGCCGATCCGTCGCAGCGTCTGGAGCTCGCGTGGGTGGGAGCGGACACGCTCGAGGCACGGTTTCCCATCCACAAGCCGGGCATCTATCTAGGCGCGGTCCGCCTGGGCACCGGCGACGTCCTGCCGCTTGCACCGATCACGTTGCCGTATTCGCCGGAGTTCGAGCCACGTGTCGATCCGGAAGGAGGCCGGAAGGCGCTCCTTCAAACGGCGCGCGTCACTGGAGGCATCGAACGCACGGCGTGGGACGACGCGTTCGCTGGCCAGCTGCGCCACCGGCAGATCCGCGAACTCGTGTTGCCGCTCGCGCTGCTGCTGCTCGTTCTGCACTTAACCGAGATCGGAGGACGACGGTTGCACTGGTTTACCGCCGCCCAGGCGTGGCTGCGAACCGTCTCACTGCCGACGTTGCGATGGCCGTCGCGGCGGCGGGCCGGCGTGAGTGACACTGCCAGATCATCAACGACGTCGACGGTCGGAGAACCCGCGGGCACCGTCGCCGAGCCAACGCGCCCGACCACGCCCAAACCCGCAACGTCGGCTCTCACGCGGGCGAAAGGCAAGGCGCGGGATCGGATGGGAGGCTGAGGCGCGGCCCCTTGCACGCTGCAGATGTGACTGCCCACCTTCGCTGGGCGCTCGCTGCGCGAGCAGCTACGGCGGGCAACCTTCGCGGTGCGCTCGTTGGCCCGGGATTCGGAGCATCGCGGCAATTGCCGCAAGTCTTTCAATTGCAATACTTAGTGGAAATACGCGGATTCGCTCAAACCTCCAGAACCTCCCAAATCACTCAAATCACCGCCTGGACCCCCGTAATGCCCCCACAGGAATCATGCCGTATCTGGCATACAATGGGGACCAATGGCGAGCCCACCCAAGCCGGTGATCTGGATGGGTGATTCGTTGGGTGCCCTGCGCGAGTTTCCAGCAGCGGCGCAGGACGAAGTGGGCTACGCGTTGTACCTCGCGCAGATTGGCCGAGTGCACATCGATGCCAAGCCGTTGAAGGGATTCGGGTCGGGCGTGGTCGAGGTCGTGGCCGATCATCGCGGCGACACATTCAGGGCGGTCTACACGGTAAGGTTGGCCGGCACAGTGTACGTACTGCACGCGTTTCAAAAGAAGTCGGCGAAAGGTATTGCAACTCCGAGGCGGGAACTGGATCTCATGAAGGCTCGACTGAAGCTCGCGCAGGACCTCCATCGGAAGCGGGAGACAAGATAATGGCCGACAAAGGATATGTAGTCGGAAGCGGCAATGTGTTCGCGGATCTGGGTCATGCCAAGCCGGAGGAAGCGCTTGCGAAAGCGGTACTGGCCAACAAGATCGCCGAGATCATCGAGCTGCGACAACTCACACAGGCGGAGGCCGCGGTCCTGCTTCGTGTGGATCAACCGAAGATCTCGGCGCTGACGCGAGGCCGACTGGCCGGGTTCTCGCTCGATCGGCTGGTGCGGTTCCTCGTGCTCCTGGGCAGCGACGTCGAGATTGTCGTAAAGGCGCGGCCCAAGTCACGACGCCTGGCGCGTGTGATGGTGGCGTGAAGCGACCCAGAAGATCTTTGTAGTCCTTTGGCGGTAGGCCGGCGCCAAGCATACGGCGTCCGGCCGGCCGCGCCGCGACGACGGAGATTCAGGCAGCGTAGCTAACCCCTCCACACGATCGAATCAATCTCAATGGGCCGCCAAGGCCGTTGGTGTCGCTCCTGTCACAGTAGCTTGAGGACTGGCTCGAGCCTCAGGTCGACGTTGTTCTCGCGTGTGAGGGCAAGCCGGTATCGACGAGCCCGCATGGCAGGCGAGTGAGCCACCCGAAGATCCCCAACACTAGCGAAGGGTCGTCCACCCCGGTGCGAATACCTCGACGCCCTGGCGGTCCACTCCCACACGCAGGTACCCCGGCCCACCGTTCTCTGCCAATTCGAAAGTCACCTCATATTGGGAAAGCATCTGTCGCGTCATGGCGATGGCATGCTCTTCAATCAACCATGTCAACCGTTGCTCGCGCCGTCCACCGCTGGCGCGTGTGACAGTCTTCAGCACTTTCTCGTTCTCAACCACTCCAGACTGAGTCATTGGCAACGTCGACTGAAGGGCCCACAGCGATGCACCGGAGCGGCGCACGGCTTCGCCAGTCACTTCCGCACTGCCGGAACTGGCAATGCTGTCACGTTGACTCGTGAGCAGCAGAATCAACCGGCGAGGCCCGGCCTCGCTCAGGACCCGGGCGGCGACGCCGATAGACTCGAGCATTGGCGCCGACGCGCCACGCTGAATGAAACTCGCGGCTTCGCGGTCGAGCGCGGCGGCGTCCCGGGTGACATGCTTCAGTGCAGGCGGCGTCGATCCCTCGGACATCATGAACCCGACGTGCGCCTCGGGTGCGACGGCGCGAAGCACATTCAACACCCCGCGAAGGGCACGACGCATCTGAAGCGTGTAGAAGTCAGTGTAACCGTCGACGATTACAACAAGGGCGGGCGGGTCCGTGGCCGGCCGTACACCCAAAATCGGTGGCTCAACGCCATCCACGCGCAGGAGAAAGTGACGGGACGAAAGGCCCGTGATTGGCTGCCCGTTGCCATCGACGACAACGACATAGACTCGGGCCGGCTCAGCTTTCGCCGTCGGCAGGCTGGACAGAGCGAGGACAACTCCAAGTATCCCGATTGACCTTCTAACCAACTCTCACCGCCTACTTTGCCAGACGATAAAACTCGCACGCGATCATCCGTTGCCCCGCACCAACACCGGACAGAGGATACGCGAAGCTCGGGGGATCGTTGTCAATATCCGTGTTGCCTGGCGGCCGGGCATACATGACTGACGCGTGGTAACGAACTCGAGCCGGACGCCCTGCCCCAGGGCAGCCCGTACCTGAGTCGAAGTCGATATAAGTGGTGTCCGTATGGTAGTAGCCCATGATGTGGACGATTTCATGATCGGCCATAAGCACCGAAAATGACTCACATTGCCGTCTCTGATTAACCACGCCATCGTCTAAGGCAGGATCGTATCGAAGTCTCATTCGTCCCTGGTTACCTCCGACGGTCGCGTCGCCGCCGCGGTTCGGATCCGCGTCGATTAGGCCGGCATAAAACTGCACCGAGACGCTTCCCTGTCGTGGAATCGGTATGGCCGAGCCGCGCGCAACGCTTTCAACCCGGAGGAGCCCCCCTGATAATTCAGGTACCGCACGCCGGAAGAGCGCCTCAATCGCATCAAGAGTGGCAACGGGCAGCGGCTGCCCAGAATCAGCGGTGACAGTACGGAGATAGAACGATGGGTTGACCGACCAATTGAATGTTGGCTGGAGCGGGCCATCTTGACTCCCCCTCGCAAAAGCGCGAAAGAAAGTTAAGTCGAATGGATCGGAAGACGGAATCAGTTGGATCGTTAAGTCGGAGGGTTTCTCCGTTAGGTCCGCTCGCGAGCGGTACGTATTGTAACCAGGGGCACCAATAGACAACTGCACGAGCCCCGAAGACAGACTGTTAATCGTGAACTTTCCATCAGAACTTGTTTGGACGGAATACGCGGTTGACTGGCCAGCTTCAATCGAGGCAAACACCGGAGTCTGGCTGTGATGGGCGACCACTCTCCCTGACAATGAAAGCAGTCCCGGCTGCGCCGCTGGGGATGAAGCCCATGGCGCAGTCGGGACACTGTCGCAAGACGAAGTACTGGTCACCACAACGGAGCACGCACAGGCCACCAAGCCGACCACAACAATGGCGTTCAATGGTCCGCGCCAAACCGAGTGTCGGTCTCGCCGAAGCATTTCGATTCAATCAGCAGGGGCGGGCCAGGCAGCCCGCCTGGCCAGTCTAATGCTCAGGGTAGCATGTGCCTGTGCCAAGACTCCAGCCAGGGTCAATCAGACAGTAGAAATTCGCACAGCAGGGCACGTACTGGGAGCATGCGACGATAAAACACTGCGGCGCGGGTGGAGGAGGGGGATTGTTCTGCGCCAGGCAGCACTCATCGTTGGTGCAGACCTCGTCATTCCCACAACCTGTTTGTGCGTATGGATCGCACTCACCACAACCCTCGACGATGGGACCACAGTCGAAATTGCAGTAGCCCATTTCACCCCTCGTGGCTTCACAAACCGAATCACCACAGCAGGTGGCCTCGGTGTCATAGACACCATAGTCAAGACAAGTGATGTCGTTCCCGTTCTCGAACTCCATCATGTTTTCGTAGCACGACTCTTCACACGCCGTTGACTCCGAGCATACCTCCTCGCAGATTGGAGGAGTGCTGGCCGCCAGTGAAACTCCGCCCACCTCCGCACCGAAATACACTATCGCCAAGAACGCCAAATACCTCCCACCAAGTGACTTTCTCCGCATAACAACTCCTTTCAACCGAGCCAGACCACCATCCCTCTCGTCACGGTTTCGACCCAATCGCCGCCGCGATGGCCTTGTCGAAAGCCGAGAGCTTCTGTGCCCCGACAAGTCGGTCGGTCACGCGAACGATCCCTCCAGGCTCCAACCTTCCGATAAAAAAAGTTGGAGTCCCGTTGATTCCCAGTTCCTCAGCACCCCGGCTGTCGGCCATAACTCGATCCGCAGCCTGCCCGCTCAAGCAAGCACCGAAGAGCTTCGGTGCAAGGCCAAGTGCAAGTGCTTGTTGACCCATATCGGCCCCAGCAAGGTCTTTCTGCTGCGCGAACAGTGCATCGTGAAACTCCCAAAATTTCCCCTGCTGCCTGGCGCATTCTGCGGCCTCGGCTACACGCCTGGCCTTCGGATGAATGCTATCGAGCGGCAGATGTCGGAACGCAAAGAGGACCTTCCCCGTGTCCACAAACTCTTTCTGAAGGGCCGGCCACGTCTCGCGGGCGAACACACCGCAGTAGGGACATTGGAAATCTGAATACACAATGATGGCGACCCTGGCGTTGCGGTCGCCTTTGATGGCGGCGTTCGCGAGGGGCAGCGGCTCCGATGGAAGCGGGACGGGCGGGCGCACAGGCGCAGCCGCGCCCTTGACCTCCGCCCTCACCGGAATCGTTTGGGGGACCAAGACTCGATACAGAATCGCCGCTGCGACTGCAATGACCATGATCGTCGCCACGACGTCCAGACTGCTTCGAACTACTCCCCACCCACTGCGCAATCCGGTCGACGGAACCTGCTCCATCACAGCCTCCAACTGAGCGTCTTACAGCGTATTGGGAGGCTACTCCCGACTAGATGACCCAGCAAGCAGAAACGCCTGCCCGATTGGTGCATTACTGGCGAACTTGGAACATTAGGCGGGGTGTCCCCGCGCTCGCTTGATCAATCGTGATAGCGAGGTTGCCGATCTGTAGCCAAGGGCGTAGGCTGTCTCTTTTACAGATTGCGGTCGGTCACCGGCACGAAGGGCGGTGGCACGTTCCACGAGGGACCGCCGCTGGACATCCCGGAAAGTGACGCCCAACTGGTTCAGGAGTGCTCGCCGAATCGTATGCCGTTCGATTCCCAGCCGATTCGACAGGACGCGCAGCGATGTCCGCGGGTCTTCAAGCAGTGCTTGTCGAACAGCCTCGGTGACTTGCTGATGGTTGTAGGCCATGGCTCTCCAGGCGTCCGGTCAGTGTTCAGAGCAAGACATGCGCCAGATTGCTGACCATTCAAAGGCGGCCGCATTTTCTTGAGGGTGACGGAAGAGTGGGATCGATCGATCTCACTCAGCGCGACCGATCGATCCCACTGATTTGCGAGATCTCCGATGTTTGTGCTGCAGAGTGACGTCGCCTGGGGGTCGGTAGTGGCACACCTGACTGATGGCAGCTCGTCGGAGATCACGAATGCCACTCGGGTCTGCAAATACCAGAAAGGGTCCAGTGGGCGATTCACGACGCAGGTGACTGCGCAAATGGCGTGCCACTGGGTAGGGCCAGATGACATTGTGGCCAGACGCAGGAGTCCGAGGGTGTTGGGCAAGTTCTTGCGCACGCCGTGCAGCGGATTGCACACCGCCGCTCGCTCAACCCTGGAAATGGTCTCTGGTCTTGCGCCGAAGATCGGATGTGCCGAACTGACTACTTCGTCGCGGCAGGCGATGGCTTCGCCTTCCGGCGGGCCCAGTACCTCCGCATGCCGTCGCTGATGGCCTCCCTGACCTCCGGTGAGGAGGGGCCCTTTTTGCGGCGCCCCACTGGCGATTGGCGTGGCGCCAGAACCGACCGCTTCAAGTCCGGAAAGACCTTGAAGATGCAAGCACGCTCCTCAAGGAGTTCGTTCAGGCGCACGATTGCGCCAAGCCGCGCCAAGTGCTTCAGGTCCAACTCATATGCCATCGGCCCCCCGCAAGGCGCAGAGACTATCAGAGAAGTCCAGCTCTTACGCCAAGTGCAGGACCCGATCGTGAAGATCTTCACCAAAAGTGCGTTCGGACAAACGCACGACCCGAGCCGGATTTCAGGTACTTCTCAAGCTGCACCGCGGCCGCTCCCGACTGGAATTCGGTGACCGTCACCGGGCGCCACGGTCTCTGCCCGGCTGTCGAGATGTTCTGACCGGCGTTGTGGCCGGCCAGGCGCTTCTCGAAGTCTGAGGTCAAGCCGAAGTACCGCCGCCCGGAAACTTCGCTGCGAATGACGTAGACGAATCGCTTTTCTCGCACTTGGGAATGCGATTGCACAGCGCGAGCCGAGCAGTTCGACCAGACTGTAGGCGCGGTGCACCGGAGGGTTCGTGCGAATGGGTCACTGTCTGCCCACCTTCGCTAAACGCTCGCTGCGCGAGCAGCTTCGGCGGGCAACCTTCGCACAGCGCTCGCGATGCGCCTTCGCAAACGCTCACTCCGTGAGCGGCTCCGGCGCACACGTCGCACCTACAGTTGGCGAAGCCAACCGTAGCTGCTCGCGCAGCGAGCGTTTAGCGAAGGTTGGCGGAGAGGGTGGGATTCGAACCCACGTGCCGGTTACCCGACAAATCGCTTTCGAGGCGATCCCGTTACGACCACTTCGGTACCTCTCCGCAGAGGGTGGACGGCTCAACAGGATCGCATATCCGGCGCCACATGGGCAACTGCGCTCATGTTTCAAAGGGAACATCCATGCCCCGCCCGTTCCTTCATGCTTCGGGTGTCAGCCCCGTTTACGCAGGAGACTCATGAAGCACCCCGGTATCGCGCTCGCGTTGGCCAGTGCCTTCGCGTTCACCTCTGTGCCCGCGATGCAGCCCACGTCGATGAACCAGTCATTGGGCGCGCCCACAATCGCTGTGCCCGCCCTGCGAGTCGTGTCCTGGGAGGCCCGACTGGGCTGGGCGCGCGACTACCTCGTGGGCGCCGCCGCAGACGCCCGCGTGGGGAACCTCAGCGCATTCAACGACGTGTTTTCCCGCATGCTCAAGGCGAAGCGCGCTGATATCGCGCTCACCGCCACGGACGCGCCCGGCGAACCCGGTGCGATAGAGTGCCTAAGCCCTGAGAGCCACTGCCTGCGTTATCGCCGCGTGCCTGACCACTTTGTCGGCCGCGCCAAGGGAACCCCTAGCCTCACCCGCCCTACAGGCCTTACGCGCGTCTCTCCCTGAAGAACGCCTGCAGGACCTCGCGGCACTCCGCCGCAAGCACGCCGGACACGACCGTGATCTGATGATTCAACGCCGCGTGTTCGTGCGCCCGTTGCGTAGATTCCATGGCACCGGCCTTGGGCTCCGTGGCGCCGTACACCACCGCCTGCACGCGCGCGTGCATCAGGGCGCCCACGCACATCATGCAGGGTTCGAGCGTCACATACAGGGTGACGCCGGGAAGGCGATAGTTGCCCACGCGCGCGGCCGCGTCGCGCAGCGCCACGATCTCGGCATGGGCCGTGGGATCGTGCGAACCGACAGGGCCATTGCGACCTCGGCCAATAACCACGTCGTCACGCACGACAACCGCGCCGACGGGCACTTCTCCTGCGGCTGCCGCTTCACGCGCCAGCGCCAGGGCCTCGCGCATCCATTCATCGTGCTTGCCCTGAGCGAGGCTTAGAGGCATCGAGTCGAAGGGCTCTTATCGCCGAATCGACACCATCACGCGCATGGTGACGCCGCCGAAATCGTTCTCGTCGAAGGCACCCATGGCCCCACCCGGGTTCAGCACTTCGGCCTTCCGCCACCCGACTTCGGCACCAGCAGTGACGAACCGCCACACTGGCACCTCCACACCGCCGAACAGCAGGAAGCCGCTCACCTTCTCGCTGACCTCTTCACCCGCCGCGTCGCTCGGGGATGACTCGTTGTAGCTCAGGGACATGCCGCCCGCACCGAGGTAACCGACGATCCCGCGTGACCCGATGGGACTGAAGCGCCAGCCCGCAGCGAATTCGATCGGCGTCATCGTGATGTCGAGGGGAACGCCCAGCGGGAACACCGTGTTGTCGAACACGAAGATTCGCTGTCCTGACTGCGACATGCGTGAGATCGCCGCTCGCGCGAAGATGCCGCGCCAGATGCGTTGCACCTCCACGCCGCCGCCCAGTCCGGTCAACGTGGACTTGCCAGTGACGGCATCAAACGTCTCTTTCGCGGCCATCGTCTGCCACTCGAAATGACCGAACGCGCGCACGCCAAACCTCGGCGTCGAGCCACCCGCAGGGGCTTGCGCCCATGCCGGCGCAGCCGACCACAAGACTGCGGCGCAGACCAGAACACTCAATCGACGCGACATGATCACCTCAACACCCCGAATCCCCGCAGCGCCGTGCGCGGTTGAATCAAACCCGCTCCATAGAGATTGTCGCGCCCGGCAGTGCCAAGGTCTTTGGCGGTCGCGGTGATGAGCGCCTCGACTGCCGCCGGCGACGTCACGCCCTGGCTCATGATGAGCGCAGCAATCCCCGCCACGTGCGGCGACGCCATGGACGTGCCCTGAAAGCCGACGTCCGAATACCGATCGAACCGCGGCAGAATCACTACGGCTGGGTTGTAGTCGCTGAAGAGAACCCCTGCCTGATACACCACGCCGTTCGAGCCACCCTCGCGCGCGTCACCACCGGGCGCCGCAATCTCCACAAAGTCACCAGTCGTCGAATAATACGAGCGCACTTGCGTGCGGCCAACGGCCCCGACGGCCATCGCACCGGCCACCAACTTCCCGTAGGATGCGGGATAAGTCACCGGATTGCCGTCCTCGAACTCGTTACCGGCTGACATCGCCACAAACACGCCACGCGCCAGCGCATAGTTCATCGCATCCTGATCGGCGGGTGAGGCATCGGTACCGCCAAGGCTGAGGTTGATGACCTTGGCACCGTTGTCAGCCGCATATCGCACGGCCGCGATGACCGCCGACGTCGGGCATCCGCCAACATTGATGGGCGGATATCCGGTCACGCCGCTCTCCGCCTGCAGAATCTGGATATCCCAGAAGCTCAGGCACACCTTGAGGGGCATGATTTTGGCGCCGAAGGCGATGCCCGCGTATCCCAGGTTGTTGTTGGTGGACTGCGCCACCGTGCCGGACACGTGCGTCCCATGTCCGTTGAAGTCGATCACGGGCCCCGTCCAGAACACAAAGTCCCTATTGCCCACGATCCGCGCCGCATCCACGTCCGGATTGATGCCCACGGGCACCTGCGCCGTGACGATCGCCGTGCCGTTCCAGGTCTTGAGCGGGTAGGTGGCGTTTACGCTGGTCAGGCCGGTATCAATCACGGCCACCGTCACGCCGGCGCCACCAGTAGTGTTGATGTCCCAGGCCCTCGGCATATCGAGCAGCGACATGTTCCACTGCCGCGCGGCATACTGCGTGTCGTTGGGCACCGACGACGGCTGCCGGAGCCAGTTGGGCTGCGCATACTCCACTTCGGGTTGGCGCATGAGGTTGGCCGCGACGGCGATCGAATCTGGATCTTCAGGCACCATCAGGCGCGCCGTCCGATCGGCAATCCACTGCAGACGGTCCGTGGAGGGCCGCGACCGCACCGAGGAAAGCGCCCGGGCCTGCTGATTGACGCTCACACCCACGCGGAACTTCACGATCACTTCACCGGGCAGATAGTTGAGGTCACGTGTCGCGGCCTGCGTGTAGGCCGCCAGTTGCGTCGCGGTCGTCAGGAACTGCGGCGCCGGGTCTTGTTGCGCGTTCACCGACGCGCCTGGGATCGAAAGGAGTCCAGCCAGCGCACAGGCCCCGGCTGCCAGAGAAAATCGCGCAGTGGTAACAGTCATTGGGGAATGACTATGACATAGGAAACTGGGGCTTGTCCGCCGTAGCTCCGGAGGAGCGAAGGCGGGAACTGGGGAACTGGGGAATTGACTGATGACCTTGTTTTAGTGTCAAATGACCACTAATGTTGGTCGCAGGACAACCGTCGCCGTTTGGCTCGGTCACCCGGACACGCGTGCTGCTCGCCTTGCGCCTGATGGGGTCGTCCTACCCCCGGGAACTCAGCCGCTTGACGGGCACGGCGCTCAGCGCTGTGCAAGGCGCGATCCGCAGCCTCGAAGCCGACGGGCTCATCGCGGGACGGTCCGCAGGGCGGACACGCCTGTTTGAACTGAACCCGCGATTCTTCGCCGCCTCAGAACTCCGCGCGTTGCTCGACAAACTCGCGGCCGCAGACCGCGGACTCCAGGACGCCATCGCAGCCCTGCGCCGCAGACCGCGCCGCTCGACCAAGGCCCTTTGATTGCCCAGCCGTGGCCCTGTCACGCCATTCCACACTGCGCCACGTCATTCAGGCCGTCTCCTCGTCGTTGCGCCGGCATCGGGTGCAGGCCGTCCTGACGGGTGGTGCGTGCGCCAGCCTGCACTCAAAAGGCGACTACCTCTCGCACGACCTGGACTACATCATCCGGAACAACGTCTCGCGCAACCAGGTGGACCAGGCCATGCGCGCCGTCGGCTTCACTCGCGCGGGAGCAGAGCACGGCATGCCGATGTGGAGTTTTTGTGGAGTTTCCCAAAGGCCCCGTCGCCATCGGTGACGATGACCTGGTGGAACCAGTGGAGATTCGGGTTGGCTCAGTCAAGGTGCTGACCTTGTCAGCCACAGACTCCTGTCGCGATCGCCTGTCAGCTTTTTACCACTGGAACGATCTACAGAGCCTCCGTGTGGCCGCCGCAATCGCGAACCGCCGGCCGGTCAACATCGAGGCCATCCGAGCGTGGAGCATCAAAGAAGGCCGGGCGACCGAGTTCCGTCAGTTCGAACGCGAGATCGCACTGGGGCGTTGAGCGGGCCGTTGCCGGCCGGCAATGGCCCGGCACACGGGAGTAAGAGTGGCGTAGGGACCACTGCCCTTCCACAGAACGTCGCACTTGAGGAAGGCCGCGGCCTCTGGTGACTGGCTGAGCACCCGGCCAAGTTGCTCCATCTCGATGCGCCCACTCACGCCGCTGAGATCGACTCGCAATGTGCCAACGACGCGCGGGCCATCGACGCCGTCGACGTCATCGACCAGCACGACAGTGTCTGTGCCGACATTAACAATCTTGTCCTGGATGGTCACCGAGCGTGGGCGGGCCTTGAACACAAGCGAGAGGTCCACTCCGCCATAATTCATCGTGGCGGAATACCCATCTCGCGACCCGCCACCGGAAGAGCGTTGCGGGCTGCCATTGGCAAAGAACCAACCGGGCGAACCACGCCAGATCACCAACAGACCAGGATCTGCCCCCTGCTCAGTGCTGTGGAGCACCCACGTCACAAGCGTGACCGCCGAGGCCGGCATCGTGCTCGAACTCGACCCAAAACCAGCGCCGCCCCGTGCGGCGGATTGACCGGCTCCAAGTGACGCGCCAAACAGCGCGACCGCGCACATGGCAAGCCGCATCAGTCAGCGTCTGGCGCTTCGGCGATCCGTTCCGGTTCCAGGACGCGTTCAACCGCCCCATTGCCGACACGGTTCACGTAGTACACCTTGGCTTCGGCTCTGGTTGAGACCACGCGCGCCACCTCGTTGTCTTCGAAGTAGATGCCCGCGTCGTTGTCGCAGGCGTAGCCAGGCTTCATTTCACCAGAACCGATAAGCTTCTGATACAGCGGCCTGCGGCCGGGCTCCCTGTCGTAGTGCGGGCTGTGACTCCCCTTCAGAAATCCAAGGCACAACACGGTGGAGAGCTCCTTCGGCCGGGAATCCGTGGTGCCTTCTTCGAACCAGCACAATGATCCCGCACTGGCGCCGCCGAGCACGATGCCGCGGTCCCACGCCTGCCTCAGCACAACGTCGATGCCCTGGGCCTTCCAGATGGCCTGCTGATTCAGCGTATTGCCGCCAGAGACGACGATGCCGTCCACAGAGAGGAGGACCTCTTCCCAACTGCGACTCTGCTGGGTGCTGGCGATAAAACTCTCTTGAGCTGAAGGCTCGACGTTGAGCGGGGCGCAATTGCGAAACCAGCTGATGATGCCGGCCGGTGAGTCGGCCGACGCGGTTGGCAGGTAGCAGAGCTTCGGGCGTGGCTTGCCGGTCAGCTCAGCCATGTACCTGATGAAGCTCGTGCCAAAGCCCCCGCCCGCAATCAGGATCTTCCGTGTCGCCCGAACGGCACTGACCTGCGGATCGCGGTGGTCACGCGTGAACGGCCCGACCGCTTCGGTCGCCATATTCGCGGCCACGACCGCGGCACCGATCACGGTGGTATTGATGAACTCGCGTCGCTCCATGGGGCACTCCATGAGGAACTTGCGTGGGGTGTGTGATGCGCCCTGTCCGCCTTCGCGACTCCGTCGCTACGGCGGACAAAAGCGGTGTGATGGTGCGCCCTGCAGGATTCGAACCTGCGACCTCCTGGTTCGTAGCCAGACGCTCTATCCAGCTGAGCTAAGGGCGCACAAGCTGTTAATCATACCCCTTCGACTCGCCCCAGGCCAAGTGCTCGCTCAGGGGCGGCGGACAAGGCGGTCTCGGACCAGCCCGAAGCCGACGTCGAACGAACCGGGCATCGAAATGGGCAGGCGCCCCCCAATGGGGTTATCCCCGGCCAGGGCCGCCACGGCCGAGGCCTCTGCCAGATCATAAAAATCGTACGTCAGCAACACCGCCGGCAGGTCGGGCAGGAATGTGGGCACGTACGGATTGCCGAAAAACATCGTCACAAACGGCTTGGGTGTGCCCGCCGTCAGGCGCGCCAGGTCACCGAGCAACTTCGTCAGAGGCGGCGCCAGGTCCATTCGGCCGCTGCCCGACGACGCGCGGACGAAGACGGAGACGACGATGGCGTCGAAGCGGAGGGCCGAGGCGCGGACGAGATCAATTTCCGATGGTGTGGACCGGTCCGAGAGTTCGATCGCTGTGACGGACGGCCAGCGCCGCCGAAGCTCCGGGATCACCGTCCGGCTCGGCGCGGCGATGCGCCAGCCGGACGGATAGTCGAGTACCGACAAGTACAGCACCGCGGCCTCGCGCGGCGCGCGCAACGGCACCTGGTTGCGGTCGTCTTTCAGAAGGGTGATCGACCGCTGACTCGCCTCCCGCGCCACCTGGGCGCGTTGCCGTCCGCCAACCAGTGACGGCAGATCATCGAGCGAGACCAGCTTCTTCGTGTGCAGGCCAAGCCGCGCTTTCGCAGTCAGGATGCGCCGCACGGACGCGTCGAGCAGCGCGAGTGGAATGGTGCCTTTCTCCACGGCCGTCTTGATCCCGATCACAGCCGCCACGTCGTCTGGCGAGTGCAGGACGATGTCGTTGCCTGCAAGAATCGCGCGCACGGCTGCGTCGCCGGGCGCGAGACGCCGGGCGACGGCATCCATGCCCATCGAATCGGTCACGATCAGCCCCTCGAACTTGAGGTCGCCACGGAGCAGGCCCGTGACGATCGGGCGGCTCAACGTGGCGGGACTAAAGTCCGCCGGGTCGAGCGCTGGAAGCTGGATGTGGGCGGTCATCACCGCATCGGCGCCGGCGGCGATGCCGGCCTTGAACGACGGCAGTTCCACGGCGTCAAGTCGATCGCGGGGATGACTGATGATCGGCAGACCGATGTGTGAGTCCACGTCCGTGTCGCCGTGACCCGGAAAGTGTTTCAGGGTCGCGAGCATGCCGCCCGACTGCAGGCCCTGCACATAGGCCGCGGCGAGGCGGCCAACCGCGGCGGGCGATTCGCCGAGTGAACGCGTGTTGATCACCGGATTGCGCGCGTTGTTGTTCACGTCAACGACGGGAGCAAAGTTCATGTGCACACCAATCGCGCGGCCTTCCTGCGCGGTGATGCGTGCGGCCGAACGCACCAGTTCCTCGTCCATCGCTGCGCCAAACGCCATTGCGCGCGGAAACGTGGTGGCGCCGGCAATGCGAAAGCCGGCGCCGGCCTCAAAGTCCGCAGACGCCAGCAGCGGAATGGCCGATGCGGCCTGCAACCGATTGAGTGTGGATGCTGCGGCCAGCGGTTGACCCAGCGTGACCGTGCCGTACGCCGTGTTGAGCAACACGCCGGGCGCACGTTCCGAACCGCCGAACACCACGAAGCCACCGAGCTTCAGGTTCGTCACCTTCTCGAGGAGCGCGTCGAACTGATCGGTGTCCGACGAGAGGTACATCGAATCGATCCCCGACATGACCACCTGGCCCACCTTGTCGTCCAGGGTCATCTTCTTGAATGTGTCGTCCACCCAGCGCACAGCGACCCGGTCAAGGACAGCCGGAAGCGCAGCCGCCGGAACCGGAAGCGGCGTGGGTTTTTGAACGGCCGCCGGCCGGCGCACGGGCGCCTGTGCCTGTCCGGCAGTGACGACCGCGGCCGAGAGGGCGCCGGCGACCAGCACCAGCGCCAATTTCATCGTGATGTCTCTCTGACCACGTGGCCCAGTTCCGGCAGGATGAGTTTCTCCATGCCCAGTCGCACCGCGGGCTCGGAGCCGGGCAACACAAACACGACACAGCCGGTGACCACGCCCGCACACGCACGGCTCAACATGGCGGCCGCGCCAACCTGCTGATAACTCAGCATGCGGAAGAGTTCGCCAAACCCATCAAGCTGTTTGTCAAACATCGACGTCACGGCTTCGTACGTCGTGTCGCGCGACGTGACGCCCGTGCCTCCGGTGGTGATGACGGCCCGGACGTTCTTGCGTCCAAGGTGCGCGCGGATGGCCTCGGCGACCTTGATCGGATCGTCGGGCACCAACTCGCGGGCCACCACCGTGTGGCCTGCGCCTTCAAGCAGGCTGGCGATGGTTTGACCACTGGTATCTGTCTCGCGGGTGCGGGTATCGCTCACGGTCAGCACCAGGCACGGCACAGACGAGGGTGAAGCTGCGCGATGGGCATTGGCGGACATAAGTTGGATGATACTTGAACCCATGCGTCCCTTTGTGCACACGTTGCCGTTCGACGAGGCGCTGCGCCATGTGCTGGCTGCCCCGCGGCCGATCGGCCGGACCGAGCACGTTTCGCTGGCGGAAGCCGACGGCCGGGCGCTGGTTTCCGGGGTTTTGGCCACGTTTGATGTGCCGCCGTTCCACCGCGCGGCGATGGACGGGTACGCCGTAATTGCCGCCGACACGGCTGGCGCCGCACCTGATGCGCCCGTGACACTGCGCCTGGTCGGCCGTGTGTTCACCGGCGACGGTTCCCCCGTTCGCGTCACCGCGGGCACCTGCGTCGAGATCGCCACCGGCGCGCCGCTGCCCGACGGCGCCGATGCGGTCGTGATGGTGGAACAGACGACGACGGGTGATGGGGCCGTGCAGATTCGTCGCGCGGCGACAACGCGTCAGCACGTGGGCCCGCGCGGCGGCGACATCGCGGCGGGCCATGTGGTGCTGGACGCCGGCGTGGTACTCACACCGGCGCGAATCGGCGTTCTGGCGGCGCTGGGCTGCACGGAAGTTGAGGTGTACGCGCGTCCGCGCGTGGCGATTCTCTGTACCGGCGACGAAGTGGTGGATCCGGGACAACCGCTGGGCCCGGGCCAGCTTTACAACGTCAACCGTTTCACCCTCGAGGCGCTGGTGCGACGCCACGGCGGCGAGCCCGTGGTGCTGCCAACATCGCGCGATTCGATCGAGGCGTTGACGCAAACACTTGGCGCGGCCGGCGGCTGCGACATCCTGGTGTTTTCCGGCGGGAGTTCAGTGGGCGAACGCGATCTGGTCATCGACGCGCTGCGCCAGCACGGCGAGGTCATCTTCCACGGCGTGGCGATCAAGCCGGGCAAACCCACCGTGTTCGGCCGCATCGGCAACGCGCCGGTCCTGGGACTCTCGGGCTATCCGACGTCGTGTCTCTCGAACGCCCATGTGTTCCTGATTCCGCTCCTGCGCGCCACCGCGCGCCTGCCGCCATGGCAACCGCGCCAGCTCACGCTCCCTCTGGCGCGACGCATCACCTCCACGCCGGGCCGCCTGCAGTTCTACATGGTGCGCATCGTTGACGGCCGCGCTGAACCTGCATTCAAAGCATCGGGCGACATTACGTCAATGGCCAACGCCGACGGCTACATCACCATCGCCGGGGACACCGACGTCGTGGAGGCCGGAGCAGATGTCGTCGTCAGTTTGTACGAAACTTCACACGAGGCATGAAGGGCCCCCTTCATGCCTCGTGTAATTTATTGCGTCTTCAGCGCGCGCTGTCCGAGTCGCGTGTGATTGATTGAAAGCCCGAGAATGCGCATGGATTCCTGCGGCGCATGGAAGCCCATCGAGTTTTCGGCTTCGATGAAGTCCAGCAGGAACTGCGCGCGGCGTTGTGACGCCTGGGCGTTGGTGATCACCGCAGCGCCCGCGCCACCCGATCGCGCCAGCCTGATGTCGCCAATGAGTTCCACCAGCGCGTCCATCGCCACGTTGCGCATCTCGTACGTGCGCTCCTGAATCGTGACGACGCGCTGGCGCAGTTCGTCTTCGGGCCAGTTGTGGCACACCTGGCAGGCGTTGTTGATATTGAGCAGCGGGCTGCGCACGTGATGGTCGCTGACCTTCAGGCCGCCCTGCCGCATATACGGCATGTGGCAGTCGGCACAGGCCACACCTGACCGGGCGTGGATGCCCTGGTTCCACATCTCAAACTCGGGATGCTGCGCTTTGAGGACGGGCGCACCGGTCTCGGCGTGTGTCCAATCCTTGAACCCGTTCTCTTCGTAGTACGACAGAATCTCGTCGGCCTTCAGCCCCTTGGTCCACGGATACGTCAGGCGCTTCTCGCTACCCTTGAAGTAGTACTCGACGTGGCACTGGCCGCACACAAACGATCGCATCTCCTGGTGTGTGGCCTGCGCGTTCACGTCGTAGTCGGCCACGCCTTGCGACGCCTTGTAGGCCTTGATCCCTTCCAGGAAGCCCGGCCGTGTCACCCGCAACTGCATCGTCTTTGGATCATGGCAGTCGATACACGCCACAGGATGCGTCACCTTGGTGCGCGCCTCCTTGTACGGCATCTTGTTCATGGCCTCGAACCCGGCGATGAGATTGCCGTTGCCCAGACGCTTGTACGGCAAGTACACGGACGCGTGGCAATGCATGCAGGTGCCGGGCTGGGTCACCACCTGCTGCCGTTCGGTAAACGTCTGGTCGTCCAGCATGAACGCGTGGCCCCGCTCTTCGCGGAAGTCGGTGGCAAAGGCGTATCCACTCCACATGGTCTTGAGCCGCGGATCTTCTTCCAGCCGGGACTGGGCCACGATGGAGCGGGGGTCGGCTTGTGTGGGGGTACGCTGCACGGCTTCGCTGCCGCCGAAGCGCGTCCTGATCTGGTCTACGGTGCGCAGGTAGCCGTCGTACTGGAACGGAAAGTTCTTGCCCCACACGGCCGGATCGTCGATCTCATCGGTCAGTTCAACCACGCGGAAGAACGGGTCGCGTCCTTCCTGCTTGCGCTCAAAAACCGACACCAGAAGTGCGGTGGCGCCGGCAGCTGCCAACGCGGCCGCGACCGCCGTCACAAAGACCAGCTTGGAAGCTTTCATTGGGGATGTCCTATCTTGCCGTGGCACTTGACGCACCCGGTGGGCTCACCATGGCCGGGCGACATGGTCTGGGTCAACGCGGCATGACACTTCTGGCAAGACGCCTCTGCCACCTTGTGATTGCCGGGTGTGATCTGGATGTTGTCTGGAAAATTCCCGGTCGTGAAGTAGAAGGAATGCCAGAAGCCGTTGCGGGCCTTCGTGACGTACTTGGGGATGAACCCCTTGGGCGTGTGACAGTCATTACACACCGCCACACTTCGGTGACTCGAGCGCTGCCACCTCACGTAGTAGTCGTTCATCACGTGACAGTTCGCACACGCGGCCGGATCGTTGGTCAGGTACGAGCTGCCCTTCGCGTACACAAACGTGAACCCGCCGATCCCCATCAGGAGACCGGCGAGCACGCCGATGACGATTGTCCACCGCGTCATTTTTATGAGCTCACACGAGACGTTCCTTCATGCCTTCACGCCTCCATGTGAACGCCGTCAGAGCCGCTTGGCCACTTCGTTCCAGTTAACGACGTTCCACCAGGCGGCGAGGTAGTCGGGCCGGCGGTTCTGGTACTTGAGGTAGTAGGCGTGTTCCCACACGTCCACACCCATGATGGCGCGTTTGCCGTCCATCATCGGGTTGTCCTGGTTCGCCGTGCTCTCGACGGCCAGTTTGCCGTTGGCTTCCACGAGCCAGGCCCAGCCGCTGCCGAACCGTGTGGCGCCGGCTTTCTGGATCAAGTCCTTGAACGTATCGAAGTTGCCGAAGGCGCCGTTGATCGCGTCCGCGAGTTTGCCCGTGGGCGCGCCACCCGCGCCGGGGCCCATGATCTGCCAGAACATCGTGTGGTTGACGTGGCCGCCGCCGTTGTTGCGCACCGCGGTGCGAATGTCCTCAGGGACCGCAGCCAGGTTTTTGATCAAATCGTCGGCGCTCTTGCCCGCCAGCTCCGGGTGCTTGTCGACGGCTGCGTTCAGGTTCGTGACGTACGCAGCGTGATGCTTGCCGTGGTGAATCTGCATCGTCTGCGCATCGATGTGGGGTTCAAGGGCGTCGAACGCATACGGAAGTGGTGCCAGTTCATGAGCCATGTATCAAACTCCTTCGTGAGTGGTGTGGTCGGATTCTATCAAGGCACGGGGCCGCGCCGGTGTGCACTACGCGGCATCCGGAGGGGTGACGACGTTGTAGAGCGTGTCGCGCTCCACCGGCAACCGGCCGGCGTTGCGAATGAGCGCACGAATGCGCTGCGTGGTCAGAATCTCAGGCGTGCGAGCACCGGCCATGTGGTAAATCTTCTCTTCCTGCACGGTGCCGTCCAGGTCGTCCACGCCGTACCACAGCGAAATTTGCGCCACGTCCACACCCGTGGCAATCCAGAACGCCTTGATGTGCGGGAAGTTGTCGAGCATCAACCGAGAGACCGCGTGTACGCGCAGCGTGTCGCTTGCGGACGGCGCGGGCAGTTTTTCCATCTGGTTGTTGTCGGGGTGAAATGCCAGGGGGATAAACGCCTGGAACCCACCGGTTTCGTCCTGGAGGGCGCGCGCGCGCAACATGTGATCCACGCGCTCCTCCATCGTCTCAATATGCCCGTAGAGCATCGTCACATTCGAGCGCATGCCCAGGCCGTGGGCGATGCGATGGATGGACAGATAGCGATCGGCGTCGGCCTTGTCGTGACAAATCTTGCGGCGCACACGCTCCGAGAACACTTCGGCGCCACCACCGGGCAGTGAGTCGAGGCCCGCCGCCATCAACTGCCGAAGCACTTCCTCATCGCTCATTTTGTAGAGCTCCGAGAAAAACGCGATCTCCACGGCGGTGAAACACTTCAGGTGAATGCCGGGCCGTATGGCCTTCAGACCACGGAGAAGGTCGAGATAGTACTCAAACGGCAGATCGGGGTGCAGGCCGTTGACGACATGCACTTCGGTCAGCGGTTGATGAGCGCGCTGGCGCAATTTGTCCAGCACCTGATCGAGCGTCAGTGTGTAGGCCTGCGCGTCGCCGGGCTTCAGCCGAGAGAATGAACAGAACAGGCAGGTGGCCACACACACGTTGGTGGCTTCCAGTCGCAGGTTGTAGTTGTAGAACGTGTGCCCGCCGTGACGCTTCTCGCGTTCGCGGTTGGCCAGCCAGCCAAGCGCATGGAGATCGGGACACGCAAACAGCCTCACGCCGTCGTCAAGCGACAAGCGCTCGCCGCTGTCGAGCTTTGCGGCGATGTCCGCCAACCCCAATGTGGAGAGTCGTGCCTGCACCATGTGCCTTGTGACTAGGCCACGCCCATGACCTGCAGCCGCAATGACCGCGAGCGTGGGCCGTCGAGCTCTGCCACCAACACGCGCTGCCACTGCCCCAGCACCAGTTCGCCGCCGCTGATCTGCATGGTCACGCTATGGCCCAGCAACAGGGCGCGCAAATGCGCGCCGGCGTTCATCCGGTCGCAGTCGGAGTGCTCAGGGTCGTTGTGCAGCCACGGTGTCGCTGGGTCCACCACGTGTTGCAGGAACTGCTCCATGTCTTCGCGCAGCGCCTGCTGACTCTCGTTGGTAAACACCGAACAGGTGGTGTGGAGCGAGACGAGTGTGGCCGTTCCCTCACGCACTCCCAGGGCCTTGACGCGCGCGCTGATCGAGTCTGTCAGGTCCAGCACCTGCAGGGTCTTGTCGGTGGCCACCGTCAACATTTCCGCCCGCACATGGAGAGGCCCCGAGACCGAAGTCATCTGGGCGACGGGTTCCGAGCGGACGGTCACAACTGAACTGCGCATCATGCTTATCGTGCTTATCGTGTTTCCCATGGAGCCAAGCGATTATTTTCGCATGGTATAGTCGAGACCGACAACCGACGCTTGCCCGGCGACCACTGGGAAGTGGGTGCAAATCCCACACGGTGACGCCACTGTCAGCGGGGAGTCAGCGTTCTATTTGATTGAGGGCCCGTCGTTTCACCACGGGAACCTCGACCGTCACTGGAAACCTCGGCCTTGAAGAACAGGTCGAGCTACGTGCAGCATGCGCTGCACGGTCTGGGAAGACGCGAACGCTGGTGATGATCCGCAAGTCAGGATACCTGGTCACGGGCTCGTCCTTTTGCTGATGCGCATTGTGCGCATCAGACCGGCGCGTATCACGCCGGAGAAGGAACCATGTGGCCCGTTTTCTATTCGTCTGTCTTTTGCTTTGGCCGACCCTTGCCTTAGCTCAAATTCCACTGCGCGGGACGGTGACGGATGCCTCTGGCGCTGCTTTGGCCAGGGTGCCCGTGTCGCTCGTGCGCGCGGACGACACCACGATGGCCACGACGCTCACCGACGCGGCCGGTGTGTTTGTGTTCGCGGTGCCGTGCCAGAACTGCAGAGCCACGACATCGCTGGCCGGCTTTAATGCGGCCACGGTCGCGCTCGAGGCCGGCACGAACGCCCTGTTGGTGCTCTCGCTTGCGCCAATCCGCGAGTCGGTGGTGGTCACCGCCACGCGCAGCGCGGTTCCAACCAGCCAGGTCGGGGCGAGCGTGACGGTCTTCGACCGCGACGCGATCGAACGGCGAGGCGATGCGCTTGTCGGCGACCTGCTGCGGCAGGCGCCCGGCGCGGTGGTCGTACAGAACGGCGGCCGCGGAAATCTGGCGTCGCTCTTTGTACGCGGCGGCGAGAACAACTACACCAAGGTGCTGCTCGACGGCATTGCCCTCAACGAGCCTGGCGGCACGTTCAACTTCGGCGGACTCTCCACGGGCCACCTCGACCGCGTCGAATTCGTGCGCGGGGCGCACTCAGCACTTTTCGGATCGGACGCCATGGCCGGCGTGCTGCACCTGGTATCGGCGCGCGGACGCCTGGGCAGTCGGCCGGCGCTTTCGGGTGAGTTCAGCGGCGGCAGCCTTGGCACCCTGCGCGGGTCGGCGACGCTCTCGGGCGGCACAGCGCGATGGGATTACTCCCTCCACGGTGGCCGATCCGAAACGGACAATCGCGAGCCAAATAATCACTTCGGCTCCACCACCATTTCGATGACGGCCGGGACGACGGTGGGTGCGGGGGTCGCGGTGCGGCTGGTCGGCCGTTATGAAGACAGCCGGGTGGGCACGCCAGGACAGACGGCGTTTGGCCGTCCTGACCTGGACGCGTCTTTTACGCAATCACATCTGGTGGGCGGCGTTTCGTTTGAACATCAGGCCACGCCCGTGTTTTCGCATCGCCTGACCTACGCGCTGGCGCAATCCGAGCAGGGGTCAACCAACCTCTCGTTTGATGCCCCTTACACACCGTCGTATCGCGACCGCGTGTCCCCGTTTGAGTTCTACGATTTCACGTTCGACACGGCATCCAGATTCACGCGTCATCAGGCCGGTTATCAAGCCGACCTTCGGTTCGCCCACGCCGGTGCGCTGGCGGGCTCAGAGTTCCTGACGCTGGCCATTGATTGGGATGGAGAGCGCGGAACGCTGACCGATCGCCTTGAAGGCAGCCGTTTGTCGCCGCGGCGCAACAACGTGGGCGCCACCGTGCAGCACCAGCACATCAGTCGCTGGTTTGCGCTGACTACCGGCGTGCGGGTCGAGCGGAACGGGCACTTCGGCACGGCCGTGGCACCACGGGTGTCGGCTGCAATATTTCTTCGCACCGGCAACGGTGTGGTCGGCGCCACGAAGCTCAAAGGCAACGCAGGCCGAGGCGTGAAGGAGCCGACCATGCGCCAGTCATTCAGCCTCTCGCCGTTCGATCTCGGCAACCAGGAACTGGAAGCCGAAACCTCGCGGACGATCGATGCCGGCGTCGAGCAGCGGCTCTTTGGCGACCGCGTCAAACTTGAGGCTGTCTGGTTCAACAACCGGTTTGACCGGCAAATCTCCACCCGCACGCTCAGCTTCTCTCCGTACCTGGCGCAGTACTTCAATATGGGCCGGACGCGCGCGCGCGGTACCGAGCTGATCGCTGAGATTGTGCCAATGGATGGGCTGCGGGTCCTGGCCAGCCACACGTTCACCGACTCGGAGATCATCGACTCGTCGTCTGAATTCAGCGAGGTGCTGGCCGCCGGCAACTGGGCGCTTCGACGGCCTCGGCACGCCGGTCAGGTGCAGGCGTTTTGGGATCGCGGTCGCGTGTCGCTGGACCTGAGCGGCACGTTCCTGGGCGAGCGGAGCGACAGCGATTTTTCGGCGCTCGTACCCGCGATGACCACGGCAGACGCGCTCTGGCTGTGGCGGGCGCAGGCGCACCTTCGCGTCACCTCCGAAGCGACGGCCTACGTGCGAGTGGAGAATTTGACCGACGCGGCATACATGGAGCCGCTCGGGTATCCAGCCTGGCGGCGGACCATTCACGCGGGCGTCCGCCTGCGGTTCTGAGATGCTCAGGGCCTCCGACCTCACCGTCGCCTTCGGCGCGCAACGCGTCCTCGATCGCGTGTCGGTCGATGTGCCGCAAGGGGCGCTCGTCGGGGTGCTCGGTCCGAACGGATCTGGCAAGACCACGCTGCTGCGCGTGCTGGCCGGGACGCTGAAGCCGCAGTCGGGACGAGTCACCCTGGACGAGCAAGACATTTCGCGCCTGGATCGGCGCGCGGTGGCGCGCCGGGTGGCCGTGGTGCCGCAAGACACGCACCTGGCCTTCGACTACACGGTGATGGAAGTGGCACTGATGGGCCGATTCCCACACCTTGGTTCGTTCGAGGTGGAGGGGCCAGCCGACCTGGCGGCCGCCGAGGCTGCGCTCGAGGCGACGGGCACGTTGCATCTGGCGCACCGCACGTACGAGACGCTGAGCGGCGGCGAAAAACAGCGCGTCATCATCGCTTCGGCCCTGTCGCAGCTCGATCGCCGCAATTCGCCGGATGACCGCACGTCTCCGCTGTTGCTTCTCGATGAACCGACCGCGGCCCTCGACCTTCGGTACCAAGTGGAAGTGGCGGCGCTCGTGGGCCGGCTACACGCATCATCTCTGGCTGCCGGCATTCCACTGACGGTCGTGCTATCCACGCACGACCTGCACTTCGCCTCAACGCTGTGCGATACCGTCGTGCTGCTGTCTGAGGGCCGGGTGGTGGCGCAGGGGCCGCCGGTGGAAGTGCTGACCGTAGAAATGCTCTCGACGGTTTATGGCATTTCGCGTGAGTTGGCAGGTCCGCTGCTTCCCCGGGTGCATGCGTGACGTCCCCCCTGCGCCGCGGCGTGCCCTGGGTGCTGGCCAGCGCGGGTGCCGCTGTCATAGCGGTCGCGATTGCGCCGTTCATTGGCCAGACGCCGCTCCAATTTGGCCGCGTCTTCTCGATGTCGCTGCCGTTCGCAGATAACGTCGACGCGCAAATATTCTTTCTGGCCCGCCTGCCCCGATCCCTCGCCGCGGCGATTGTCGGAGGCACACTGGCTGCCGCGGGTGTGGTGTTTCAGGGCCTGCTGCGCAATCCGCTCGCCACGCCCTACACGCTGGGGATCTCCGCGGGCGCGTCGTTTGGCGCCATGACGGCGATTACGTTCGGCAGCATGCTGCCGGTGATTGGTGTGACCGGCGCGAGCCTGGCCGGCGCCGTCCTCGCCGTGATGGTGGTCTACGCCCTGGCCACCGCGCGTCACTCGGGCCTGTCCACCACAGTGCTCCTGCTGGCCGGCGTGACGATGAACTCGTTCTTCTCCGCGTTGATTCTGTTTGTCCAGTACCTGAGCGACTTCACCGAGACGTTTCGTGCGTTGCGGTGGCTGATGGGCGACCTCGACGTCGCGGGCTACGGCCCCATCCTCGGCGCCCTTCCGTTGGTGCTGGTTGCGCTCGGCGGATTCGTGTGGCTCGCGCGGCCGCTCAACCTCCTGAGCCTTGGCGCTGATGCCGCGGCCACGCGTGGCGTGGACGTTCGGCGGGCGCAGCGCGTGGCCTTTTTTTCCGGCTCGCTCGCCACGGGCGCAGCCGTGTCCATCGGCGGGCCCATCGGCTTTGTCGGCATCATCGTGCCGCACCTCGTGCGGCTCGTCGTAGGCGCCGACCATCGCCTGGTGCTGCCGGCATCGTTCTTCTTCGGCGCCGCGTTTCTTGTGGTGTGTGACGTCGTGTCACGCATCGTCATGGCTCCGCTCGAGTTGCCCGTGGGCATCATCACGGCGCTCATCGGGGGGCCGTTCTTTCTGTGGATGCTCATCAGGAGGAAGACATGACGGTCCAGGGTCCAGGGTCCAGGGTCCAGGGTCCGGCAGTGGTGCTGCTCGTCATCACGCTGGTCGCCGCCTTGTCAGCGCAGACGAAGCCGGCGCGCATCGTGAGCCTGATTCCTGCGGTCACCGAGATGTTGTTTGCGATCGGCGCCGGACCGCAGGTGGTGGGCGTGTCAACGTTCGATACGTTTCCGAAGGAGGCAACAACGCGCACGAAGGTCGGAGGGCTGTTTGACCCGAACTTCGAAGCCATCCTGACACTGCGGCCTGACCTGGCGATCGTATACGGCTCTCAGGACGAGCTGATCGGCCGTCTCGAACGCGTGCGCGTACCGATGTTCAGGTACCGCCATGGGGGCCTGTCGGATATCACACGGACCATCCGTGAGCTCGGTGAACGCACCGGACATGCCAGCGAGGCCAACCGCCTGGCGGATGAGATCGATGGCCAGATCCGGACGGTTCGAATGCGCGCAGGCAGCGACGCACGGCCGAAGACGTTGCTCGTCTTTGGACGTGAGGAAGGGTCGATGCGCGGCCTTTACGTCAGCGGAGGCGTGGGCTTTCTGCACGACATGCTCGAAGCCGCCGGCGGTGTGAACGTGATGGCCGACGTGAAACGCGAAGGCTTGCAGCTTTCACTGGAACAGTTACTGTCGCGCGCGCCGGAGGTGGTGATCGAACTGCGAGCCTCGGAAGGCTGGTCGGCGGAACGACTGGCTCGAGAGGCGGCGACGTGGCAGGCGGTGCGAGTGCCCGCAGCCAGAAATGGCCGCGTCCGATTCCTCACCGACGACTCCCTGACCATTCCTGGCCCCCGCGTGGGGCACGCCGTGCAAACGATCTCCAACGCCATTCGGCAATAGGCGGCCTTTCGGTGTAGCATCGCGTTTTGGGAGTCAGATCATGCGTTTGAAACTTGTCATCACCGCCCTTGCGTTATCGCTGCTCGCACACCACACGTCAGTGTTTGCCCAGGCTGCCGATCCGGCCGCCGCACTCTCGGGCGGATGGAAGCTGAACATGGACGAGAGCATCAACCCGAATGGTCCCGACGGCGCAGGCGCCCGAGGCAGTCGTGGCGGTGGCCGCGGCGGCAACTTTGCTTCGCCCGGCCAGGGTCCGGCGCCCGGCGGCGATTTGGGTCCGGAAGAACTGCAGCGCTTCAACGCGCACCTGAAGATGTTCCGTACGGCGCCACCCCTGCTGGGCATCCAGGCCACGGCCAAAGATGTGATACTCGCCTACGATCCGGACCCGGCCAAGGGGCAGATGTTCAAGTACATGACGGACAACAAGAAGTCCGTGATGACGACCCCGGCGGGCCCCGTGGACATCAAGGTGAAGTGGAACGGCAAGGTGCTTCGCCGCGAGATGGAGACGAAGGAATCACTGAAGGTCGTTGAGGACTACACCGTCAGCGCCGACGGCAAGCAGCTCGTGGTGACGGTCGAGACCTCAAACATCATGGTGCGCATGGCCAAGGTCGAGATCAAGCGCGTCTACGACCGCACTCAGTAGAGCGGTTTCGACATGCGTGTAGCCGGGTCTGAAGACCCGGCCTCCTTCCGGATGGCGGCCTCCTTCGGGAAGCCCTTCGGAGGCCGGGTCTTCAGACCCGGCATCTCCGCTAGTCGGCCCGCATCGCGGTCTTGGGATCGATTCTGACCGCGCGGCGGGTGGGCGACCACGCCGCAAGCGCGGCCATCATCAGTACCGCGACGCCGACACCCACGTAGACCCGCGGCTCGGTGACGGCGATTCCGTACAGCAGCGACCGCACGGTGTCGGATAACGCTCGCGCACCGAGCAGACCCACGATCAGACCCGCACCTGCGGCCACAGACACTTGCGCGAGCACCAGACGCAACACCTGGCCCGGCCTCGCGCCCAGGGCCATGCGGATCCCAATTTCCTGGGTCCGTTGGCCCACCGAGTGCGCCAGGACGCCATAGAGGCCAATCGCGCACAACAAGACCGCGACTGCGGCAAAGCCAGACAGCAGGAACAACACGAATCGGCGGTTCGCCGTGGCGCGCAACACGACATCAGCCAGCGCCCTCGGCCTGGCCAGCGCCAGATCGGGCGCCAGATCGTTCACAACGGCACGAAGAGCAGCGTCATCCAC
Organism: Acidobacteriota bacterium; assembly: GCA_016716905.1. Taxonomy (NCBI): domain Bacteria; kingdom Pseudomonadati; phylum Acidobacteriota; species Acidobacteriota bacterium. The sequence goes on along the minus strand of JADJUS010000004.1, from coordinate 178,488 downwards.
CGCGCCTGGTGCGGCGTAACGCACCAGGATGCGCGCAGGTGGAAAGTGGCCGAGTGACTGTGGCATCCACACCTGCCGGCCGTGTGACGTCTCCAGGGATCCGTCACGAATATCCGCCAGCACGCCGACGATGGTGAGGAGGTAGGCGGTGGGCACACCAAAATGCACCCGCTGCCCAATGGGATTGCGTCCATCGGGAAACAGCGCGTTGGCCATGCTCGCGCTGACCATCACCGAAGGGATGGGTTCGTCATTGGTGACGCGGCGACCAGCCAGGAGCCGCAGGCGCAACACGTCCACACACGCGGGCGAAATGGTGTTGGGCCAGGCCGAGACCAGCCGCTCGGTGCCTTCCGCGACATACGTCATGCTGCCGGGCGGACGATCGAGCGGAATCTCGTTGGCAACGCAGGCATCGGTGACGCCGGGCAAGGCTTTGAAGCGTGTGGTCAGCGTGTCGAAGAACTGGGTCAGCTCGCGCACCGAGCCGTAGCGGCCGGTGGGCACGTTCAGGTCGGCCACCCGAGTGAACCCGGGCTCGAATCCCGTCTCAAGCGCCAGGACATTGCGCTGGCTGACGGCGACAAGTGCCGCCACCACCAGCAGCACGGCGGTGAGCGCCACTTGCGTCGCGACCACGCCCGACCGCATGCGCGCCTGCACCCGATTCAGCGTCATCGTACGGCCCGACCACATCGAACCCGATGCGTGGCGAGAGGCCTGCCACGCAGGCCACGTGCCAATCGCCGCGCCGGCCAGGCACGTGAGCAACACGGTAAACGCGGCCACCACGCCCGTTGATGTGGGCAACTGTTGCTGCCAGCCAAAAGACGGCGCCACGGCCACCAGAGCCGCCACAATGCCCACGGCAATAAACGTCCCAGCACACCACCGACGGCCGCAAGCGTCAGCGCCTCGGCCAACGCATGGCGACCCAGGTGCCAGCGTGATGCGCCAAGCGCCCTGCGAACCTCCTGCTCACGCGTGCGCTCGAGATCGCGTGCGCGCTGGAGTCCGGTCAGGTTGATGGTGGCAATCAGCAGGACCATGGCCGCGCTGGCCAACAGCAGGATCATGTTGGGCCGCACCGGGCCCGCCACTTCATCGCGGTAGAGGTCTGCCCGCGCGCTCAGTGTCCGGTTGAACTGCGGGAACTCGATGGCGGCGCGAGCCATGATGGCCGCCAGTTCCTGGTTGGCCTGCTCAAGGGTGACGTGCGGCTTCAGCCGCGCCACGATCCCCAGGAAGTATGCGCCGCGCATGCGATTGCTGGTATCGATGGTGCGCAACTGCCACCCATCGGCATCCACAGTGCCGAGCCCGGCGGACGCGGGCGCGATGCCCAGCACCTCATACGGCACCCCGTCGAATCTCATCGTCTGGCCGATGATCGCGGGATCGGAACCGAACCGCGTGCGCCAGGTTCGTTCGTTCAGGATAATGACGTTGCCGGCCGTGGTGCCTACCGGCGCTTGCAGGCTCCCGAGAACGGGGCGAATTCCGAGGAGCGCAAAGAACTCCGGTGTCACGCTCGCCAACGACACCTGCTCGGTCCTCCCGAAGCCGGTCAGATTGAGCTGGCTGGTGCGCTGGTAGAAGGCCGCCATGGACTCGAACGATTGTGCCCCCCGGGGCGCCCCCCCCCCCCCCCCCCCCCCCCCGCCCCCCCGCCCCCGGGGGCGGCCCCCCCCCGGCGCGCGCCGCCCCCCCCCCCCCCCCCCGCCGGGGGGGGGGGGGGGGGGGGGGCCGCGGCCGACGATTGAAACGCCGCGCGCCAGTAGCGCCGCCGTGCGGCGTGGCTGCCGTGTTGGAGCGCCGTCCCGGCAAACTCCTCTTCGAGATCGCCGAGCGCGAACTCCCGTTCCGCCGGCGGCACGCGCAGCCCCGCCAGCCAGCGCGCCACGCGGGGTGGCCGCACACGAGGGCCCGGCGGCGGCTGTGTCATGAGGTCTCGAACTGGTCCTCGAGGCCCTCGACGAGGACCTTGAATGAGCGATACGCCTGGGCCAGAGCCTTGCGCCCGGCAGGTTTTAACGCGTAGTGTTTGCGCCGGCGTCCGCCCCGCTCTGCGGTCGGCTCCCCCACCCACGAACGCAGGAAGCCCTTGGCTTCGAGGCGCTCAAGGGTCACGTAAGTGGCGCTGATGGACAACGCGCGGCCGGTGCGCTGCTCAATCTCGCGCCGGATGGTGGCGCCGTAGGCCTCGGGCCCAAGGCGGACCAACGCAAACAGGACGGCTTGTTCAAATTCACCCAGCATATGGTTCACATTGTGAAGCATATGTATAGACGGAGGCAACGGAGGATCCGTTGGCTCGTCAAGAAGTGTGATGTTCGGAGGCCGGGTCTTCAGACCCGGCAGATTCAGACGAACTCGACCGGCACGCGATTCGGGATCAGTCCCTTTTCGAACGCCTCGTCGAAGAAGCGTTCCAGGGCCGCGCGGCCCCTGCTGCCGTAGTCGAGCGTGAGGGCGTTGACGTACATGCCCACGAACGTGTCGGTGTCTTTCTGGTCAAGGCCGCGACCGAACTGCTGCGCGTACTCCACGCCCGCCTCTCGATTGTTGAGCGCATACGCAATGCTGTCGTGCAGCATCGTCGACACGGTCCGCATCAATTCGGGTCCCATGTCGCGACGGATGATGTTGCCGCCAAGCGGCAGAGGCAACCCGCCCGTACGTTCAAACCACCACTCGCCCAGATCCACAATCTTCCGGAACCCTTCGGCCTGATACGTGAGCTGGCCCTCATGGATGAGCAACCCGGCGTCCACGCGGCCCTCGAGCACGGCCTGCTGGATTTCATCGAAGGGAATGACCTCATAGTCGAAGTCGGGGTCGTACATTTTCAGGGCGAGGAACGCCGTGGTCAGCAGTCCAGGCACGCCCACCTTGACGCCCTTCAGCGAATCCGACGGCAGCGGCCTGGTGGAGACCAGGATGGGGCCGTAGTTGTCGCCCATGCTTGAGCCGTGCGGCAGGAGCGCGTATTTGTCGAGCAGGTGCGCGTAGGCATGGAAGGACACGGCGGTCACTTCGTATTTGCCCTCGAACGCGGCCCGGTTCAAGGTTTCGATGTCCGAGAGAACCTGGTCTACCTCGATGCCCGGCACCTGCACGGCGCCGCTGGCCAAACCAAAAAACATGAACGCGTCATCGGAATCCGGACTGTGTGCAACGGTGATCTTCATTCAGCCTCGCGCAAGCGCCTGACCACAGCCGCGAATTTTTCGATGGCGTAGTCGATGTCGGCGTCGGTCGTGTGGCGACCGAGCCCAAACCTGATCGTAGCCGATGGCACATGGTCAGGTCCAAACAGCGCCAGCAGCACGTGTGATGGGGTGGCCGAGGCCGAGCTGCAGGCCGAGCCGGAAGAGACTGCGATGTCGGAGATGCCAATCATCAGCGACGACCCATCCACGCCCTCAAACCCGACGTGCAGGTTGTGCGGCAGGCGATGTTCCATCGACCCGCTCACCGTGACCCCGCCAATCTGTGTGCGCAAACCGTCCAGCAGGCGGTTGCGCAGTCCGGTGAGCCTCGCGCTTTCCACCGGCATGTCCCGCTTGTCGATAAGGCAGGCATACCCCAGGCCGACGATGCCGGGGACGTTGAGGGTGCCGGACCGCATGCCGCGCTCCTGGCCGCCCCCGATGATGAGCGGCGCCAGTTCGGTGCGGCGACGGATGTAGAGTGCGCCACAGCCCTTCGGGCCGTACATCTTGTGCCCGGTGAGCGAGAGCAAGTCCACCTGAGCCGCCTGCACATCCACGGGCACTTTCCCGACGGCCTGCGCGGCGTCCGTGTGGAAGAGCGCGCCCTTCGCGTGGGTGATGGCCGCGATCTCGGCCATGGGCTGCAACACGCCCACTTCGTTGTTGGCAGCCATGACACTGACGAGCGCGGTGGCATCTGTCACGGCATCGGCCAGCGCATTCAGGTCGAGCCGTCCGTCCGGTCCCACGGGCACCACGGTGCACGTCCAGCCCTGTTTCTCGAGGCTCTTGCAGCCCTCGAGCACAGACTTGTGCTCGATGGCGGAACACACCATGTGCCGGCGGCCTTCCGGAGCCGACGCCGCCACGCCCTTGATGGCGAAATTATTGGATTCGGTCGCGCCGCTCGTGAACGTAATCTCGCGCGCGGTGCCCCCGATGAGGGCCGCGACACGCCGCCGGGCCTCTTCCACAGCCTCCTGGGCCTTCCAGCCCCACTGGTGGCTTGAAGATGCGGGATTACCGAAGACTTCGGTAAAGTAAGGCAGCATGACCTCGAGGACCCGCGGGTCCACGGGCGTCGTGGCGTGATAGTCAAGGTAGACGGGCGGGCGCGACATCGCCCGGTAATATTACGAGATTTAGGTGAGGACACCCATGCGTCGTTTTCTGATTGGTAGTGTGCTGGCTGGAGCCGCGTTCGTCACCGCGGCGGGAATCGCAACGCCATGGGCTCAGGCCCCGGCGCGTATGGATGCGGACGGTCTTCTGAAGGCCTGGGGCACCTATCAGTCGATGCGCCAGGCCTCCCCGTACCGGAGCGCCACCTGGCAGTCGCTGGGCCCCACGAACATCAGCGGCCGCTCCACGGACGTGGCGGTGGTGGACGTCGCGGGCCAGCGGCACATTTACGCGGCCTACGCCACCAGCGGCGTCTGGAAGAGCGAGGATCACGGCAAATCGTGGCGCGCCGTCTTTGAACATGAGGCGTCCACGAGCATCGGCGATGTCGAAGTCGCCCCCTCAAACCCGAACATCGTCTGGGTCGGCACAGGCGAAGCCAACATCTTCCGAGCCTCCATGGCTGGCGTGGGCATCTACAAGTCCACAGATGCCGGCAAGACGTTCACGCACATGGGGCTGGCCGACACGCAGACCATTTCGCGCATCATCGTGCATCCCACCAATCCGGACATCGTGTGCGTGGCGGCGTCAGGCCACGAGTTGACTGACAACGCGATGCGCGGTGTATTCAAGACCACCGACGGCGGACGCAACTGGACCAAGGTGCACTACAAGAGCCCGCGCACGGGCGCGATCGATCTGGTGATGGATCCGACTGACCCGAACGTGTTGTACGCGGCCATGTGGCAGCGCATCCGTCGCAAGTGGAGTGACCCGCGCGTGGAGCCCGGCTACAACGAGGGCGGCGTGGTCAAGTCCACTGACGGTGGCCGGACGTGGCAGGACATGAGCCAGGGTCTGCCGGCGCCGCAGTTCCGCGGCCGCATCGGCATCGACATCGCGCGATCGAACCCCAATGTCCTTTATGCCTTCGTGGACAACTACGAAGAAGGCCGCGGACCGCAGGCCAACGAGCGCGATGCCTATGGACGCGCGATCACGAACGGCCGGATCAAAGCCGCCGAGATCTACCGCACCGACGACAAGGGCGCGACCTGGCGTAAGGTCAGTGAAAACAACAACTTCATGATTCAGCACTCAGGCACGTACGGATGGGTGTTTGGCCAGATTCGGGTGGATCCCGTCAACGAGAACACCATCTACACGCTGGGGCTGGGCATGAACCGGTCGATCGATGGCGGAAAGACGTTCAGCAACGCCACCGGCGCCTCCGTCAGCAACGTTGATGGCAGTTCTACGGGCGGTGTGCACGGAGACCACCACGGTCTCTGGATCGATCCGAAGGATCCGCTCAAGCTCTACAACTCCAACGACGGCGGCGTGTATCACTCGGTCGACGGCGGCAAGACCTGGGTGTTTGCCGTGTCGGCCGCAGGCGCGCAGTTCTACAACGTGTCGCTCGACACCACGCGTCCCTCGTCGTGGGCCTACGGCTCGATTCAGGACCATGGCAGTCGTCGCGGGCTCGTTGACGTATCCAAAGGCCGCGGCGCCATCCCGGCCGTGGCGTGGGAAGGCGCGCCCGGCGGTGAAGGCTCGAACCACTCCATCGACCCGACCAACCCGAACATCGTCTACACCCACGGCTTTTACGGCAACTTCAGCCGCACGGACCTCGGCGTGGCTGCCGCCGCACGAGGGCGAGGTCGTGGCGCCGGTGCAGCCACACCCGCTCAGCCGCCTGCGCCTCAGGGTCCGCAACGGGTGACGAACATTCAGCCTGAGAATCCGCCAGACGCGGAACTGCGCGCGCAGTGGATGGCGCCGATCATCATCTCGCCGCACGACAACACGATCATCTATGCGGGCTACCAGTCGGTCTACAAGTCCACAAGTCGCGGCGACAAGTGGGAGATCATGAGCCCGGACCTCACGAACAACAACGCCGCGGAGATGCTCATCAAGAATTCCAACGCCATCCCCTACCAGACCATCGTTGCCCTCGCCGAATCGCCACGAAAGGCCGGCCTCATACGTGGGGAGCGACGATGGACGGCTGCATACGACGATTGACAGCGGCAAGGAGTGGACCGAACTCACGAGCAAGTTGCCGGTGAGGAAGTGGTTCGCGGGACTGGTGCCCTCTCGCTATGCCGAGGGAACGGTTTACGTGGTGCAGCGCGGTCGTGAAGACGACGACTTCGCGGCGTATATCTACAAGTCCACAGACCACGGCCGGACGTTTACGAGCATTGTGAACAACATCCCCGCTGGCCCGGTGAACGTCATCCGCGAACATCCGACCAACGCGAACGTGTTGTTCGTTGGCACGGACTTCGGTGTGTTTGTGTCCACCAACGGTGGCGCGAAGTGGGAAGTGCTCGGCGGCAACTTGCCGTCCACGCAGGTGTCGGACTTGCAGTATCACCCTGTGGATCACGTGCTCGTCATCTCGACGTACGGGCGTGGGATGTACACGCTTGATGTCTCGGGGATTCGGTGAGCACTGAAAATGAGCTCGGAGGCGAATAGGATGGGTCGAACCTATTCGCCTCCGAGCTCATTTTCAGGCATTGCCTCATTGCCCCGTTGGCTCATTGGCTCATTACTTGTCGCGTCTGTTGCCTGCGCCGACCGCGGCGCGCCAGCGGCAGCGTCCCCGGCCGCCAGCTTCCTGACGTCCGTGGCCGCCATGTGTGGTCAGGCATATGCGGGACGGGTGGTCGCGAATGAGCCCGCTGCGCCCGATGACCCATTCGAAGGCAAGGCGCTGGTCATGCACGTGCGGACGTGCAACTCAGCAGAACAGGTGCTGGTGCCGTTTCACGTTGGCGAAGACCGTTCTCGCACGTGGGTGTTGACGCTGGTGACTGACCGCCTGCGGCTCAAACACGACCACCGCCATCAGGACGGGACGCCGGATACGGTCTCGATGTATGGCGGCGACTCGACCTCGCCAGGCACCGCGACCCGCCAGGAGTTCCCGGTGGATGACTTTTCGAAGGCCCTGTTCACCCGGGAGAATCGCGCCGTATCAAACACCAACGTCTGGGCCATGGAGATCGAGCCTGGAAAGATGTTTGCGTACGAACTCACGCGCCCCGGTCGCCGGTTTCGAGTGGAGTTCGACCTGACCACGCCAGTGCCGGTTCCGCCGGCACCCTGGGGGCAATAGAGTCCAGGGTCCAGAGTCCAGGGTCCAGAGCTTGCCTCGCCGTAGCCTTGGCGTAGGCGGGTCCAGGGCTTGCCTCGCGGAGGCGGGTCCAGGGAATCGCTGTTAGGCTTGACGTATCGGCCATCGGGCGGCCGGCTTGGAGGCCCCCTATGCGGCTCCTGCACAGCACGTTCGTTGGAACGGTCCTTGTTCTAGTTTTTGGGATCGCCGGCGCGGCGCCGGTTTTTGCCCAGCAATCCCCACCTGCGGCAGCCGATCTTCAGATCTACGAGGTGAAGACGACGGACGGAGCGCGGTATTACGGATACCTGCAGCTCGACACGCCCGATCGGGTGATCCTGCGGACACCAGGCGGGGCCATCATCGAATTGGCAAGGGCCAACATCGCGTCGATCACCGCGGGTAAGGGGGCGCTGGTCGGGAAGGAGTTCTTCAGGGAGGATCCGAATCCAACCCGGCTGTTTTTTGGGCCCACGGGCCGCTCCCTGAAAAGGGGCGAATCCTACTTCGGAATCTACGAAGCCGTCATGCCCTTCGTCCAGGTGGGCATCACCGACCGGTTGTCGATCGGCGGCGGCACGCCGCTGTTCTTTGGTGGCGGGGAGCACCCATTCTGGTTCACTCCAAAGTTCCAGCTGTACGAAGGAGATGGTGCCAGCGTCGCTGTCGGGGCCTTGCACTTCCTGAACGTCGGCGACGGCAACTTCGGTATCGCCTACGCCGCGGGCACATTCGGCTCGCGCAACGATGCGGTGACAGTGGGAGCGGGTTGGGCGTACGAAGTGTACGGGGAAGACAACACCGGGACCGCGATGCTGATGATCGGCGCCGAACGACGCCTGAGCCGCCGAATCAAGTTCATCACCGAAAACTATTTCATTGGCGGCGACGCCGTGATCTCAGGCGGCGTGCGCTTCCTCGGCGAATCACTATCGGCCGACATTGGTCTGCTCACGCCCCTCAGCACCGGCGAGGCGTTCGCGTTTCCGATCGTGAACTTCGTCTGGAAGTTCTAGTCACACGGCAGGGCGTGGCTTTGTGACCTCGTACCCACGGCGATGCCGGATCTCGAACGAACCTGACGGCACGGTGACGACGATGTCGTGCCAGCCATCCCTGGCGACGCCGGTTGGCACGTAACGAAGAAGGTAACGCGTTCTGAATTCCTCGAGCGCGGGTCCGAGCATCTTCTCCACATTGGCGCCGGGATCGACCTGATACAACCGGCCACCCGTTGCCTCTGCGATGGGCTTGAGCGGTGCGGCGGCCACACCGACGCCATACCGTACCCCACCCCTCTCACCGTTGGGCAACAGGTAAGAAAGCATGCCGGAGCCCAGGGCGACGATGTGCACGACGGTGTCGGTACGCAGCGCGACATTCAAGCGGCTCCGTTCGGGGACGAAGCTGCGGTCGTCAGTGCCGCCTGTGAGGCCGATGATCAACTGCCGCCGCCCAACTGCCGTCGGCTTGAGCATCATGGCCGCCGTGAGGCCATCGAGGATCGACGAACGGCCGGACCTCGGTTGCGGCTCTGCCCCCAGCATGACCTCGCCGTCGGCGGTCAGGATTCGAAGTGCATCTGCCGGCTGTATCAACCGGCGAACCTGTACGTTGGCAGCGTCGATCGAACTCTCAGCCGCTTGACTGCGGATTCCTGCAAACTGGCCTTGCGTATCGGTGAGGAGCGTAGAGAGGACCGCCTCGCGCTGGATCACCAGCGTCACGTCTATGTCCCCCGAATTCGTCCTGACGTCCCGGATGGCCTGGCGAACTCCATTGTCCGTGACCACGAAGTCGGCCGCCGACAGGCCAGTGACCGGCGACCTGCCTCGCATCACGGACACATCCACGAGCACTTCGTCGGCGTTGGAGCGAAATACGACCTGCCCGTGCAGGGCCATCCCTGAGAGCGCGGTGACCGCCGCCACGAACGCACACGCGCGCCTCATCGCAGCTGCCCCCGCATCGCCGTCCGGCGCACTTCCAGAAATCGGAAGTCACCAAGGAGAAACTCTTTCCACGGATCTGGCGGGCCCGCGCGTTCGGACAACGCCTCGGCAACGAGACGGTCGGCCTCCTCGCGTCCGCCAGTGGCAAACACCATGGACGCAAGGGCCAATTTTGCAGCCTTGCCATTGGCCTGCAGGCTCACTGCGGTTCGGTACGCGAGCTGAGCATCGCCGATGCGACCTGCGGCTTCGAGGCTCCGACCCGAGACCAACGCGGTCATGTAGCGCAGCCAGGGGTCGTCCGACATGGTCTCGACGGTGGCGAGAAGCGACAACGCTTCGCCATGCTGGTCCCAGGTCGAGAGAAGCGCAGCCTGGCGCAGCGTCGCCTCGGCACGGACGGACTCGTGTTGGCGCGCGGCCTCAAACAGCTTCACCGCGTCGCGCATGCTCGCGCGGCCCATCCTGCTGCGTTGGGTGAACCACATGTCGTTGTCTGCGGGACCGGTCATTGTCGGTTGCACTTGCGTGGCCTCACGCCAGGAGGTGCGTTCGCCGGGCATCGCCCGGATCAGGGCCATGCGACCTTCATCGAATCGCCCGCGAATATGCTTCAGATGATCGCCGACGGAGATGACTGACGCGTAACGCGCGGAGAGCACCGAAAGCGCCATGCCCTGCCACGCTGCTTCAAACTGTCCCTGAGGCGGAAGCTGTCTGACAGCCTTGCAGGCGTCTTCAAACAGTTCAACTTCGGGCCCGGTCCGGGCCGTCAGTGCCTTGTGCTGAAGCGCAGCGTCGGCGGTTTCGAGAAGAAAGGCCGCCTTCGCCTCGGGCGGCCAGGCCACGCCCTCGCGGGCGATCTGTTTTCGAAGAATGCCAAAGTCCCGGACGCGTGCCAGTTGTGCCGTGAACGCCTCGAACTGACCCTGCCGGTAGAGATTGAAGAGCCCGGCAGCTGTCGGTTCAGCGGACTGAGCCACTCCGATCGCTTGTGACAGGAAGAGGCCGAGCAGGACGGCACCCCTCAGCACAGGCCTACTCCGTTTTGGCGGGTACGGGTGCGTTCGTGAGCGCGGCCTTGAGCGTATGCCAGGCGAGCGACGCGCATTTGACGCGCGCGGGAAACTCGCGGACACCGGCAAGCACAGCAAGTTTGCCGACGGCTTCCTCGTCTACCGGTTGGTCGATGGGTGTGGTCACCATCTGGTGGAACTTGTCGAACAGTTCAGTCGCCTCATCAATCGTGTGGCCTTTGACCGCGTCGGTCATGAGCGAGGCAGACGACTTCGAAATGGCGCACCCGGAGCCCTCGAACGCGATTCCCGTAATGCGATCGCCCTCGACCTTGAGTGACAGCGTCAGCTTGTCGCCACCCAGGGGTTGGTGCCCCTTTGCCGACTGGGTGGCGTCGGGCAGCGGCCCGTAGTTGCGCGGCCGGCGATTGTGGTCGAGGATGACCTCCTGATAGAGGTCGTTGAGGTCTTGCATCAGAAGAATCCCAGCGTGAGCTTCGCGGCTTCCGACATGCGCTCTTTCGTCCAGGCGGGCTCCCAGACAATCTCGACTTTCGCGTCGGTGATGCCGGGAATGGCTTTCACCTTGAATCCCACCTCGAGCGGCAGCTGCTGCGCCGACGGGCATGCCGGGCTGGTCAGCGTCATGTTGATGAGCGCGCGCTTCTCGGCGTCCACGATGATGTCGTAGATGAGGCCCAGCTCATAGATATCGACCGGGATCTCCGGGTCGTAGACGGTCTTGATCGCTTCCACAATCTTGCCCTGGAACTCCGCCGTCTGCTCGGTGTCGAGAGGCCCCACCTGCAACGCGTCGTGCGTCGTCTCGGGCTTCGGGCTGGTTAATGCCTCGGACGTCCAGGCGTCGGGGGCCGTGAATGGCGTCTGCGACACGGCCGCGTCTTCCGCCTGGTCCTTCTTGCCCGTGAGAAATGAAAACATGCCCATGCCTTACCCTAGCAGTTGACGGACGCGATCGAGCGCCACCACGAGCGCGTCGATTTCGTCCGTCGTGTTGTACATCGCCAGCGACGCGCGAGCCGTCGCCGGAATCCCGAAGCGGTCCATTACGGGCTGCGCGCAGTGATGCCCGGTCCGAATCGCCACACCCTCGCGGTCCACGATCGTCCCGATATCGTGAGGGTGCAGATCGTCCATCACAAACGACACGACACTGGCTTTACGCCGTGCGGTGCCGATGATCGTCAGGCCCGGCACGGCGGAGAGCCGAGCGGTGGCGTACGCGAGCAGCGCGGATTCGTGCGCGCCGATGGCGTCAAAGCCGATGCCGCGGACAAACTCGATGGCTGCGCCCAGTCCGATGGCATCCGCAATGTTCGGTGTGCCGGCTTCGAACTTGTACGGCAGCTCGTTCCACTCGCTCTTCTCGAAGGTGACCGAACTGATCATGTCGCCGCCGCCAAGGAACGGCGGGCAGGCTTGAAGGAGCGACTCCCGGCCATACAACACACCGATGCCGGTGGGGCCATACACCTTGTGGCCGGTGAACACGTAGAAGTCGGGGTCCAGCGCCTGCACGTCCACGGCCATGTGGTACGCCGCCTGTGACCCGTCGATGAGCACCGTGGCGCCCACCCGCCTGGCCGCCGCGATCATGTCCTCAACCGGATTGATCGTGCCGAGTGCATTGGAGAGATGCACCACCGCCAGCATCTTCGTTCTGGGCGTCAGGAGTTTCGCGAATTCCTCGAGGATCACGTCGCCGCGATCGTCGATCGGCGCCACCTTGAGGATGGCGCCTGTCCGCGCGCAGGCCATCTGCCACGGGACAATATTTGAATGGTGCTCCATCGCGGTGATGAGCACCTCGTCGCCCGGCTTCAGTTGCCAGTCGCCCCACGCCCGGGCCACCAGATTGATGCTCTCGGTGGCGTTGCGCGTGAAAATGATCTCGCGTTCACTCCGGGCGTTCAGGAACCGCTGCACGCTGCGGCGGGCCGCCTCGTAGGACGCGGTCGCCCGTTCGCTGAGGGTGTGCACGCCCCGGTGGACGTTGGCGTTGTCGCGCTCGTAGTAATGGCGCAAAGCGTCCAGCACCACCTGCGGCTTCTGGGTTGTCGCGGCATTGTCGAGATACGCGAGTGGCTTGCCGTGCACCAGCTGATGCAACGCGGGGAACTGCTCGCGCACCGCCACCACATCCAGGGGTGCTGGCGTCGGTGACGCGGCGTGAGCGGCGTGAGGGGTCATGCCGGCAGGTGCAGTTTCTCGACCAGGACCTCTTCGAGACGGTCTCGCACGGCGTCGTGTTTGATCCCGTTGAGGACATCACTGGCAAACGCGTGAATGAGCATGTTGCGCGCATCCTGCACGCCGATGCCACGAGCGCGCAGGTAGAACAGCTGGTCGGCGTCGAGTTGGCCGATGGCGGCTCCATGCGTACACTTCACATCGTCGGCAAAAATTTCGAGCTGAGGCTTGGTGTTGATCGAGGCCTCGTCTGAGAGCAGCAGGGCTTTGTTGGTCTGTTTCGCGTCGGTCTTCTGGGCGTCGGGCCGCACGATGATCTTGCCGTTGAACACCGCTTTGGCGCGTCCGGTCAGGATGCCTTTGTAGACTTCGTGACTCGGGCAGTGCGGCATCGCGTGGTCGATGGTGGTGTGCGTGTCCACGAGTGTCTCGCCGTCGGCCACGTAGAGGCCGTTGAGCGTGCACTCGGCGCCGTCTCCCGCAAGTGTGGCCGTGATGTCGTTGCGCGCGATGCGCCCGCCGAACGTGATGGCCTGCGACGTAAACGTACTGGCGCGGTGCAAGTGCACGAACGTGCTGGCCATGTGGAAGGCCTCGGCCGTTTCGCGCTGCACCTTGACGTGGTCCACCATGGCTCCGGGGCCCAGCAGGACCTCGGTCACGGCGGTGGTCAGCACCGGCGCGGCGCCAACTCCCGCGTAGTTCTCCACGATGGATGACTGCGATTGCTCACCGGCGACAACGAAGAGGCGCGGAGCCACGAGGCCAGGATCGGCGCCTGGTGCCGAGACGAAGAGCACATGGATGGGCTCGGTCACCACGGCCTTCGGGGCGATGTGGATGAAGACACCGCCTTCGCAGAAGGCCGTGTTCAGCAAGACAAACGGATGGTCGCTCTTGAGGCTCGGGCCTTCCAGGGGCGGCTGGTCGGTCATCGCTTCAGCCATGCCGGACACAGTGACGCCCGCCGGCAGGTTCTCGAGCGACGAGAGTTCAGAAGACAGCCGGCCATTCACCACCACGGCCTGCATGGCGAACCGTGTCTTGAAGAGGAACGGCTCGAGATCGGCCGTCGTCACCCTGGGGCCGCCGGTGACGCGCCGGAAACTGGTGGCGGCAATCGCGGCCACGTTCGTGAACTTCCACTCTTCGTCGCGCGTGGTCGGGAAGCCTCGCGCGATGAACCGGGCAAAGGCCGAGGACCGCGCGGTGCGGAGCCACTCGGGTCCAAAGGCCGGTGATTCGCGGAATGCCTCGAAGTCGGCCGCGTAAGTCTCGTGACGCTCGGCTACCTGCGGCATGGCTACGCCCGGGCTCCGGCCACGGCATCCACCCAGCCGTACCCCTTGTCTTCAAGCTCCAGCGCCAGTTCCTTGCCGCCCGACTTCACGATGCGGCCGCCGCTGAGCACGTGCACGAAATCCGGCACGATGTAGTCGAGCAGGCGCTGATAGTGCGTGACCACGATGATGGCGCGCTCCGGGCTGCGCAGCGCGTTGACGCCATTGGCGACAATGCGGAGGGCGTCGATGTCGAGGCCGGAATCGGTCTCGTCGAGAATCGCCAGCTTCGGTTCGAGCACCGCCATCTGGAAGATCTCGTTGCGCTTTTTCTCACCGCCCGAGAATCCCTCGTTGACCGCGCGGTGCAGCATCGACTGATCCATCTCGAGGAGCTTCGCCTTTTCGCGGATCACCTGGAGGAACTCGACGGCGTCCAGTTCCTGCAGTCCACGGTGCTTGCGCACGGCATTGAGCGCGGCCTTCAGGAAGTAGGAGTTGTTGACGCCTGGAATTTCCACCGGATACTGGAACGCCATGAACACGCCTTCACGGGCGCGCTCCTCGGGGTCCATGTCCAGCAGGTCCTTGCCGTCGTAGGCCACCGTGCCGCCCGTGGCCTCATAGCCGGGGTGGCCGCAGAGGATACGGGCCAGCGTGCTCTTGCCCGAGCCGTTGGGCCCCATGATGGCGTGCACTTCGCCAGGGTTGACCGACAAACTCAGGCCCTTGAGGATTTCCTTGTCCTCGACCCTGACACGCAGATCCGAAATCTCGAGCAACATCTTTAACCGACGCTTCCTTCCAGGCTGATTGAGAGAAGTTTCTGGGCTTCCACGGCGAACTCCATCGGGAGCTCGCGGAAGACCTCTTTGCAGAAGCCGCTGACGATCATGTTCACGGCGTCTTCAGTGGCGATGCCGCGCTGGCGGCAGTAAAAAATCTGGTCTTCGCCGATTTTTGACGTCGACGCTTCGTGTTCGACCATCGCGGTGGAGTTTTTGATCTCCAGGTACGGAAACGTGTGCGCCCCGCACTTGTCGCCGATGAGCAGCGAATCGCACTGCGAGTAATTACGCGCGCCATGCGCGTTCTTGCCGATCTTCACGGCGCCGCGATAGGTGTTCTGGCCGAAGCCGGCCGAGATGCCCTTCGACACAATCGTGCTGCGGGTGTTCTTCCCGAGATGGATCATCTTCGTGCCGGTATCGGCCTGTTGACGGTTGTTCGTGGTGGCCACCGAATAGAACTCGCCCACCGAGTTGTCGCCCTGCAGGATGCAGCTCGGGTACTTCCACGTAATCGCCGACCCCGTCTCCACCTGCGTCCAGGTGATCTTCGAGTCGGTCATCGCACGGCCGCGCTTGGTGACGAAGTTGTAGATGCCGCCTTTGCCGTCCTTGTCGCCCGGGTACCAGTTCTGGATGGTGGAGTACTTGATCGTCGCCCGATCGAGCGCGACCAATTCCACGACGGCCGCGTGCAGTTGGTGCTCATCGCGCATCGGCGCCGTGCAGCCCTCGAGGTAGCTGACCTGGGATCCCTCGTCGGCAATGATCAGGGTGCGTTCAAACTGTCCCGTGTTTTTCGCGTTGATGCGGAAGTACGTGGAGAGCTCCATCGGGCACTTCACGCCCTTGGGGATATACACGAACGACCCGTCGCTGAAGACCGCGGAGTTGAGCGTGGCAAAGAAGTTGTCGGTGTAGGGGACCACCGAACCGAGATACTGCTTGACCAGGTCGGGGTGATCTTTCACGGCCTCCGAGAACGAGCAGAAGATGACGCCCATCTCGCCAAGCTTCGCGCGGAAGGTGGTGGCCACCGAGACGCTGTCGAACACGGCGTCCACAGCGACGTTCGCGAGCATCTTCTGCTCTTCGATCGGAATGCCCAATTTTTCGAACGTCCGGCGCACTTCGGGATCAAGTTCGTCCAGGCTGGCCAACTGCGGCTTGGCTTTGGGTGCCGAGTAATAGCTGATGCCGTAGTAGTCGATCGGCTCGATGTGCAGGTTGTGCCACGCCGGCTCGGTCATCTTCTGCCAGGCGCGGAACGACTTCAGGCGGAACTCGAGCATCCACGCCGGCTCATCCTTCTTCGCCGATATGGCGCGGACGACGTCCTCGTTGAGGCCGGGGGGGAAGGTGTCGGATTCGAGAATGGTCTCGAAGCCGTACTTGTACTCGCGGGTCGCGAGTTGTTCGATGGTTTCTTCTTGCGTGGACATTTGTGGATCCTTGGGAGGCCGGGGCTTCAGCCCCGGCGTGACGCCGGGCCTAAAGGCCCGGCCTCCGTACCGTCACATCAGGCGACACTAAAAGACGTCCCGCACCCGCACGTCTGTTTGGCGTTCGGGTTCTGGAACACAAAACCGCGGCTGACCAGGCTCGTGTCGTAATCGAGCGTGGTGCCGTCAAGCAGGCGATGGCTGCGCGGATCCACCCACACCTTCACGCCTTCGGGTCCATCGAACACGAGGTCGGCTGGCGTCGGCGCGGCTTCCCACTCAAACACATATTCGAAGCCGGAACAGCCGCCGGCCTTGATGCCGACACGCAGGCCGGTCGCGCCTTCGTGCCTGGCCAGCAGCTTGTGCATCTGCGTGGCGGCGATTGGGGTCACGGCAATCATGGTCGTTTCACCATCTGCATTGGCATCACTCCGGTGGGAAGCGGCAGAGGCGTCGGCATTTCCATCGCGAGTTCGGCGACCGACGTGGCGGCCAGCGCGGCAATGATGCGGTCCTTGATGCGCCACAGCGGATCGCGGATGTTGCACTTCGAGTACTGGTCGCAGCTATGGTCTTCTTCAGAACACGCAGTGACCATTAACGGACCATCGACCGCCTGAATGACATCTGCCACCGACATGGCCGAGGCGGCACGTGCCAGGGCATATCCGCCGCGAATCCCCTGCTGCGATTCGAGCAGCCGGCCTCGCACGAGCTTCTGGAGCACCTTGGCCAGCAATTCAGGCGGAATATCGTAGGTTTCTGCCAATTCCCTCGCCGAAACCGCTCCCCGATCGGCATTGGCGGCCAGGTGTCTCACCGCCAGAAGCGCGTAGTCAGTTTTTTTTGAGAGCCGTAACATTGCGGGGCCTTTTTACTGCGAGGCCGGATATGTCCGACCGAACTAGTCCATCTTAGAAGTACCGGCGGGTTGTTGCAAGCCGTCGAGGGCGCCGCTACGAATACCCCGCCATTCGCCACGCGTGAATGCCCCCGGCCAGATTGACCGCCTCAAAGCCCTTCTGTCTGAGGGCAGCGGTCACCCGGGCGCTGCGGGCCCCGGACTGACACTGCACCACCACCGTCCGGTCTCTTGGCAGGGCGTCAAGTTGCTGCATGACCGCGCCCATGGGAATGAGGACGGCGCCTTCGATGTGGGCCGACGCGTGTTCGAACGGCTCCCGCACGTCCAGCAACATGTGCGGGTGACCCGACTCGCGCCACTGATGCAGTTCGTCAACAGTCATTTCGTCTTTCATTTCAGCGGTCTCCGATGGTCCACACACCTGATCGTAAGCGACAAGCGTGCCGATTGTTGGCGCATCGCCGCACACCGGACATTCCGGGTCGCGCGGCAGGGTGATGGTGCGGAATGTCATGCGCAGCGCGTCGTACAGCAGCAGGCGTCCGGCCAGCGACTCACCCATGCCGGTGACGAGTTTGATGGCCTCAGTGGCCTGCACAGTGCCAATGATGCCCGGCAGGACGCCCAGCACCCCTGCTTCGGCGCAATTCGGAATCAGGCCGTCCGGGGGCGGCTCGGGGTGCAGACAGCGGTAACAGGGCCCGCCCGGGGCCGCGAACACGGCGGCTTGTCCTTCGAACCTGAAGACGCTGCCGTAGACGTTTGGCGTGCCGCTCATCACGCACGCGTCGTTGACCAGGTACCGGGTCGGAAAATTGTCTGTGCCGTCCAGCACCACATCGTACGCGTCCACCAGCGCGCGGGCGTTCGAGACGCCAAACGGAACTTCGTGCTGTTCAAGGACGACATCGGGGTTGACCGAACGGATCTTCGCGGCCGCTGATGCGAGCTTGGAGCGGCCGATGTCCCCAGTGCCATGAATAATCTGCCGGTGCAGGTTGGACTCGTCCACCACATCGAAGTCCACCAGACCGAGCGTGCCGACACCCGCCGCAGCCAGGTACAACGCCGCCGGTGACCCCAGACCGCCCAGGCCGATGATGAGGACTCGCGCATCGAGCAATCGCTGCTGCCCCTGTCGCCCGAGTTCCGGCAGCAACAAGTGCCGCGCATACCGAACCGCGTCAGCCGAGGGCATCTACTGATGGTAAGGGGGACGGGTGTGATTTCCACAGAAACCCGCGAAATGGGGACAGGTCTCGCGACCAAACGACCTCAGAGGTCGGTTTCCTCTGGTCTCTTGAAACCGACCTCTGAGGTCGTTTTGCTTCCGAGACCTGTCCCCATTTCGCGGGTTTCTGTGGAAATCACACCCGTCCCCTTACCTTCCTCAATATGGACATCATCGGGCACCAGCCGGTGAGGGCTGATTGGAACAGGTTCGCGCCCACGAACAGGGTGAACCAGAAGAAGCGGGCGTCCACATACATGCCGAGCAGGACGCTCGCCATCACGAACGCACCGGCAATCAATCGCAACATTGCTTCAATCGTCATCAACCACTCCTGCCTCAGAGGCTACGCCTCGGGAACGAACAACACCGGCCCCACGCCGGATCGAATCAACGGCTCACCGACCGTGGTGCGCCACACGCGGTCATGCACGCGGGGCTCGGCCACCACCACCATCGAGACATCGGCAAACATGTCGGACGCCGGCACCGTATCGTGGCGACGATCGGTGGCTGTCGCACCCAACGCCACCGCCAGCTTCTGCGCCAGCTCCCAGGCCGCATCCCCTCGCAGTCCGGGCGCGGCATACACGGCGAGTCGTGCGAGCGCCGGCGAATCGCCACCATGCACCACCAGCACCGGCACGGCGGTGTCACGCAGCACGCGCTCGGCCACTGAACCCAACCACCACAATCGTGGACCCGTGCGCCCGTGCGTGCCCATCACGATCAGGTCGGCACCGTCGGCGTGGCGCTCGATGGCCTCCACAGGGGACGCATCTCAATGACGGCGGTAAATGGGGCGCGCGTGTGTTTTCTGCCGAAGACCTCAAGAAATCTCTGAGCCTGCGCCTGACGATGCCGGCGCTCCGCCGCCATCGTCTCAATCTGCTCCTTGGTGAAATACACCGGCGCTTCAAGCGCCTCCGCGTGCAACAGCACCAGGTGTCCGCCACAACCCTGCGCCATGGCCCCGGCCAGGGTGATTGCCGCCGACGACGCCTCACCGAAGTCGACGGGCACGAGAATCTGCTTCAGCGTCGCAGTCATGCCGGCACCCCTTCTTCAATCGCCGGCGCATTCGCCGCACCCCGGCGATTCGCCATCGCGAAGTACACCACCGGCACCGTCATCCGCGAAAGCAGCAGCGACGCCACCTCTCCCGCCATCAGCGAAATAGCCAATCCCTGGAAGATCGGGTCGGCCAGAATCACGGCGGAACCGACAATGACTGCTGCGGCCGTCAGCGCCATCGGACGGAACCGCACCGCGCCGGCATCAATGACGGCCTCGGCCAGCGGCATGCCATCGCTGACACGCAGTTCGATGAAGTCCACCAGAATGATCGAGTTCCGCACGACGATGCCTGCGCCGGCGATAAAACCAATCATCGACGTCGCGGTAAAAAACGCGCCGCCCATCGCGTGCGCGGGCAGGATGCCTACGAGCGAAAACGGAATCGCCATCATGATGGTCAGCGGCGTGGTGAACGACTGGAACCAGCCAACCACCAGGATGTAGATCAGCACCAGAACCGCGGCAAACGCGATCCCGAGGTCGCGGAACACCTCATACGTGATGTGCCACTCGCCGTCCCATTTCATCGCATACCGCCCGCTGTCGAATGGCGGTGCCGTATTGAAGATCTGCAGTGGCGCGCCGGCGGGGTCCTTCACGGCCTGCAGAGACTCGTTCATCTGCAGGATCGCGTAGACCGGGCTCTCAACTGCGCCCGCGACATCACCCGTCACATAGGTCACCGGCAACAGGTTCTTGTGATAAATGCTCGGCGCTTCCACGCTGGTGACCGCATGCGTGAGCTCTCCGACCGAGACCGGTGTCACGCCCTGCAGGCGGATACCCGACAGCGCCTCGATCGACCCGCGCTGCGCCTTTGGCAGACGCAGCATCACCGGCACGGCTTCTCGCGCGCGCGGGTCATGGAGCAACCCTGCCGGCGCACCGGCGCCCGCCATGCGCACGACCGATGCCACGTGTTCGGCCGCCAGACCGCTGAGCGCGGCACGATCGGGATCCACGGTGAGCTCCACTTTGGGCCGGTCCGTCTCCACATACCAGTCCACATCCACCACGCCGGTTGCCTGCGTAAAGACGTCGCGTACCTGCTTCGCCATCGCCTGTCGCGTGTCGCCGTCTGGGCCGTACACCTCGGCCACCAACGTCTGCAGCACCGGCGGGCCGGGCGGGACCTCCACCACCTGAATCGTGGCGCCGAGCGGCGCGGCCACCGGGATCAAACGCTCGCGCAGACGCGTCGCGATGGCATGACTCTGTTCGTCGCGGTCGTCCAGCGGCCGCAACTGCACCTGCACATCCGCGAGGTTCGGCGCCTGGCGCAGGAAATAGTGCCGCACCAATCCGTTGAACGTGTAGGGAGACGACGTGCCCACGTAACTCTGCGCGCCCAGCACCGCGGGGTCGCGCAACGCCTCTTCCGCCAGCGCTTCAGCCGCGCGGGCCGTCGTCTCAAGCGGCGCAGCATCGGGCATGCGGACAATGATCTGCAGTTCGCTCTTGTTGTCGAACGGCAGCATCTTGACCTTGACCAGGCCGAGCGGCACAAGCGCAACGGCGCCCAGGAGCATGACGGCAACACCCGACAGGAAGACCCACCGCGTGCGCGCGCTGTTGATCAGGCGCGACATCACGCGCCGGTAGATCTGGGTCAGCCGATCCTCTGATTCATCGTGATGACCGGCATGCGCGCCCAGCAGCCTCACCGCGGCCCAGGGCGTGACGATGAAGGCCACGACGAGCGAGAACAGCATCGCGGCCGTGGCGCCCACGGGAATGGGCCGCATGTAAGGGCCCATCAACCCGCCGACGAAGGCCATCGGCAGGATGGCCGCCACCACCGTCAGCGTCGCCAGGATGGTCGGATTGCCGACCTCATCCACCGCACGCACCACGATTGCATCAAGCACATCCTTCGCCCGCGACAGCCTCGCATGCCGCACGATGTTCTCCACCACCACAATCGCGTCGTCTACCAGGATGCCAATCGAGAAGATGAGCGCGAAGAGCGTGATGCGGTTGAGGGTGTAGCCGTAGAGATAAAAGACGAACAACGTCAGCGCCAGCGTGACGGGAATGGCCGTGAGCACCACCAGGGATTCACGCCGGCCGAGCGCCCACCACATGAGGGCCGCCACTGAGAGGACGGCCAGCAGCATGTGCCACAGCAGTTCGTTGGACTTGTGCGCGGCGGTATCGCCATAGTCGCGGGTCACCGTCACGTTCAAGTCATTGGGCAGCAGCTGCCCGCGGACGGTTTCCACTTTCTGGCTCAGGAGCCGCGTGAGCGCGATCGCGTTTGTGCCTTTCCGCTTTGCGATCGAAAGCGTCACGGCCGGGTGTGACTCGGTGGCGCTGGCATGGAACGCCACGTAGTGATCCGGTTCGCCGCCCGCATCGGTGACGCGCGCCACGTCGCCAAGCCGGACGGGCACACCGTTGGGCGCACCGACGACAAGATCGCGGAGGGCCGACACCGTGCCCGGCCAGCTGCCGGCCTCGACCAATGTCGACGAGTTGGCACCCACCACACGGGCGCCTTCGAGGCGCACATTCGCCTGGACCAGCGCCTGCTGCACGCGCAGCGGATCAAGTCCGCGCGCCTCAAGCGCGGGCGGATCGAGTTCGACCGTGACCTGCCGCGGCTGTCCGCCGAGGATGGTGATTTCCGAGGTATCGGGCACCTCCTTGAGGACATCCCGCAACTGGGCGGCCAGCAGACGCAGTTGCGCGGCGTCGTAACCGGCGCCCCACAACGTCAGCGCCATCACCGGCACGTCGTCAATCGAGCGAAGCTGCACGAGCGGCGCCGAACTCTCGGCGGGCAGCAGACCGGCGGAGGCCGCGAGTTTCTGATTCAGACGGACGAGCGCGCGCTCCTCGTCTTCGCCCACGAGAAACCGTGCGATCAACATGGCGCGACCGGGGCTCGACGTTGAGTAGAGATACTCGAGGCCCGGCACTTCCCAGAGCCGCTGTTCGAGCGGACGGGTGACGCGCTGTTCCACTTCGGCCGGCGATGCGCCCGGCAGATTCACGAAGACGTCAATCATCGGCACGATGATCTGTGGCTCTTCCTCACGCGGCAGCGCGACCACCGCGTAGATGCCGAGCAGGATCGACGACACGATCACGAGCGGTGTCAGCTTCGAGCGGATGAACAGCGAGGCGAATCGCCCCGCGATGCCAATCGGATGGCTCATGACTGTGCTCCTCGCGGCGCGGTGGTTACGCGCACCTTGGCGCCATCGAGCAGACTCTGCGCGGGCCGGAGCACCACGCGATCGCCAGGGGCCAGGCCAGCCAGGACTTCGATTCGGCCGGAGGCGGTGTCGCCAAGGGACACCGACCGCAGGCGCGCATGGTCATCGGCCCCCACCACGTACACGAACGTCAGCTGGCCACGAGTCACCATCGCTTCGGCGGCCACCGTGAGCCGTTCCTCTGCGGGACCGGCGAAGCGCGCACGTCCGAAGAGACCCGACCTCCAGGCGGTGTTGGGATCCAGATCCACTGTCACCAGGAAGCTGTGTGATGACGGGTCCACGCGCGCAATCTCGCTGATGCGCCCGGACACCCACGCGTCTGCCGCGCTGCCATCCACTCGCACATTCGCAGTCTGCCCGACGGCCAGTCCGGCCACGCGCGAGGCATCCACGCGCACATCCATCTGCCAGGCGCCGGAGGCTTCAACCACAAGCAGGGGTTGTCCCGGCGTGGCCATGGACCCAGGGTCCGCGTGACGCGCCGCAACCGTGCCGTCAAGGGGAGATGTCAGCACGCTCCACGTCTGCGCGATGGCGGCGGCGCGAGACGCTGCGTCGGCGGCCTCGATGGATTGACTCGTGGCTTCTGCCTGCGCGGCGGTCATCGCCAGCCTTGCCTCGGCCTGGCGAAGCGCAGCGGTCGCCTGATCGAGTTCCTGCGTGGTGGCCGAGCGCGCGGCGTGCAGGCCGGCGATGCGTGTGTGAGTGGCACGGGCGAGCGCCACGCCCGCCTCGGCAGCTTCACGATCGGAGGCAACGACGCGTGCGTTGGCGCGGGCGCCTTCAAGGCCGGCCCTCGCGCGAGCCGCCTGCGCGCTCACTTCAGCGGCGTCGAGTTCGACCAACGGCTGTCCTCGACGGACCCGTTCGCCGGGGCGCACAAGGACCCGCACGATGGGGGCCATGACCCGGCTGGAGATTTCTGCGGTGTGACGCGACACGAGCACGCCGCCCGCCTCGAAGGAGGCGGACATCGGCGTCGGCTCCACGCGGTCCACCGCCACCTCCAACGCATCCGCGGAAGGGGCCGGCGCGGGGTCTGATGAAGAACCGCAGGCGGCGGCGCCCAAAGACAGAGTCAGGGTCACCAGCCAGGCACGTGTCATCACAGGAAACCTCTTTGTGGTCATGGTCAATTCCGCGAAGTGCGTCCAACGGCGCGCTGCAGTTCAGCGCCCGCGACGAGGGCATCAACAGCCGCAGCGACGCGGCGGGATTCGGCGTCGAGCGTGGCCGAAGCTGCCGCGAGCACATCGGTCATGGATGCGAGGCCGGCTTCGTAACGGTTACGCACCACACGGGCGCGTTCCTCAGATTGCGTGACCGCAGCAGCACCCACGGCAGTCCGCGCGATCGCGGATTCGAGTTGCCGCACCGCGGTCAACACTTCCACCTGAACGGCGGCGCGCTGGTCATCTCGTTGTGCAACCGCCGACGCGCGCGCGGCTGATGCGGCACGCTGTCGAGCGGCGTCTGCGCCTGATAATGAAAGCGTCCAGCGTGCTTCCCCGCCAATCACCCACGAGCTGGCGCGTTCACCTGCCCGCACGCCGTTCCATTCGATACCGGCTTGCGCGAAGACCTGAGGCCACCACACGGCGCCGGCTTGTCTCGCGCCCGCATCTGCCGCGCGCACCTGGGCGTCCGCTCGCTTGAGTTCCGGCCGGGCGGATGCAGCCTCTTCGAAGAGGGACGCCAGTGCCCCCACGCCGACCGGCGGCGGAAGGTCTTCGACCGCGTCAAACGTCTCCTCAATCGGCGCGCCCATCAGCCGGTTCAACTGGGCCCGCGCCGAGGCAAGGTCCGCATCGGTCTGCAATCGCCTTTGACGCATCTCAGCAAGATGGACGGAAACGGCGAGCACATCCGCATCGGTGGCGGCACCGGCGTCGCGGCGTCGTTCGGCCCGGGTCAGGTCTTCCACTGCTGCAGCGATAGCGGCGTCGGTGGCTCGCGCGTGACTCTGTCCAGAAAGGATCTGGCCGTAGACCCGTGTCACAGCCAATACGGCGTGCGCGATGGCGCTATCCGCTTCCGCCCGGGCAGCGTCCCGCAGCGCGCTTGCGCCGGCAACAGCGCCTGGCGTGCGGCCACCATCGAACACGAGTTGGCCCACACCAAGTCGCGTGGTGAACAGATTGGTCGCGCCAGGCGCATTGAGGCGTGACACCGCGAAGTCGGCAGCGGTGAACTGACGAGCCGCCAGCAGCGCGCCGAATGCAAACACGGGCTGATCTGACCGCTGCCAGGCTTCCGTGGCCGTGAGTCGGGGCCACCACGCGCTGCGGGACACCGTAACCTCGGCCTCAGCGCGGTCCGCCTGTGCCCGTGCGGCCTGAAGACCAGGATTCCTGGTCGTGGCCGCCGAGACCGCATCCGCCAGCGACAAGCGGGTCTGCGCCGCGCTGGTCGCCGGCCAGACGGCCATCAACAGAAGAACGATCGAGAGGGGTCGAGCCATCAGCCCATAGATGCAGAAGCGCAGGAAAAGGTGACACAGCTACAATTCAAGACGCGTGTCTGTCACCAAGATCGGAAATCCGCATCTTTCTCACCAGGGACCGGACTCGAATCCGACCAACGTCTATGCGGATCTGGTTCGGCTGGCCTCGGCCGGCGACAACGCGGCGATGGAACAACTCCTGATCCGGGCCCAGGAAGTGGCGTATCGCTTTTCGCTACTGGTGTGCGGACATCCGCAAGATGCGGAGGACGTGATGCAGGACGCGCTGATCAAGACCTATAAGCACGTGGGCAGCATCAAGGACCCGACGGCGTTTCGTGCGTGGCTGTTCAGGACCGTTCGCAACACGTGCCTGATGAAGCGACGGAAGCGTGTGGATGAGCCGACACGGGTCGAATCGCTCGATGCTCCTGCCCCGGTCGGACCAGACGGCGGTTCTGTGTCGCGCGACGTGGCGTCGGCAGGGATGGGTCCGGACGATCTCGCCATGAACGCGTGGCTGGGAACGCGTCTGCGACGCGCGCTGGCCACGCTGCCTCCGGCCTACCGGATGATTGTGCTGCTGCGTGAAATGGAGGGGCTTTCGACGCGTGAAGTGGCGAAGGTCAGCGGAATGAGTGAAGACAACGTCAAGACCCGCTTGCACCGCGCGCGAGTCATGCTGCGCGAGGCGCTCGCTGGACAGGAAGCATGATGACGGCTGAAGTGCACGTGACCTGTGACACGCTCCTGGAGCAGATTTCGTCGTACCTCGACGACGAGCTGCCCGACGCCACCTGTGCGGCCATTGAGCAGCATGCCGCGTCGTGTCCGGTGTGCGGTCGCATCCTGACCGACTTCAGAACCACCACCGGCCTCTGCCGCACTGCGGCCAACGTCCCTCTCCCCGACGACGTTCGCATCCGCGCCAGAGACAGGGTGCGCGAATTGCTAGGGGGACGGGTGTGTTTTCCACAGAAACGCTAGAAATGGGGACAGGTCTTAGAAACGACCTCAGAGGTCGTTTTCATGGATCGTGTTGAAAACGACCTCTGAGGTCGTTTTTGAGACCTGTCCCCATTTCGGCCGTTTCTGTGGAAAACACACCCGTCCCCCTCAAAGATCCCCCGCTAGAACAGTCGCCACAGCGATGTGGCAGGGTTCGAAAACTTGAAGCGGGCGTAGGCGGTGCACGCCGGATAGAGAACGGCGATCACGGCGGCCCACACCAGATACATCACGGCAAATGACGTGCCCGACGGGAACGCCCAGCTGAGAGCGCCAAACGCCCAGAGGTGTGCGAGGTAGAAGAAGAACGGCACACGGCCGTAGACCTCTAGAGGAGCCAGCCAGCGCGACGTCCACTTCGAGAGCACCGCGAGAATCGCCAGATCCAGCCCGAGCATGAGCGCCAGAAACGCCTCGGTCGGCGGGTACTTCGTGACGCTCAACCAGCCCATCACACCCTCGGCAGGCGTATGCACCTCACCCAGACCTGCAAGTCGCATCACGACAAAAGCACCCACGCCGACCAGCGCCGCAGCGGCTGCCACCGCACCTACACGCTGTGGCTCTCGCTGAAACACCCGGCCAAGTGCGACCCCAACGCCGGCCGGCACGAGCCAGATCACCCACGGATACATGTTCTGAACAATGCCACCCTGGCCGGGGACGAAGAGCAACAACTTCCAGACGGGGATGGCCTGGGACGCTTGTGCGATGTCCGGCAGCATCACGCGGCTCAGCCAGAACGCGGCGCAGCCAACCGCACCAATCGCCCACATCGGCAACCGCCAGCAGATCCCCCAGAAGATCAACGCGACGCCCAGGGCACTCAACACCGCCAGCCCCACCATGATGTTGCCAGGCACACCGGGCAACCCGGGCTGCCCGGCATCAACCGCGGGGTCCATTGACACCAGGCCCATCACCCACGCCGGGTTCTCAAGCACGTGCTGCACCAGCAGCAACATGGCACCGCGCGTGACAAAGAACCGCGTGATGCGGGCGCCGGACCATCCCGCCGCGCGCCGGCTCTCGGCAAACCACACCAGGCCGATTCCCATCAGCATGAAAAAGCCTGGCGCGCACAGGTGTGTGAGCCATCGCGTGAGGAACGCCGGCACGTCGGCGTAATAGGGCGGCGGGGCCGCCCAGGTCTCTGCCGGATGCACGCGCGCAATGAAAAAGGCGGCGTGATCGATCGCCATCAGGACCATAATCAGTCCTCGAAGGCGATCGAATGCCGTGACTCGCGCTGTGACCGGGGCTGTCACGCGGAGAGCATAAAACAGTTTCATGACCCAGAACCTGCTGTTCCTCGTCGTCGGCGCCGCGCTCGGCGCGGCCGCGGCCGCCATCTGGTTCCTCATCGGACGACAGCGTTTGTCGGCCGATATGGCCCGCCTGGCGGCTGAACTCGACGCCTCGCGACGCTCAGCCGAGGAGCAGCGGCAAGCCGCGGCCGAAACCCAGTCGCGCTTGCGTGAATCGTTCGCGGCCCTTTCGCAGGATGCGCTCCGTGAGAATCGCACCGAGTTCGTCCAGCGAGCCGAGGCGCTGCTGCAGCCCATGCGCGAAACCCTCGGACGAGTCCAGACGCAGGTGGCGTCCGCCGATCGCGAGCGCGAAGGTTCCTTCAAGGCGGTCGCCTCGCAACTAAGCGGCCTCGCGTTGTCGCAGGAACACTTGCGCAAAACCACCGAAGGGCTCTCGCAGGCCCTGCGCTCACCCAACGCGCGCGGCAAGTGGGGCGAGGTGCAACTGCGCCGCGTGGTGGAAATGTCGGGCATGCTGGCGCACTGCGACTTCGAGGAGCAGCCCCAGGCCACCACCCACACCGGCGCGCGGTTGACGCCCGACATGATCGTCCGACTCCCCGGCGGCGCCAGCATCGTCATCGACTCGAAGGTGCCCATCGACGCCTACCTGCGAGCCTCGACCGCCCGCGATGATGCGGAGCGGGATGTGCAGTTGGACGCCCACGCGCGCCAGGTGCGCGAACATGTGCGGTCGCTCGGCAGCAAGGAGTATTGGGCGCAGTTCCAGCCGTCGCCGGAGTTTGTGGTGATGTTCCTGCCAATCGAGCCGCTGCTGGCCGCCGCCTTCGAGCGCGATGCAACACTGCTGGAGTTTTCGTCCACCATGCGCGTGGTGCCGGCCACGCCGATGACCCTGGTCGCGGTGCTGCGCGCGGTGGCGTACGGCTGGAAGCAGCAGCAACTGGCCGTCAACGCGGAAGAGATTCAGCAACTGGGCCGCGAACTCTACGACCGGCTGGCCACCATGGTGGACCACCTCGACAAGGTGGGGTATGGCATCAAGCAGGCCGCCGACAGCTACGACCGCTTCATCGGATCGTTGGAGCAGAAGGTGCTGCCGGGCGCCAGGCGTTTCAAGGATCTCGGCGTGAGTTCCACCAAAGAACTCGAAGCGCCCGATCCTCTGCACCTCTCGATGCGTCGCGTGCAGAAGGGCGAACTCACGCTGCTCGACCTTGGCAGCGACGAGGAAGACGACACGAGCCGGACGCGGCCTATTTGATTTCGACGGTCACCGTCACCTGCGCGCGAATCTCGATGTCCGACGGCGAGATGGGCGTTGGCATCGGAGCATCGGCGCCGACTCGCGACTCCGCCATCATGAACTGCTCCTGCGGAAACTTCATCTGGCCTGCGGCGCCGGCCTCTTCGATGCGCAGAGTGCGGCCAACGGACATGCCCGCGCCTGCGGCCATCGCCTTGGCGCGCGCCACGGCATCCTCCACGGCAAATCGAAGGGCATCGCGCTGGACGCCGGCACGGTTCTTCAGGTCAAATCGCAGCCCGCCGACCGTCAGCGTTGAAGACGCCGGCAACGTCAGCCCGCCAACCGCGTCCAGTACGTCGGCCACTTTCGAGATGTCGTCGATCCGCACCTGGACCTGATTCGACATGATCATCCCCTTCGTGCGCTGACGACCGTTCGTGTACTCGTACTCCGGATGCAATGAGACGCCAATCGTCTGAACGGCATCACCCTCCAGGCCGGCCTTCCTCAGCGTGGCCATGACCGTCGTCATCGCGGCTGCGCCCAGGCGGCGCGCTTCGGCCCCGCGCGAATCCCGCGTCTCGAGCGACACCGTGGCCCAGGCCTGATCGGGCGCCACCTTGATGCGGTGCTCGCCGGTGGCCACAACCACAGATGGCGGCGGTGCGACCGGTTGCGCCAGCACCGGCGTGGCTCCTGCGAGGACGACGGCGAACGACAAGGCAAGCAACGTACGGGCTGTATTTCGCATGGTGATGGAATCCTCTATACACTTTACGCCGATTGCGTATCGCGCTGGCACTCATCGGGTTCGGTCATGTCGGCCGGAGGTTTGCGCTGCTTCTGCAGGAACTGAAACCGGCGCTCGACGCCCGAGGCATTGAAGTCACGATTGTGGGAATCGCGACTGGTCGTCACGGCGCAGTATTCGACAAAACGGGCCTCGACGCCGTACAAGCGGCGCAACAGGTGGCCGGCGGCGGCCTGGTTGGGCCAGGCGCGGCATCGCGTTCGGCACTTGACCTCATCCACCAGCTTGCTTCCCTCGACACCGAGGCCCGCGTAGTGGTTGAGACGACACCTCTGGACGTGCAGTCTGGAGAACCGGCGATCTCGCACATCCGTGCCGCGTTTGCCTCGGGCGCGCACGTGATCAGCGCGAACAAAGGCCCCGTGGCACATGCCTATCGCGCGCTCGCCGGCGAGGCCCGCAAGGCGGGGCTGCAGTTCCTCTTCGAAGGTGCGGTCATGGACGGCATCCCGGTATTCAATCTGGTTCGCGAGACGATGCCGGGTGTGGTGATCGGCTCGTTTCGCGGCGTTGTGAACAGCACCACCAACCACATTCTCACGGCGATGGAACGCGGCGAAGCCTTCGACACGGCGCTCGCCCGCATGCAGGCCGAAGGCGTGGCAGAAGCCGATGCGTCGCTGGATGTGGACGGTTGGGACGCGGCCGCGAAAGTGGCGGCGCTGGCCAATGTGTGGATGGATGCCGGCATCACGCCGCGTGATGTGGAGCGCGAAGGCATTTCGGCGGCCGACGCACCGCGCGTGTTGGCCGCCGTGGCCGAGGGCCGTCGGGTGAAACTGGTGGGCCGGGCCACGCGGACGGACCAGGGCGTGCGTGCGAGTGTGCAACTGGAGACGCTCGACGTGAGTGATCCGCTCGGGAGCCTTGAAGGACAGGCCAACGCTCTGGAGATCGACACGGATATCCTGGGGCGCGTGGTGATCACACAGCGGGATGGTGGACTTGAGAAGACGGCGTATGCGCTGTTTGTGGATTTGGTGACGGTGGCGGAAGGCGTCCGAAACGACCTCAGAGGTCGTTTTCGGAAGGGAACACCATGAAAACGACCTCTGAGGTCGTTTCGGCCGAAGCCGATCCACGCACGGGCCCGCTCGCCGGCGTCACCATCCTCGACCTCACGCGCGTGCTGTCGGGTCCGTACTGCACCATGCTCGCCGCCGACATGGGCGCGCGCGTCATCAAGATCGAGCACCCGCGCCGCGGCGACGACACCCGCGCGTGGGGTCCGCCGTTTCTTGAAGGCGAGAGTTCGTATTACCTGAGTGTCAACCGCAACAAAGAGAGTGTGGCGCTCGACTACACCACGCTCGAAGGCCGCGTCGTGCTGGACGAGCTCATCGCTCGCGCCGACGTCATCGTCGAAAATTTCCGGCCCGGCACTCTTGACGATCGTGGCCTGGGTTACGACGCGGTGTCGGCCAAATACCCTGGACTGATCTATGTGTCCATCTCTGGCTTCGGGCACACCGGGCCACGCCGCGAGGAAGCGGGCTACGACGCAGTGATTCAGGCCGAAGGCGGATTGATGAGTGTGACCGGCGCGCCCGATGGCCCAGCCGTGCGCCTGGGTGTGGCGATCGCCGACATCGCGGCCGGCATGTTCGCGTTTCAGGGCATGCTGCTCGCGATGATCGCCAAGGGGCGGACGGGCCGCGGCCAGCACGTGGACATCAGCCTGCTGGATTCGTGCGCCGCGCTGCTGACCTATCAGGCCGGGCGGTACCTCGCCACCGGCGCATCGCCCAGTCGCCTCGGCAACAAACACGCGGCCATCGCGCCGTACAACACCTTTGTCACCGCCGACGGCGTGCTGGTGCTTGCCGTGGGCAACGACGACCAGTTCCAGCGCTTCTGCCTTGTCGCCGGACTTCCTGAAGCGGCAGCCGATCCCAGGTTCGCCACCAACACCGGACGTGTCGAACACATCGACGAGCTTGAGATCGTCGTCAATCGTGTGCTGGCGACTGACACCGCCGCGGAATGGACCACGCGCCTTCGCGAGGCCGGCGTTCCCTGCGGGGCCGTGCGTTCGGTGGGAGAAGCCCTCAGGGATCCCCAGATCCTGGCTCGCGCCATGGTCGAATCCGTCGTCCATCCCTCCATCGGTCCCCTGGAGGTGCTTGGCGTGCCGGTCAAATTGTCGGAAACGGGTGGATCCGTGCGCACGCCGCCGCCGCGTCTGGGTGAACACACGGCCGCCGTGCTCGAAGGCGACCTCGGGTACGCGCGCGAACGAATTGCCGCCCTGGCCGCATCCGGCGCGGTGGGCGTGCTGCGAAC
Organism: Acidobacteriota bacterium; assembly: GCA_016716905.1. Taxonomy (NCBI): domain Bacteria; kingdom Pseudomonadati; phylum Acidobacteriota; species Acidobacteriota bacterium. Next base: position 146,858 of record JADJUS010000004.1, on the reverse strand, counting down.
GTAGTACGCTGAAGGGCTATGGAAGTCGCCGAACTCCGCCAGCAGATCCTCCGTGAAATTGAACGCGCCCAGCGGGCGGCCGTTGAACGCCGCCAAAGCGGAGACGCGGCGCACGGCGCCTACGCCAAGTTCATCGTCGAGGTCGCCGGGCCCCTGGTGGTGCAGACCGTCCAGATTCTGCGGGCCGAACGGTTGCCATTTCAGGCGCAGACACCTGCGGACTCCGCGCGAATCGCTTCCGAGTCGTCTGCGGATGACTTCATCGAGTTCGTGCTCGACACAAGCGTGCGGCCACCCAGGGTCATGGGTCGCTCGAGCGCCACCGTAGGACGCCGCAACGTGGTGGTGGAGGAAGTCGCAATCGCGCCGGGCAAAGCGATTGGCGATCTTCAGGACGCCGACTTACTGCCGTTCCTCATCCCTGCGATCGGCCGCTTGGCCGCCAGATGAATCGCCATCAGGCCACCTAGCACCGGCACCACCCGCACGTCAGCAAATCCTGCGTCTTCCATGAGACGGGCCACGCCCGCCGCGCCGGGATATCGCCTGATCGACGCCGGAATGTAGCGATAGGTGTCGGGGTCGCGATGCAGCAGCCATCCGAGGGCAGAACCGACGACCGTGAGGTACGCCAGGTACGGGCCGCGGACGATCGCGGATTCGGGCCGATTGAAATCGAGCGATGCCAGGCGCCCGTTGTCATCCAACACGCGGTACACCTCAGACAGAGCGAGCTTCAGATCCGGGACGTTCCGCAAGCCGTAGCCAGTGGTGATCACGTCGACCGAGCTGTCGGGCAGCGGCAACGCGGTCATGTCGCCGGCGACCCAGCGAATGCCGGCATTCGCCGGCTTGGCGCGCGCGAGGACGAGCATGGCCGGTGTGACGTCGAGCCCGGTAACAGCGGCCCCACGCGCGGCTAACCGCTGAGCGAGGTCGCCAGTGCCACACGCCAGATCGAGGGCGCGTGAACCTGCGCGGGCGCCAGTTGCCTCCACCAGGCGCGCCTTCCATCTTTGGTCGAGGCCGAACGAGAGGACACGGGTGATCAGGTCGTAACGCCCGGCGATGGTCGCAAACAGGCGCCGCACATAGCGCCGCTTGTCTTCAGGAGAATCAAACGCGCGCTCCAGCGTCACCTGGCCATTGTGGCCGATAATAGGGCCTATGCTTCCGTCACAAACGGTGGAGAACTACCTCAAGACCATCCACCTTGCGCAGGCCGCCCAAACCAGTCCGGCACTGGTGCCCATGGGCCAACTGGCGTCGGCGCTGGGCGTCGTGCCCGGCACCGCGACAACGATGATGAAGGCGCTGGCGGAGTCAGGGCTCGTGCACTACGAGCCGTACATGGGCGTGCGACTGACGGACGCAGGAGAGAAGCTGGCGTCGCTCGTGCTGCGGCGCCACAGGCTGATCGAACTGTTCCTGGTGAAGGTGCTGGGGATGAGTTGGGCCGAAGTGCATGACGAAGCCGAGCGCCTCGAGCATGCCGTGTCGGAACAGTTGATCGATCGGATCGACGAGATGCTCGGCCGTCCCGAAGTGGACCCACATGGCGACCCCATTCCCAATGCGGAAGGCACCATCTCGCATCGCGAATCTGTGGACCTGCTGAACGCGCCGCTCGAAACCCCGTTGGTGATTACGCGCGTGATCGATCAGGACGCGGAGTTCCTGAGGTTCGTCGAGCAACGCGACCTCATGCCGGGCAGGTCTGTGGTGATCGAAGCTCGCGACTCGGCGGCCGACGCCGTCCGGTTGCGGTCAGACGCCGATCGCCACACCACGATCGGCACCCGCGCCGCGTCCAAGGTCCTCGTCCGCCCCAAATAAAAACGACCTCTGAGGTCGTTTATTTTTCCCCTCTGAAAAAAAGGAACGACCTCAGAGGTCGTTTTGTGTACATTTGTTTTGAGTGGTCAAAATCTGTATTATGGGTAATCGAAATGGGGCCGCTTGTCACAACTGTCGCGATTGGCGCCGCAATTCTGGCGCTCCTTCTGGCCATTTCCTGGGCGAGTCGGCGGCGAGCCCTGCAGAGCCGCCACCGGCTCGAAGACGCCCTGAAGCACCTGTTTGACCTGGAATACCGCGGCCGGCACGGGTCGCTCGCCTCCCTGACCGGGGCACTCCGGGTGCGCGACGGCGCGGCGCTGGACCTGGTCAAACGAATGCAGACCCAGGGCCTTCTCGTGGCGCGCGGCGCCGAGTTCGATCTCACCCCCGAAGGCGAACGCCTGGCGCTTCAGGTCATCCGGGCTCATCGCCTCCTGGAACGGTACTTCGCCGACGAGGCGCGCCTCCCGCTGCCAAAAGTCCATGCCGCGGCCGAACGCGGCGAACATCATCTGTCGCCGGACGCCGCCGATCGCCTCTCCGCCTCGCTCGGCCACCCGTCGGTCGATCCACACGGTGATCCGATTCCCACTCGCGAAGGTTTCGTGCCCCCGGCCTCGGGCACTCCGGCCACGGCCTGGCCCATCGATCGGCTCGCGCGTATCGTGCATCTTGAAGACGAGCCGCCGATCTCCTACGCCCAACTCGTTGCAGAGGGGATCGAAGTCGGGCAGCTGATTCGCATCATCGACTCCTCGCCCGAACGCATGGTCCTGACCGACGGCGAGAATGAATTTCGCCTGGCGCCCGCGGTGGCCGCCAACATCTTTCTGGAAAGCGCCCCGCAAACCCCCGCGCACTCGGGCGCGCTGCGACTGGCCGAGCTCTCCACCGGCCAGGTCGCTCACGTGCTTGGCCTGGACGATCGCTGCCAGGGCTACAGCCGGCGGCGCCTGATGGATCTGGGCTTCACCGAGGGCGCCACCATTCGCGCGGCGCTCACCACGTTTGCCGGCGATCCGCGCGCGTACGAAATTCGCGGCACCCTCATCGCGCTTCGACGCGAGCAGGCGTCGCAGGTGCTGGTGCAGCCGCTGGAGAAAGCGTCATGAGCGCCCACGATTGCGGCTCCTGCAGCATCAACGCCGAGCTGGCCCGCATGGGTGTGTCACTCGACAAGGTCGATCGTGTGGTTGCGCTCGCGGGCAACCCCAACACCGGCAAGTCCACGCTGTTCAATGCGCTGACCGGCCTCAAGCAGCACACCGGCAACTGGCCCGGCAAGACGGTCACACGAGCAGAAGGCGCGTTTGCGTTCGACAACGTGCGCTACAAGCTCGTGGATCTTCCGGGCACCTACTCGCTGCTCTCGGCCTCGCACGACGAGGAAATCGCCCGCGACTTCCTGCTCTTTGGTCACCCCGACGCCACCATCGTCGTCGTTGACGCCACGGCCATCGAACGCAACCTGAACCTCGTGCTGCAGGTGCTCGAGATCACGAGCCGCGTGGTGATCGCCGTGAACCTGATGGATGAAGCGAAGCGGAAGAACATTGAGGTGGACGTGCGCAGTCTCTCGCGCGACCTGGGTGTGCCGGCGGTGGGCATCACCGCACGCACCGGCGACGGCATCCATGGACTGCTCGAAGCGGTGGCGGGTGTTTCATCGGGCGACGTTCACACAGCGCCGCTCCGAATCAAGGGAACACCCGAGTTCCAGCGCGCCATCTCTGAACTCGTGCCGCTCATCGAATCGCTCGCACCCGGTGTGCCGAACGCACGCTGGATTGCCATTCGCCTGCTCGATGGCGATGCCGAAGTCGAACAAGCGCTTTCGTCGGGCCGCCTCGTGGAGTTGGTGGCCAGCCAGCAGGAAACGGCGCAGCGGTTCAGCGCAAAGATCTCGCTGCAGGGCACGCAGTAATGCCGAGCCCCAACGCCGCCGCCGTCCTGCAACGGGCCGCCGAACTGCGAGCCACGCTGACCGGCCAGTTCCGTGACGAAACCGTGAAGTCGATCTATGCGGAGGCCGAGCGCATCGCCGGCCGCGCGTCGCATCACGCCGGCACTGCGCGGTATGACTTCGACCAGCGCATCGATCGCATCGTCACGTCGCCGATCTTCGGCCTGCCGATCATGGCGCTGCTGCTGGCCATCGTGTTCTGGCTCACCGTGGCCGGGGCCAATGTGCCGTCGGCGATGCTGGCCTCCGGGTTCTTCTGGTTCGAGGATCAGGCCGCGACCGTCTTCACAAACTTCGGCGCTCCCTGGTGGGTCACCGGTTTCATCTGGCACGGCGTCTTCCGCGGGCTGGCGTGGGTGGTCAGCGTCATGCTGCCGCCGATGATGATCTTCTTCCCGCTGTTCACCATGCTGGAAGATCTCGGTTATCTCCCGCGGGTGGCATTTAACCTCGACTTCCTGTTTTCACGCGCCGGCGCTCACGGCAAACAGGCCCTGACGATGGCGATGGGATTCGGCTGTAATGCAGCCGGCATCATTTCGACGCGTGTAATTGACTCGCCGCGCGAACGCCTGGTGGCCATCCTCACGAACAACTTCGTGCCGTGTAATGGCCGATTCCCCACGCTGATTCTGCTGGCCACGATCTTCGTGGGGCCGCTGGTGCCTGACGCCGTGGCGTCGATCGCCGCGGCGGGCACCGTGGTCGGCGTGGTGCTCATCGGTGTCGTGGTCACCCTGGTGGTGTCCTGGGTGTTGTCGCGCACCGTGCTGAAGGGCCAGGCGTCGGCGTTTACGCTGGAGTTGCCGCCGTACCGCCGACCGGGCATCCTGCGGATCCTCTACACGTCGATCATCGATCGCACACTCTTCGTGTTGTGGCGCGCGGTCCTGACGGCGGCACCCGCCGGCGCCGTCATCTGGCTCCTGGCGAACATCTTCGTCGGAGACGTCAGCCTGGCCCGGCACATCTCAAACGCGCTGAATCCCCTCGGCCACGCCATTGGACTCGACGGCGTCATTCTGCTCGCGTACATCATTGCTATCCCCGCGAATGAGATCGTCGTGCCCACGTTGCTCATGGTGTATCTCGGCACCGGGATGATGACCGACGATGTGTCGCTTGAAGAGATCAAGCGGCTGCTGGTCACCGAACATGGCTGGACGCTGCTCACGGCGGTGAACCTGATGTTGTTCTCGCTGCTGCACAATCCGTGCGCGACCACGATCATCACGATGTACAAGGAAACGCTGAGCCTGAAGTGGACGGTGGTCGGCACGTTGCTGCCGCTGACCCTGGCGTTCCTTGTGACGTTTATCGTCGCGTCTATCTGGTAGCGGGCGCCCAGCTCGCGCACGAGCCTGGCGTTTCCCACAGGCGTACGGCAGAGACGTTGAAGCCCAGTTCTTTGACTTTTTCGAAAATCAGCTTCGCCAGGCGCTCAGCGGTCGGATTCGCATCGATCGTGTAGATGGGCTCGCCCTGCGCGCGCAACAAATCCACCAGCGGGTCGTCGTGCCGCAGGATCATCTTGTGATCAAGCTCGCGATCAATCCACGCCTTGACCACGCGCTTGATGTCGGAAAAATCCACGACCATGTCCAGATCGTTCAGCACCTCGGCGGTAATGTCGATTTCAACCATGGCATTGTGGCCATGCAGGTGCCGGCACACGCCCTCGTAGTTGAGCAGGCGGTGGCCGTAGCAAAAATCGAGGCGCTTCGTGACGGAGTACATTGGCTCAGTATTTCATGGTGAGGGGATGAGCGGTCGGTCGGCGGTCTTGTGGTCCGGGGGGCTCGACAGCACGGTGCTGCTGGCCGACGAGCTGTCGGCCGGACGCGCGGTGCAGCCCATTCACGTCCGGTGCGGGCTGGCGTGGGAGCCGGCTGAGGCGCGCACCATCGCCCGTCTCCTCGCCCTTGCGCCGCTGGCCGGCCGATCCGAGCCGGTCATCACGGTGGAGGTGAACGCGCTACAGCTCTACCCGGCCGACCATTGGGCGGTCGTGGGTCGCCCGCCCGCATTCGACTCGCCTGACGAGGACGTCTACCTCGAAGACCGGAACCGGCTGCTGATTTCGAACGCCGCCGTGGTGTGCAAAGAGCTCGGGATCACCCGTTTGCTGCTGGCGCCGCTCGCCGGCAACCCATTCCCCGACGCGACGTTGGAGTTTTTCGCGGAGATGACGGACGCCATGACGCGCGAACACCACCACTTCCTGGAGATCAGCGCGCCTTACCTGGCGCTTCGGAAAAGCGAGGTGGCACAGCGAGGATTGGAGTTCGGCGTGCCGCTGGACCTTACGTTGTCGTGCATGAACCCCACGCCAGATGATGGCCATTGTGGAGCGTGCAGCAAGTGCAGGGAGCGACAAGGAGCCCTGCGTCCCAGGTAAGAGCGTATGCTTGGGACAGGTGCGCTTCGCGCTTCGCAAGTGGTACTTGGACTGTGTCACCGCCGGGGGTGACGCGGCTATCGTCTACTCTGCGCGCGTGGGAGTGGGACCGGTCTCGCTGCCGTACTTCGAGATCATGAACGCTCCGGGCTCCCTGCCGCGCCCGGACCACCGACGTCTCTCCGCACGACCGAAGATCACCGCCGCGGGCCACGACCTCGAACTCGACGCGTCGCCATTGGGCGTCACGGGTCAATGGACCTCGCGATATCCCCCCATCACCATCTCGTTGCTCGACGATGAGCGCGGGAAGATTGTGTGGCGATGCCAGCAACCCGGCGGACGCGCGTCGCTGCGCCTGCCGAACGCCCAGATCCTCGCCGGCTTCGGCTACGCCGAAACACTGGAAATGACCGTGGCGCCCTGGGCGCTGCCCTTCAGCGAACTGCGATGGGGCAGGTTTGTCAGTGAGCGCCGGAGCGTCGTCTGGATCGACTGGCGCGGTGGACTCGACCGGCGCTGGGTATTCGCCGAAGGAGTTGCCGTGGACGCGAGCGTGGTGGAGCGTGACAGGGTGGCTTGGCCTGGCGCGACGCTGGAGATCGACCCCGGACGGGTCTGGCGCCATGGCCAGCTCGGGCAGACCGTGGCCGGTGTCTTTTCGTTCTGTGTGCCCCGCCGGGCCGCTCACGCAGTGGAGACGAAGTGGATTTCACCGGCAGTGCTCCGTAGCGATCGTGGCGCCGCGGAAACCGGGTGGGTCATTCATGAGGTGGTGCGATGGGGATAACGGGCACTCGCAGCATCGGCCGCATCCTCTACGGCCTGGCATTCACCGTCGCCTTGCCTGTGACGCTGGTGCTCTGGGCCCGCTCGCTCGATCGACAGTTCGATCTCCCGGCGTATCAGTCGATCACGGGTGGCGCGATCCTCACTGCGCTGGGCGTACTGATCTGGATCACCGGTGTCGTCCAGATTATCCGGCGGGGCCACGGCCTGCCGATGAACGCGTTTCCGCCCGCCAGGTTCGTGAGCTCAGGCATCTACCACGTCATCGCACATCCCATCTATTTTGGTTGGGTCGTGGCCTGCGCCGGAGTGTCATGGACCACCGGTTCGGCCTCGGGCTTGTGGATTGTGACTCCGGTCGTCGCTCTCGCCTGCGCGGCGCTTGTCTATGGTTTCGAGCGGCCAGACCTGCGGCGCCGGTTCGGCTCCGAGGCCGCATCGTTCAGACCATGGCTCAGCCTGCCCCCTGACGATGAGCGGCCGCCGACGTTCGCTGAGCGTTTTTCATTCATGTTCGTCGTCCTTGCACCGTGGCTCCTTGCATATACCGCGGTCAAGGAGCTCGGCGTGCCACCGGACGCTTTTGACATTCGCCTTGATGCGGAGAAGAACTGGCCAGTCCTCCTGTGGACCGTGCCCATCTACGTGAGCGCCTATCTGATGGTGCCCCTCGCGGCGTTCCTCGTGCCCACGCGAGCAGCGTTGCGGCGAATGGCGGAGCAAGCCGTGGCCGCCACTGTGGTGCTGTCGATCATCTACCTCACGGTGCCGGTCATCGCCCCGTTCCGGCCGTTCGATCCGGCTGGCCCGCTCGGCTGGGTGCTGGCCCTTGACCAGAAGTATGCGAATCCCCCCGTGGCGGCGTGGCCCGCGTTCCATGTGGTCTGGGCGGCGTTTGTTGCGGGCGCACTCTCGCGGCGATCGCGTGGCTGGGCCCTCGTGGGCTGGATCTGGGCCGCGGCTGTCGCCGTGAGTTGTGTGACAACAGGAATGCACGCGGTGGCCGACATTCCCGCTGCGATGGCGTTCGTCCTACTCCTCTGGCATCCAGTACGCGCGTGGCGCGCAACGCTCGATGCCGCAGAAAGGCTCGCCAACTCCTGGCACGCATGGCGTCTGGGGCCGATCCGCATCATCAACCACGGCATCTACCCTGGCCTGGCCGCTCTGGTGGGCGTCGGCGGGATGGTGGCGTTGGCCGGACCCGATGCGTGGCCGGGCGTGATGATGCTCGCGACGTTCGCTCTGGTCGGCGCCGCCTTGTGGGCGCAGTGGGCAGATGCGGCTACCACCGTGCAACGACCATTCGGTTACTACGGAGCGGTGGTTGGGGGCTGCCTCGGCACGATCGCGTCCGGCGCATTCGGCCAGCCGACGGCGATCATCCTCGCCGCTGCCGCCACCATGTCGCCCTGGATTCAGGCGCTTGGCCGCCTGCGCTGTCTCGTTCAAGGTTGCTGTCACGGCGCGCCGGTCGATCCCCGCTTCGGCATTCGGGTCGCGAACGAGCATTCCCGCGTGGTCTCGCTGTCGCACCTTTCAGGCCAGTCGATTCATCCCACACAGGTGTACTCGATAGCCGGCAACATCGCGATTGGTGTGCTCCTGCTGCGGCTCTGGAACCTGCAGGCGCCGATCTGGTTCATCTCTGGTGCGTATCTGGTCCTGGCCGGGCTAGCGCGGTTCGTGGAAGAGGGTCATCGCGGCGAGCCGCAGACCCGGCAGTGGCTCGGCATGCCGATCTACCAGGCCCTCTCTATCGCGAGTGTATTCGCCGGCATGGCCCTGACATCGCTCGGCGGACCATCCGCACCGCCACCCTCGACGCTCGCCGATGTGCGGCTGCTCTCGACCGCATTGGCAGCGGGCGTTGTGTACTGGTTCGCGATGGGCGTGGACTTCCCGGAATCCACGCGGAGGTTCGCCCGACTGTCTGGGTGATTCCGGACCCTGGACCCTGGACTCTGGACTCTGGACTCTGGACTCAATACTGCGTGAGCCGAATGGACCCGTCGCCCGTGCGAAGGACCATGGTCTTGCCGCCGGCGCCGAGGCGCCCACGCAGTGATCGCTGTTCGCGCGTCCCGCCCACTTGATCCTCGAGCTTGAGGTCTGAGCGCGCGCGGCTGTCGGAGCCGGGCTCGGCCTCGATGAGGCCGCTGAAGTCATCCGGCAGCTCTGCCGAGATGGACCCATCGTTGGTGGCCACCATCCAGTCTTCGGTCATCACCGCGCCGCGGCGGATTCTGAGAACGATGGAGCCGTCGCCCGAACGTGCGCGCACCACGCCGGGCACGCCAGAAACCCTGATCGTACCGTCCGTGGTGCGAGCCTCAACCCGGCCCTCAACATCTTCAAGCGTCAGCGATCCATCGCCCGACTCGGCCAACAGGTCCCCGGCCGTTTCGGTCGCCCGGATACTGCCGTCAGCGGTACGAAGCTGCAATTTGCCATCAATCCGCTCGACCACCACCGAGCCATCCGATGTTCTGATGTCGAGGTTGACCTTGCGGGGCGCACTCACGATCAAGCGCGCGCTCGGCGACGTGAATACGCCTATGCCCACAAACCGTGTGGTTCCTGAGTGACGCACATCGACCTGAATCTTCTGGCCCGTCTGCTCGGCCAGCACCGTGATCTTCGAGACGGCTTCCTTGTCCTCGGCCCGCATCTCGATCTCCACAAGCACCTCGGGGCGGTCCCAGCCCCGCACTTCCACGCCGCCGTCAAACGTCTGGAGCGTCAGTTCCGCAATGCCTTCAACGGCAAAACGTTTCTCCTCGCGGACGATGAACCCTTCTGTGTCGACGTTGATGCTGCAGGCAGAGAGGGATGTGGCGCAAAGCAGGAGTCCCGAGGCGGTGAGGGTGCGCATGGTTATCCTTACGGTCGTACGGGGTGCGACGTTCGACCGCCCACCCAGGTTTGGACCACCCGAAGGCCGGGGGTCAGGATGGCCAGGTCCGCCAGGCTGCCAGGGGCAATCACGCCTTGTCCGATGAGGCCGAGTTCGCGGGCCGGGGTGGTGGAACACAGCAGGGCGGCCTCTACAAGCGACTGCCCCGCCTGGGTCACCAGGGTTGCAAACACCCGATCCATCGTGGCCACGCTCCCCGCCAGCGTCCCATCGTCGAGCCGCGCCACATCGCCGACGGTGATATTGCGGCCACCGAGACGGGCGCAGGAACCGCGCGGCAGGCCCGCGCCGGCCGTGCCGTCAGTGATCGCCATCATCCGGCTGTGTCCTTTGGCGGCAATGGCCACGCGCATCACCGCGGGATGGACGTGATGGCCGTCGCAGATGAGTTCAGCGGCCACTTCGTCGCTCGACAACACGGCGCCCACGAGGCCGGGGTCGCGATGTCCCATGGGCGACATGCGATTGAACAGGTGTGTGGCGTGCCGGGCGCCCGCGTCGATGGCCTCGCGCGCCTGGTCGAACGTGGCGCCGGAGTGGCCCAGCGACACCCTGATGCCCGCCTGGACCGCCGCGCGCAGCAGGTCCATCCCGCCGGGCATCTCCGGCGCCATGGTGAGGATGCCGACGTCGGGAGACAAAAACGACCTCAGAGGTCGTTTTGTTGCATCGTCTGCAAAACGACCTCTGAGGTCGATTTTGTCATCTCCCGCAAAACGACCTCTGAGGTCGTTTTCTTGACCTCTGAGGTCGTTTTTCTGCTCGTACGTCCACAGCCACTCCGTCGGCTGCGCGCCGCAGTACGCGGGATTGATGAAGTTGCTTTCGAGGTGCGCGCGCAAGACGCGTGCGGCGCCGGGTTCGGGTGCGCTTCGCGCGGCCGCCACCGAATCCAGAAATGCAGAGAGGGTGTCGGGCGAACACGCCACCGACGTGGGGCAAAACGCCGTGACCCCGAATCGTGAAAGCTCGCGCGCCACCGACGCCACGGCTGTGGCGCCGTCCAGCACATCGATGCCCATCACGCCATGCACGTGCACATCGACGAACCCCGGCACCACCAGTTGCCCGGTGGCATCCACGCGCCGCTCGCTGTGTGAGAGTTCCCTTGGCCCGCTCGTCAGGTCAACGATGCGGTCACCTTCCATCACCACCGTGAGTCCTGACGCCACGCGGTCCGGCAAGACCACATCGGCGCCCGACAGGAAGGTTCGCGTGACGGACACTACACGCCCATGGCGTGGAAGCCGGCGTCCACCATCAGCACTTCAGCCGTGATTCCGCGACCCGCCGGACTCAGCAGAAAGATCGCCGCGTCTGCCACTTCGCTGGTGTCCACTGTGCGACGCAGGGGGGCACGATCGCGATAGGTCTGCAGAATGGACGAAAACCCCGACACGCCGGATGCGGCCAGCGTTTTGATGGGCCCCGCGGAAATGGCGTTCACGCGAATGCCCTGCGGGCCGAGGTCGCTCGCAAGATAGCGCACCGACGCCTCGAGCGCGGCCTTGGCCACACCCATCACGTTGTAGTTGGTGAACACGCGGTCGCTGCCCAGATACGTCAGCGTGACGATGCTGCCACCACCGCGGGCGGCCATCAGCGGCGCGGCACGGCGCGTGAGCGCCACGAGGGAGTACGCGCTGACATCAAGCGCAATGCGGAACCCTTCGCGCGACGTCTGCGAGAACGGCGCGGCCAGGTCTTCGCGCAGGGCATACGCGGCGCCGTGCAGCATGAAGTCCAACCCACCGTGCTGCGTCTGGATGTTCTCAAACAGCGCATCGATCTGCGCATCGTCAGTCACATCACACGGCAGAACCGTGACGTTGGGCAAGGTCGCCGCCAGCTCGCGAACGTTTTCTTCAAGCCGTTCGCCGGCATACGTGAGGATGAGTGACGCGCCCTGGGCCGAGGCCGCCTGGGCGATCGCCCACGCAATCGACCGCTTGTTGGCCACGCCGACGATGAGGCCAACTTTGGAAGTGAGTTGTGTCATGAGCGATTAGTTCTGCGGTGGTCTGGGTGACTTGTGCCGACGCCGCCGGCGTCCACCGCCAGGCCGCTGTCCGTTCGGTGAACCGGGCTGGCCTTCACCCTGTCCTGGTCCCTGCCCTTGTCCTTGCGGGTCGGGGCGGAACCCGCCGCGGTGACCATTGGAATTGCCGTTGGCGCCCTGGCTGCTGCGGTCGTGCCATCCGCCACCACCCGAGCCTCCGTACCCGCTGCCATTGCCGTTGCCATTCCCACCGCCGCCACGAAATTGCTGCGAGCCGCGCACATTGCGCTGGTGCATCGTGAATTCGGGAATCGCTCGGGGGGGAGGGGGCTGGCTGTCGTTGCGGGGAAGGGATGCGCGTATCAAGCGCCTGTTGAGCGACCACCCTTCGTCTATCACCAGCGGAGCCGGTTCGGGATCGGCTGCCGGGGCGGCAGCGGCCACGGCTTGCGGCGTTGGCTCGGCTATTGGCGCGTGGACAGGCGGAGGAGGCGCGGCCACCACCACCGGCACCGGGACGACAACCGGCTCAGGCGGCGGGGGCACGGGCGTGCCTCCGGTCACGTTCGCCAGCACCTGGTCGTAAAGAGCGGTCTGCTCGTCTTCTTTCGTTCGAGCGGCCTTCTTCCGAGCGGGCGCCTTGCCTCCCTTGTAGACGTGGTCGGCCTCGCATGCAGTGCAGCGAGTTTGCCGAATCGCGTCCTCAACGATGGCGACGATCGCGTGGTTGGTAACACGGCGTTCTCTCGGACAGTAGTCGTCCACGAGATCGCCCAAGCGCAGCGGGCGCTGCTGTTCCATTCGTATTAGTACTCCTGCAATTGCGACCACCCAAAACCAAGGTCAGACATGACCTCAAAGCGCAATACATCGGGTGTTCGTGTAGGTCGAGGGAGGATAACCCACCCCTCCGCCCAGAGTCAATTCACGTCTGCAGACGAGTCAAGCCAGCGCAGGGCCGCCTCAAGCGTGGCGTCGCGGCCAGCCCTGAGGGCCTGCAGGGTGAGAGGGACGACCTGATCGGGCACCACGCCCTCGCCCTCGAGGCGGCGTCCGGTGGCGGTCACAAAGTCACCGACCACGTACATCAGCAGGTCGCCGTTGGGTAGACGACGGGTGGACGCCGGCAGGGCCTGCCCCAGGGTCTGGCGGCCGAAGACCCTCGCCCGGCCAAGGCTCTGAAGGGCTCCGGCGAAGCACTCTGAGGCGCTGGCGGTCAGCTCGTCCACCAGGATGGCCACAGGGCCTCCGTACGGCACCACCGGCACGCCCTCGGGTGTGACCATCCGCGGGTTCGCGCGAAATACTAGATCCGACGAGCGGGTCTTCATATGGCCCAGCACCTCGGGTGTGGTGAAGAGGTGTCCGGCCACGCCGGAGATCATTGCCGCCAGACCGCCGGGATTCCCTCGCAGGTCGATCACGATGCCCTTCGCCGATCGAAAGCGATTGACCGCGCGGGCCACGGGGTCGTTCACCGGCGTCATCCACACGTTGAACCCAATGACGCCAACGGGCCGGCCAGCTGGCGTCTCCGCCGCGCGCTCGGTGACCGCCGTGACAAACGGCGGCAGGTCGCCAAGCACCACGCGTTCACCGGCCTCCACCGATCGACTGACCTTGATGACTCGTTCGCCTCGGTCATCACTCACGCGCACGGTGGCCGTTGAGCCGGGCGCGCCCGAGAGACTCCGCTGCACGCGACGCCATACATCCAGAGCACGCGTACGCGGATCAACACCCGAGGCCTGTGGTCGAAACCACTTCGATGCCGCTTCATCGTCAATCGCGAGCAGCACCTGGCCTGAGGTAAGGCCGGCATTCGCCGCGGCCGAGCCGGCAGTCACGCGCGTGATCACCACATCGTCCTTGAGCACGCGAACATCGACGCCCACGGTGGCCCCACCCGCGCGCGGGGGATCGTCGCTTGTGGCTGTCGAAGTCATGAGCACGAAGTGCGAGCGCTTGAGGCGAGCGAGCATCTCGTGGATGGGGCGCCGGGAATCTTCCGGACTGGTGGCGGACAAGACGCGAGGCCGGAGTTCGTCGCGCACCGCGGCCCAGTTCAAGCCGCCGAAGCCGGGATCAAAAAATGAATCGTTGATGGTGGTCCAGGCTTCGTCGAAACTGGCCACGGCCTCGGCGCGCCATGGCTCCACGGGCTGGGCGGGCGCCGCGTCGGTCTTCATGATGGCGCGGATGATGGCGGGCGGATCGAATACCTCGGGTTTGAGCGTGTTGTATTCGTAGGTCTCGAAGATGAAGTGTTGCTCGACGCCCATCGCCGCCTGGATCAGCCGGGCGGGGTGGGTCATGGCGCCAAACGCCTTGTAGTCCCTGAGCGTGACGGTGGTGGGCACCACGCCCATCGGCGTCTGGCTGTCGCCGGAAAAACCGAGCAGGTAACCCCGCTCGGCATCAAAGAAGTGTTCTCGGGTCTGGCCCGACACAAACACCACGTGCGTCTTGAACGCCGGCCGGCCGTCGAACTCCACGCGAGCGGTGGTGGTGATCGATTTCACGAGATCGGGTGGATGCAGGACGGCGTCGAAGTGCGCGTCGTTGCGCATCTCGTCGAGCTGTGGGCCGGTCACAATCGACGGCCCCACCATCGGGATCCAGCATCCATCCCACCGTGCCGTTGTAGCCGCTCTCGGCCTTTCCGATCCCACCCAGTTCCAGTCGGAGGATCGCTTTCGCCGGCCGCCCGGCCAACACTTCGAACGTGCCGCGAATGTTCTGCGCGGGCAGCTCCGTCACGCCTGTTGCGCGAAGTGAGGTCGTTGCGCGAACGAGGTCTGCGCCACCGATGGCGGCGAGATGTTTCGCGACGAGGCTCGCACCGCTGGGCAGATCCTGTTCGCGAGCGGACGCTCCTGCGCCCCAGGCGCCACCCAGAGCGAGAACGCCGGCCAAGGCACGCATTCGCCGCGTCAGACGGCCATGAGAACGTGTCACCATAAGTTATCCGTAGTTGATGATACGCGGCCCGCGCCACCTTTGACGCGGGTCACAAGGAGATGTGAATGCGACTGCGCCTCATGAGTGCGACATTGGTGCTGCTGTCCGCGGTGGCGGCGTTGCCTGCGATTGACCAGCCCGCGGCATCGGGCAATTGGCCGCAGTGGCGCGGGCCCAACCGCGATGGCATTTCCACCGATACCGGTCTGTTGCAGACATGGCCCGAGGGTGGCCCGCGCAAACTCTTCACCGCCATGGGCATGGGGGCCGGTTTCTCAAGCGTGGCCGTCACGGGCGGACGTATCTACACGATGGGCGACAGGCGCGACGGACAGTACGCGCTGGCGTTCAACGAAGCCGACGGCGCACCGATCTGGGCCGCGCGTGTAGGCGAAACACATCAGGACGAATACGGCGGGCCGCGTGCCACACCAACGGTTGATGGCAACTCGGTGTACGTGCTCAGTTCCGACGGCACTGTCGTCGCACTCGATGCCGCGACCGGGCGAAACATCTGGAGCAAAAGCCTGACGCGCGATTACAGGGCTCCCACACCGACGTGGCTGTTCGCTGAATCGCCGCTTGTGGACGGCGCCCATGTCATCGTGAGCCCCGGCTCGAACGCTGCCGCAATGGTGGCGCTCGAAAAGACCACGGGGAAAGAAATCTGGCGGACGCAGCAGCCCGGGATTGGATCGGGCGGCGTCAACGGCCCCGACTATTCGTCGATCGTCATTTCCAACGGCGGAGGCGTGAAGCAGTACGTGCGCCTGGCCGGCCGGGGCGCGATCGGCGTGCGTGCGAGTGATGGCGTGTTCCTCTGGGGATACAACCGCGTGGCAAATGGCACGGCCAATATCCCCACGCCACTGGTCAAAGGTGACCTGGTATTTGCCTCTTCGGGTTATGGCACCGGGTCGGCCCTGCTGCAATTGGCATCAGGCGCCGAAGGACGCGTCACGGCGTCCGAGAAGTACTTCCTTGAGGGACGCACGTTCCAGAATCACCACGGCGGCATGGTGCTCATTGGCAACCACGTCTACGCGGGCCACGGACATCGCCTGGGTTTCCCGATGTGCATCGAACTCGCGTCAGGAAAAGTGATGTGGGGCGGCAACTTCCGCAATGACGGCAGCGGTTCCGCGGCGATCACGGCGGCCGACGGACACGTCTACTTTCGCTACGAAAACGGCGTGATGATGCTGATTGAGGCCTCACCCACGGCGTACCGCGAAAAGGGCAAGTTCCAGATTCCAGGCGTTCGCAACCCCAGTTGGTCGCATCCCGTGGTCACCGGGGGCCGGATGTATCTTCGCGAACAAGACGCCCTTCACGTCTATGATGTGAAGCGGTAACGCATGCTCAAAGGCACCCGCACAGCCGTCATCCACCGTATCCAGCCGATGTCGATTCACGGCCAGATCTCGCTTGATGTGTTCTGGACCGACCCGGAAGATCCCGAAGGCGAAATCCGTCACGCGCGCGTCGGAAACGAAGCGGTGCCGAAGCACATGGCTGCGGGAGACACGGTCACGCTCCACTACCTCATGGGGATGGTCACCGAGATAACCAAGTAGTCCAGAGTCCAGAGTCCAAGGTCCAGGGTTCGCTGAGCGCCTGGCTTCGCCGGCGGTCTTTTCTTACTGAATCGCCCGGCCCTTGGTCTCGGGGATCACTATCCAGAACGCGGCCGCGAGCAGGTATGCCACGGCCGTGATCGAGAGCGCGCTCGGGTAGCCGTTTGTCTGGGCGATTGAGCCCACCATCCACGGCGCGGCGGCGCTTGCGACGCGGCCCACGTTGTAGGTGATGCCCTGCGCGGTGGCGCGCACGGCGGTGGGATACAGCTCCGCTGTGACCGCACCGAACCCGCTGAAGTAACCCGTGCCGAAGAACGCGACAACAGGTCCCAGTGCGAGCAAGACCCATGGCGTGGTCGTGTACGCGTAGGCCAGCACAAGCGCGGCGGCGGCCACCAAATATCCCACGTAGGTCTTGCGACGGCCGACGCTGTCGCTCACGTAACCGAACGTGACATACCCGAACCACATGCCGACCTGCATGACCACGATGAACCAGTTCATCGCGGCATTCGACAAGCCGATGCCTCCGGTGTCAGGTGCCGCGCGCAGATACGACGGAATCCAGGAGTTGAGTCCCCACCACGCGAACATCGTGCACGCGTTCATCAGCGTCACAGCCAGCGTGATGCGCAGCATCGGGCCACCCATCGCTTCGCCGAGCGACACACGAGTGGGTTTGGCCTTTTCGGCCGTCCACATCGCGGGCTCCTCTACGCTGCGGCGCACCCAGTACGCACAAAACGCCGGCAGCACACCAACGAAGAACACCGCACGCCACCCCAGCCCCGCGACATCCTGGACCAGATAGTTCACGATGGCAGCGAGGGCGTAGCCGATGGCCCAGGAACTCTGCATGAAGCCGAGTGCCTTGCCGCGGTCTTTCTCTTTCCAGGTCTCGGACACAAGCGCGGCACCGCTGGCCCACTCACCACCCATTCCGAAACCCAGGAAGATGCGGAAGACGGCCAACTGCGCCACCGTCTGCGCGAACCCGCACGCGGCAGTGAAGACCGAGTACACCAGCACGCTCAACATCAGTGCGCGTGTGCGTCCCCACTTGTCGGCGAGCACGCCGAAGATCAGTCCGCCGGCCGCCGACGCCAGCAACGTCAGCGACTGCAGCGACCCAGCGGTGGCCGCGTCGATGCCCAGCTCGTTGCGCACGGCCAGCAGCACCAGCGCGTACAACATGACGTCGAACGAATCGAGCATCCAGCCAAGCGAGGCTGCGACCAGCGACTTTCGTGCGGTCCGATCTGCGTCATGCCACCAGCTGAACATGTTGTTAACTACTTCCCATAACCCCCGCCGCCGGGGGTTTCTACCCGCAGACGATCTCCTGCGCGCAGCGTGATCTGCACTTTGCCCGGCAAGGGCGTTTCCTTGCCATCGCGAATCAACGTGTTCCTACCCACGCCTCCAGGCCCGCCGCCTCTGACGCCGTACGGCGCGAGGCGACGCCGATCCGTGAGCAACGTGACCGACGTCTCCACCAGCATCTCGTATTCGCGCACCAGGCCCTCGCCGCCGGGGGCGGCACCGGCACCGCCGCTTCCCTGCCGCAGACCATACTGCCGAATGCGCACCGGAAGATAGTGCTCAATGGCCTCAGACGGGGTGTTGCGCGTGTTGCTCATGTGCACGTGCACGCCGCTCAGGCCGGCCATGCCCTTGCGCCCGCCCATGCCGCCGCCCATCGTCTCGTAATACGCAAACTGCCGGCCGGTCCTGGGGTCGGCCCCCCCCAGCGTCACGTTATTCATCGTGCCCTGACTGGCCGCCGGCCATCGATCGGGTTGCGCCTTCCCAAGAGCGCCCAGCACCACGTCGGTGATGCGTTGCGACGTTTCGACGTTGCCTCCAGCCACGGCGGACGGCCGAAGCGCATTCACGATCGACCCTTCGGGAGCGATGACCTGAATCGGCCGACCCACGCCCGCGTTATAGAGCACGTCGTCTTGCACGAGACACCGGAAGGCATACAGGCAGGCCGAAAGCGTGATGGCGTAGTTCGCGTTCACGCTACCGGTGACCTGCGGCGCTGAGCCGGTGAAGTCGACGACGGCGCGGTCCTTCCGAATCGTCACCTTCACGCGAATCGGTACCGACGCATCACTGAACCCGTCGTCATCCAGCGCGTCTTCGAAGGTGTACTCGCCATCGCGAATGCCCTTGATGGCGTGGCGCACCACGCGTTCGGTGTAGTCCTGCAACGCCGCGGCATAACGCATGGTCTGCGCGCGACCGTAACGGGCGACGACCGCGCGGAGGCGAGTCTCGGCCACGCGGTTGGCGGCGATCTGCGCGGCGATGTCGCCCTCGCGTTCATCGGGTGTGCGCACGTTGTTGAGGAGGAGGGCCATGATGTCCTCCACGATCTGCCCTCGCCGGGCCAGACGGACCGGCGGGATGATCAGGCCCTCCTGGTAGATCTCGCGCGCGACTGGCATCGACCCCGGACTCATGCCCCCGACGTCCGAGTGATGCGCGCGATTGGCCACGTAGAACGCCGGGCGCTGCCGGGTCTGAAGACCCGGCCTCCGAGGAACGGAACGCTGCGCCTGAAGACCCGACCGGCTTTTCCGGATGGAGGCCGGGTCTTCAGACCCGGCAATTGCGTCCAGAAACACGGGTGACACCAGCGTGATGTCGGGCAGGTGTGTGCCGCCCCGGAAGGGGTCGTTGAGCATCACGATATCGCCCGGTTCCATGTCCACGGCATCGATGGCGGCGCGCACCGAGAGCGGCATTGCGCCCAGATGCACCGGCATGTGATCGCCCTGCGCGATGGTGTTGCCATCGGCGTCGTAGACGGCGCACGAGTAATCGAGCCGTTCCTTGATGTTTGGTGAGAACCCTGTGCGGCACAGGGTGACGCCCATCTCCTCGGCGATGGAGAGGAACAGGTTCTTGAAGACTTCGAATTCGATAGGGTTCGGCTTCATGACGCCCGCCCTTTCTGCGCAACAACGTTGCCGAAACCATCCACCTTGAACTTCCAGCCGGGCGGGACCACGGCGGTTGCTTCACCGCCGGCGATGACTGCGGGACCAGACGCGTGCGACCCTGGTTTCAGATCATCCCAGCGGTAGAACGCGACCTTCACGTTTTTCCCAGCGAAACGGCCGGGGCGAACAACAGTGGGCTTTGCCTTCGACGCGCCGCGGACTTTGGTGAACGGCAGCTTTGGCTTGTCGGTGATACCCGCGGCCGAGACGCGAACGTTGACCACTTCAGTGGCGCGTGCCGGGTTTGAGTAGCCGTAGGTCTTGCCATGCTGCTGGTCGAATACTTTCCGATAGTCAGCGGTGAGCGGCAATGTGATTTCGAACGACTGGCCGACGTACCGCACGTCCACAGACAGCGTGATCACTTGACGCTTCGCCGGGAACCCTTCGCCCTCGAGTTCAGCCTTCGCGGCTGCGACGAGCGGCGCACACAGGCGTTCCAAGTCCTTCACGCCCACTTGTGAACTCGTCTTGAGCACGCTGGCCGAATAGTCTTTCGTCACGTCGGCCACCAGCATGCCGAGTGCGGACAGCACGCCTGCATGCCTGGGCACAATCACCGTCTTGATCTCCAGTTGCTGCGCGATCTCGCAGGCGTGCATGCCGCCCGCGCCGCCGAAGGCCAGCAGTGCAAAGTCGCGCGGGTCGTGACCACGTTCGACCGACACCACACGAATCGCGCGCTCCATGTTCGCGTTCGCCACTCGCACAATGCCGTCGGCGAGTTCGGGTACCGACAGCCCGGTCTGTTTGGCAAGCGCGGCCGCCACGCGTTGCGTGCGGGCGGCGTCGATTGTCATGCGCCCACCGAGAAAGTAGTCCGGGTCGAGCCGGCCGAGCAGCAGGTTGGCGTCAGTGACTGTCAATTCCTCACCAACGCCATAACAGACGGGACCAGGATTCGCGCCGGCGCTCCGGGGCCCAACCCGCAGTGCACCGCCTGTGTCGAGGTACGCGATCGATCCACCGCCGGCACCCACCGTGTGGATATCGATGAGAGGCAGCCGCACCGGAAAGTCTCCTACCTTCGAATCCGTCGTCCGTCCAATCCCATCGTCTATGAGGCTGACGTCGGTGGACGTGCCGCCCATATCGAATGAGATGACGCGCGGAAAACCGGCGGCATGTGCCACAGCGCTGGCCCCGACGACGCCGGCGGCGGGGCCGGAGAGCACCGTACGCACAGCCTGCGCCCGCGCCGCCCCGGCTGAAATACATCCGCCGTTGGACTGCATTATTGATAGTCGGGCCCGGGTCAGGGTTCGCTCCAGCGTTCCCAAGTACCGATCCATCAGGGGCGTCACGTAGGCGTTGACCACCGTCGTGCTCCAGCGTTCAAACTCGCGGTACTCCGGCAGCACCTCGTGCGACGTACACACCGCGAGACCCGACTGCCGAAGCAGCGTGGCCACCTGTTGTTCGTGGGCCGGATTTGCGTATGAATGCAGGAGGCAGACGGCGACGATGGTGGCGCCGCGGTCGTGGATGAGGCGGGCGAGGCGGTCCACTTCCTCTTCGTTGACCGCTTGGAGAACCGCGCCAGAAGCATCGAGCCGCTCGGTGACTCCGAAGGTCAGGTCCGGGTCCACAAGCGGAGGCCGTGGCGCAACGAAGACGTTGTAGAGCTCGGGGCGCGTCTGCCGCCCGATCTTCAGGACGTCTTCGAACCCGCGCGTAGCGACCAGTGCCACTCGCGCGCCCTTGCGTTCCAGCACGGCGTTGGTGGCCACGGTGGAGCCATGAACGACGTCGAGGGACGTGGCCTGGCCGGTGAGGTGTCGAATGCCGTCGAGAATCGAGCGCGACGGGTCGTCGGGGGTGGACCGCTGCTTGTGGACGACGAGACCATCCGGCCCCAGATGAACGAAGTCGGTGAACGTACCACCGGTGTCGATGCCGATACGTGAACGCACCAAGGGATATTAGAGGTCCAGGGTCCAGAGGTCCAGAGTCCAGAGTCCAGGGTCCTGGGGAACTGAGGAACTGGGGCTCCGCTCTGCAGGTCACACCA
Organism: Acidobacteriota bacterium; assembly: GCA_016716905.1. Lineage (NCBI taxonomy): Bacteria > Pseudomonadati > Acidobacteriota > Acidobacteriota bacterium. The sequence continues at coordinate 125,390 of JADJUS010000004.1, read as the reverse complement.
GCCCGCAATCTGGTTATTGACAATAACTAAATCCGAGCACAGACTGACTCATGGCCATGGCCGCTGACTCGATTCGCCACTTGACCCGTGCCTACATCGGCGCACGCGTGTTCCTGGGATTGCTCTTCTGGTGGGCGCTGATGCACAACATCTATGCGGTACTGAAGATCATCGGCGATCCGAATCCGCGCCTACGACTGTGGCTCGACCTGGGCGCCGTCGTCACGGCTGCGACCCTCGGAACGTACTACCAATGGCGCTTCGGACGAGTGGAGCCCCCAAGGCCGTCCCTATGGGATCGCCCCTTTCAGGAATTCAGGTACGGCGTCGTCGGCCCAACGGCACTGGGGCTACTGCTTCTGGCGGCCCTGGTTCTCGGGGCGGAAGCCGGGGCGCGCCCCAGGGATCTTTTGTGGGTGATGATCTCTGGAGCCACGGCGATGTCACTGGCGGCCAGCCGTGGCGATCAACGGGCTCGGCTGATGGCAGGTGCTGTCGCCGCGATGCTGTTCGCCACGCTTGTGGCGCCGGTCCTTCGGCCGTTCCAGGTGGTGGGTCATCTCGGAATGGTGGCCGTGCTTATCGCCTCGGCAGTGCAACTGCACCTCTTCCTGGTGCGGGAGTTCCGGCATGCCCACGTCTAAAGACGCGCCGTTCGAACGGCTGGTGGCCGCGGACAAGTTGGTGCACGAGCCGGCCCGGCTCGCCGTGCTCACTGCGCTCTCGGCGTGTGAATCAGCGGACTTCGTGTTTCTCCAGCGCCTGACAGGCCTGCAGCCCGGCAATCTCTCGCAGCACCTGGCCAAACTCGAGGAGGCAGGCCTCGTCACGCTCGCCAAGGCCTTCCTCAGCAAATATCCTCAGACAACGGTCCGGATTACGGTGACGGGCCGGAAGGCTCTGACCGAGCACTGGAAGCGGCTGGACGCGTTGAAGCAGGAAGTGCAGTCGTGGCCGAGCCCGCGCGGGGTGCATCTACGGGCAAGCGCACTGACTCGACGCGAGACGGAAGGGTAGGATCGCCGCTATCAGGAGGCCCCCCGGACACCCTTCCCCCACCCGACGTCCTGGCCCTACCCGATAGACCCTTCGGGATATTGCAGGGCGAGGCGGAGTTCCTTCACGAGCTGATCGACTGTCGAGCCCGAGCGCTTCCAGGCGCCGTCGGTTTCGAACCGGAGGTCGCCGATGCGGCGGCCCCAAGGGGCGATGATGCGGCCGATGGCGCGGAAGTCCGCGAGGTCGGCGTGCTGCTGGTCCAGGTGCCTGACGATATCTGGCGCAAGCCTGATGAAGGCGCGCAGCGCCGAGGCCGACTTGATGCTGTACTTGCGGCCGTTCCAGGCGGCGCCAAACACGACGGCCACCTGCTTGAAGTAGTTCACAAAGAAGCGCGTCGCTTCGTCGCGGAACTCATTGGTCTTCTTGACCGAGCCAAACGCTTCAGCGCCGAACAACTTCTTGAGTTCCTGCGCCAGCGGCGCCTGGGCCACGCGTCCATGTCCCACACCCAGCAACTTGATCTCACCAAACAGCGGCGAGTCTTCCCGCTCGCTGAGTGCGCGAACCACATCGTGCGCGGCCGCGAGGTTTTCATCGCGATACAGCTGCCGCCCCGAAAGCGCCACCAGGTGCGACGGGTTGAGTCGCGTGTGTTTCGCGTTGATCGTGACAAACATCTGGACGACGTGGTCTTCGGGGAGACGGTCAAAGATGATCGCCGGCACCGTGAAGGACTCGTCGCCAAAGTGCTCGATGCCCGCGTGGAGCGCGAGCAGGCGATGCTGGCCGTCGATCGCGCGCAGAATGCCTTCGCGCTCAGGCACCTTGAGGATGCCCAGCGACGGTTCGCCCGGCATGGCGTCGAACTTGAGCGCCTCGTCGCACGAGATGATGACGGCGCCTGGGATGGACGGAAGGTCGCGTGCCTGGCGGCACTGGTCGTAGTACCCCACCAGCTCGTCGATCTTCTTCCGGATGATTTGGCGCTGGTAGGCCTTGTCGCTCGAGGCGATTCGGCGCTCCAGAAAGTCCCACCGGACCTTGGACTGCCTGGCGTTTCCGCGGACGCCCGATGCGCCCTGATCGCCATAGCTCAGGACCTCGAAGCGTACGAGCTTGTCGATGTCCTTCGCGGTCAGCGAAGCCTGATAGAATTGGACGCCAAATTGCTGCATCCGGAGTGCGGCGACGGAAATCATAGGCGCGATTGTAGGTTGCGGCCTGTAGAATCTCAAGCCTTGAAGGAGTTACCGATGAGAATCGCTGGAGTTTCCCACCGAAGTTGGTGGATGTCGGCCGTCGGCCTGGCAGTATTTGTCCTGGCGGTGGCTACGGCCCCGGCCCAGCAATCGGTGACCGAGACCCGGGACCCGAAACAGGCCCAGGACGAAGAATTCGCGAAACTCTACAAGGAATGGACGGGAAATCCCATTTACGGCAGTCCGCTGGTGGACCACCTGCCGAAGGTGCCGGGCATCCCCACCCCCAAGGATGTGCTGGGGTATCACATCGGAGCCCCCGGGAAGCTCACCTACTACGAAGACATCCTCAAGTATTACCGGGCGTTGGCCGCAGCCACGCCCCGGGTGCGGATTGAATCCATCGGGAAGTCGGACGAGGGCCGGGAGCTGGTGGTGGTCTGGGTCTCCTCAGACGCCAACATCAAGGGCCTGCAGGGCAACCGCGACAACCTGGCCAAGCTGGCGGATCCCCGCGGCCTGAGCGACCCGCAGATCAAGAACCTCATTGCCACCACCAAGCCGCACTACCACCTGATGGGCGGTCTGCACTCGGGCGAACTCGGCCCCCCAGAGATGCTGATGGAGCTGGTGTATCGGCTGGCGGTGGAAACCTCGCCGCTCATCTCGCAGATCCGCAACAACGTGATCGTGTCGGTCACCCCGGTGGCCGATGCCGACGGGCGCGACCGCAACATCGACTGGTTCTACAAAGGCCTTGATGAGACTGCGGCCGCAGCGGCCGGTCAGCCGGGCGCCGTGGGCGGCGGTGGGCGCGGCGGGGGCGCGGGCGTCCCCTACTGGGGCAAGTACGTCTATCACGACAACAACCGCGACATTAACCTCTCGCAGATGCAGATGCGCGGCCTGGGCGACTGGTACTTCACCGCCCACCCGCCGATCATGCACGACCTGCACGAGTCGCTGACGCTGCTCTATACCTACAGCGGCGGCCCGCCCCAGAACCCGAACCTGGACCCCATCCTCTTCTCGGAACTGCCCTTCTTCTCGAACTTCGAGATGGCGCAGATGACCAAGTACGGCATGCCGGGCGTCTACACGCACGCATTCATGGACGGCTGGTCGCCGGGGTACCTCGGCTCGCTGGCCTACAACCACAACGGCCTGATGAAAATGTACGAGACGCAGTCGGGCCGTGACCTTCCGACGCCCGGTGCGCCGGCGGCGGCTGGAACGGCTCCTGCTGCAGGTGGCGCAGCGCCGCCTGCCGCGGCAGGCGCCGGTGGCGGCCGCGGTGCGGGACGAGGCGGCGGTCGTGGCGCCGGTGCGCCTGATGCGGCGCTGGGTGCGGGCCAGGGCGCGGGCCGAGGCGCCCCGGCTGGTGCCGGGCGTGGCGCCGGCCCGGGCGCAGGCGCGGCGGCAGGAGGCGGTCGCGCGGGCGGCGTGCCGACAGGTCGCGGCGGCGGTCAGCCGCGCGAGTGGTATCGCGGCCTGCCAGTGCCGCCGGATGCCGTGGCCAACTTCACGCGTCGCAACAACGCGAACTACATGCAGACGGGCGTGCTCTCGGCCCTGCAGCTCACGTCGATGTTCCCGAACCTCGTGGTCGAGAACTTCTACATGAAGACACGCAATTCCATCCGGCGCGGCCTCGACAATCCGCCCCACGCGTATGTGATTCCCGTGCAGCGCGACATGACGCGCGTGGCCGAACTCATCCGCATCATGGGCATCCAGGGCATCGAAGTGAGCCAGGCCACGGCGGAGTTCAAGCTCGGCGAAGAGACCTTCCCCGCAGGTTCGTACCTCGTGAAGGCCGGCCAGCCCTACTGGAACCTTGCGAAGAACCTCTTCGAGAAGCAGGACTATCCCGACGAGCGCCTCTCCACCTACGACGACTCGGGGTGGACGATGGGCCCGGCGATGGGTGTGGATATCCGCGAGATCAACAACAAGGACGTGCTGGAGGTGGGGACGAAGGTGGTCAAGACGTCCACGCACGCGGCCCGCATCATCGGCACCGGAACGGCCGGCATCGCGGTGGCGCACCTGGGTTCGAACAACATGGTGTCGTTCCGTTACGCGGTGCGCAACGTGCCGATGAAGGTGGCCAAGGCCAGCTTCACGGCATCGGGCATGGACTTCCCTGCCGGCTCGTTCATCGTGTCGACGCCCTCCGACATCGCGGCCGTGCGCGCTGCGGTGGAGAAGTTCGGCCTCACGGCTGCCACGCTGGCGTCCATCCCGACCGTGGCGACGCACGACGCAGACGTGCCGCGTGTGGCCATCTACTCGCAGTGGGGCGGCACGCAGGAACTGGGCTGGTACCGGCACGCGTTTGACCAGTTCGGCATTCCCTTCGACCTCATCTACAAAGAACGCGTGATGAAGGGCAACCTGAAGGCCGACTACGACGTGATCGTCATGGCGTACCAGGGCATTAACCGGCAATCGGTGATGCAGGCACCCAGCGCGCGGCCTGTGCCGTACATGAAGACCGACAAGTACAAGTTCCTCGGGATGTACGGCGAATCCCCCGACATCACGGGCGGCTTCGGCCAGGTGGGCGTGGATGCGTTCGCGGCCTTCCTCGAAGGCGGCGGCACGCTCATCGCCGCGCACAACGCGGTGCGGTTCCCGATCGAGTTCGGCTTCGCGCGCACCGTGGATACCGATCAGGTGGCCGGCATCACGGCGCAGCGCCCGCTCGTGCAGGCCGAGATCTCAAAGCCCGACCATCCGGTGTTCTACGGCTACGGCAACAAGAACTTCGGCGTGAAGTACGTGAGCGGTCCGTTCCTGCGCGTGGGCATGTCGGATCAGGAAAACGTCCTCGCCCGTTACGTCGGCGGCGACTCGTCCGTCATCTCCGGCTTGATGACCGGTGCGGATGTGCTCTCGCAGAAAGCCATCGCGGTTGACGTGCCCGGCGCACGCAACGGCAAAGGCCGCGTGCTCCTGTTTGCCAACAACCCGATCTACCGGTGGCAGAACCACGGCGAGTTCAACATGGTGTTCAACTCGATCGTGAACTGGAACGATCGGTAGAGTCCAGGGTCCAGAGTCCAGGGTCCAGAGTTCATTGAGCCGGCACCTTGCGGTGCCGGGGCTTTTTCCAAGAAAGCCCTGCGAAGCAGCTCCGCGAACCCTGGACCTTGGACTCTGGACCCTGGACGTTAAGCCCGCAGGTGCTCCGGTATCCAGGGCCGCTCGGTGCGCTTCGCCCACCATCGCGCCGCCACCAGCATGAGCGCGGTGAACGCGAGATAGGCGAGCGCCGTTTCGCCGAGCGTCAGCGATCGCTTCCAGGCGGCGCTGAACATGCCGTACGCCAACTCCACGTGCACCCAGTAGACGAAGAGCGACGTCTGCCCGAACAGCACCACCGGACTCCACCGGTGTGCGTTCGCTCGTGACATCCACCACCACGCTCCCGACAACGCCATCGTCATCACCCCGGTCCTGATGAGGAAGAAGGACAGCGAGGTGGTCCAGAAACTGGAGTTGAATGGCGACGGCACAAACGCCGCGATGGTGCCGACGATGACGATGGCGGCGCCGGCCTGAGCGAGTTGGCCGTGGAAGCGGCGTTCGTCGGCGGCAGGACGTGAGCGGGCGATCCAGACGCCAACCGCGCAGCCGACCAGGACAAACGCCAACCAGGGAAAGAGCGCGAACTGGCCCCATCCGCCGTTGGGCCTGATGTAGGCCTCGAGCCGCGGGTGCAGCAAGGTGGGCCACCACCAGACTCGTGAGAGCGGCGTGATCACGACCAGGATGAATGCCGGCACCAACAGCCAGGCCACGCGCCGTTTCAGCGCGTCACTGCGTCCCCAGCACCATGCGGTGACGACCATGCCAAGGCCGAGGATGTTGAGGATGTCGGGCTTGAAGATGCTGTCCACGCGCGCCCAGGGATTGCCGAGGAACGACTGCAGCCGGAAGATGTGCGCGAACAGGAAGACCTGCCAGCCGCGTTTCTGCAGCGCCCAGGCGGCGTCACGCAGCGACTTCCCTTTTCGCTGCTGCGACGCGGCGGCAAACGGAATGGCCAGGCCGGCGAGAAACAGGAACAGCGGCGCGGCCGTGCCGCCGATGAGCGCCAGCGCCGTGAACACGCCGCCTTGTCGTGAGGCATCGGTGCTCCACGCATCCACCACGTGCCACTCGATCATGAACAACACGGCCACGCCGCGAAGCCAGTCGATGTACGGGCGACGCGGGGTGGGCGAGGGGGACGGGTGTCGATCGGTGGAAAAGTCCTGAAAAACGACCTCTGAGGTAGTTTTCGTTTCGATTTCAGCGAAAACTACCTCAGAGGTCGTTTTCCGCGACTTTTCCACCAATCGACACCCGTCCCCTTATTTCGTAACCGTGAACGAAGTCTTGAAGTCGATGTCGGCGCGGATGGAATTGGACACCGAGCAGTACTTCTCGTGCGAGAGCGCCAGGGCGCGCTCGACGGCGTCTTCGGGAATGTCGCCTGTGACATCAAACCGCAGGTGCATGGCGGTGTAACGCTTCGGGTAGTCGGCGGCGCGCTCGCCGTCGAAATGCACCGACAGCCCCTTCAACTCGTGGCGCCCCTTCTTGAGGATGTGCACCAGATCCATGGCCATACACGCCATCGCGGCGTACGCCAGGGCGTGAACCGGGGATGACACACCCGGCGTGCTGCTTTCCAGATGGATGGCCGGCGAACCGGGACTGTTGACGAACGTGAGATCACCTTTCCAGTCGAGCGAGAGGGAAGACATTGGCAGATCTTATCGCTATTGAGGGTTGAGGATTGAGCGATTGAGGATCGGGATTGCTGATAGCGGATTTCGGATTGCTGATCGGAAATTGACGGATTGGTGGATTGCGGGATTCTGGGATTGTGTAATTGAGCGATTGAGGGATTGAATGGGGACCCCGGACGCTGGACGCTGGACCCTGGACCCTGGACCCTGGACGATGTCAGTGCTGCCGGAGCGCCACATTGGGATCCACGCTGGCGGCGCGCCTTGCGGGGATGATGCTTGACGCCACGGCGGTGGCGACGATCACGACGGGCACGACCACAAACGCAAAGACATCGACGACCGCCAGGCCCGACGGGAGGATCGCACCCAACGCGATCCTTGACAGGACACCGATGGCAATGCCGATGATCAGTCCGTCACGAGCCGGACGAAGGCCCTGCCGGACCACGAGCCGCAGCAGGTCACCTGGGGTGCCGCCCAACGCCATGCGGATGCCGAATTCGCGGGTCTGCTGAGTGACAAGCGCGGACAGGACACCAAACAATCCGGTCATGACAAGCACCAAGGTCAGCACGCCGAGCCCGGTTGACGCCCAGCCCAGCGCGCCCAGGAAGAGGAACGGGCCGCTGAGTACGACCCACCCAGCCCCTGCGGTATCCACGACGAGCCCGGGATCCACTTCGCGAATGGTGCGACGAACGACTCCTGCAAGCGCCGCAGTATCGCCCGTTGTCCGGGCCACGATGATCATTGGCTCGCGCGCATCCCGGCTGAATGGCATGAACACGGCACCCGAACCCTCGGAGTGCCTCCGGCTGGAACCCATCACAAAGGTGTCGGTATCGCGCGAAACACCCACGACCATCAACTGCTGCGGGGCTTCTCTCCCCGGCGTGCCCGGTGTGCTGCGCTTGAACCACACGGGCCGGCCCACAACTTCGGTGGAACCAAACACCCCGCGCGCCGTGGTTTCGCTCAAGACGATCACTGGCCGTCGTTCGCGCACGTCATCGTTTGAGAACGCCCTCCCGGCGACAATTGGGACGCCAAGAGTGTCCATCAGGCCCGCAGTGCCGAAGACCAGATACGCATTCTCTCCACCGTCGCGACTCACAAGGTCCAGGTCGCTGGCCGCGAAGCTTCCCTGATCGACGAACGTACCGAATGGCAATCCGACGGACGCGGCCACATTCTCAACGCCGGGCGACTGGCGGACCCGCCGCAGAATGTCGTCGCGCAGCCGATCGGCCTCCACGCCGTCACGCGGACTCAGGTAGAAACTGACCGTGGCAACGGCGATTCGGTCGACGTCCACGCCTGGCGATCGGGTCGCCCGCGTCACCGTGTTCATGATTGAGACCGCCAACAGCAGCAGCGCTGCCGAACCAGCCACCTGGGCGGCTACGAGCAAGTGCTGCGACCGCACGCGAGGCCGCGTCGTTACCCCGTCCTGGGCTATCAGCGGGCGAATGTCCGCGCTCGTGGCTCGCCAGGCTGGACCGAGGCCCACGAAGATCATCGAGAGTATCGAGGCGCCTGCGGCAGCGGCGACGACCGGCCAGGTCACTTCGGGCTGCAGCGAAAGGGTCATGCCTCGGCTGATGGGCACGTCCATGTGCAAGATGGTGACAAACCACCGCGTGGCCCATAAGGCCAGCACCGCGCCAAGGCCAACAACAAGCGAACACTCAACAAGTTGTTCGCGCACGAGGCGCCATCGCGAAGCGCCTAGAGCGCGACGCACGGCGAACTCAGGCTGTCGTGCCGCGCTTCTTGACAGCCCCAGACTGGCCAGGTTCGAGCACACCATCAACAGTACGAGCGTCACGCCCACCATCATCGCGACGCCGAGGCTTGAAAACGTGTCGGCCTCTCGCGCACTGACCGGCTCTGCGCGCCAGTACCGGCCTGCGGGACTGCCGCTCCGAGGGCCTTCCGACACTCCGATGCTGGGAAACGCCGCCTCGACACGCTGACCGATGAGCGATACCTCCTCGGCCGCCATTCGCAGATTGGCCTCGTCGCGCAGCCTCCCGCGAACAGTGAGCCAGCGCAGGTCCCGGCGTGCGGGATCGAAGTAGGCCGATGGGGTTGGTGACGGTGACAGGGTGCGAGTCTGTTCGAGCGGTAGCCAAAGCGTTGCAGGAGCGAACGCGACCCCAATCCCAAAGAAGTTGTCGGTGACGACGCCGACAATCTCTGTGATCTGGCCCCCTATCTTGACCGTGCGGCCCACCGCCTGAGCTTCGTCCCCGAACTGGGCTCTCGCGAGGCGGGCCGACAGCACCGAGACCGGCGGTGCGTCAGGCGCGCTATCCGCGCGGTTGAGTACGCGGCCATGGAGCGGCCCGACGCCGACCATCGCGAAATAGTCCCCCGTCACACCTTCGCCCATGGCGACGTCTGTGACTCCGTTGTTGAGAATCGAGACACCGATGCGGTGGATTCCCGCGACGTGACTGAAGCTCTGTTGCTGTTCGGTCAGTGACTGCCAGTCCGCCCACGAGAATCGCCCCGGCACTCCCGCCCGGCCAGCGATCACCGTATCGCCCCTCAGTTCGACAATGCGTTCCGGATTGACGACCGCGTCAGGGCGCCAGACGATGAAATACAAGAGCGAATAGAGCGACGTGGTGGCGGCGATACCGATCGCGAGCGTGACTGCGGCGAACGCGGCATACAGCGGAGTCCGCCACAAACGCCGGGCGGCGTGCCTGAAATCGTCTCGAAGGTTAAGCATCGGCGGGACTCCTGTGGGGATTGAGGCAAGCGACAGCCGCAGCAGTGCGGCAAGGAACCCGAGGACAACACCCGCGCGAGCGCTGCTTCCGGCTGCGCGCCGTGACTCAAACAGGAAGTCCGCCCACGACTCGCGCCACGGCGACGGTGTGGCGGCGTGATCCTGAGATTTCACTGCTCTTTCCGGCATTCGAGAATTGAGCCATTCACCCATTGCAGACATTTCGCCACTTCGGTCATTTGTGACATTTCGCCATTACAAGGGCTCAGATTTTCGAGCCCAACGGCAGGTCGCCTTCCATGAGTCGCGCCGCAACAAGCGCGCGCAAACCCAATGCCGTGGGTTCGTACAGCCGCCTCGGCGGCCCCTCACCGGGCCGCTCCTCCACCATCGAGGTCACGAAGCCCTTCTGCTCCATGCGGCCCAGGGTCACGTACACGCTGCCGCGCTTAAGGCGGCCGCCAGAGGCATGCACGAGGTCCAGCCCATACGTCGGGGCTTTCGCAGACAACAGGTCGAGCACCAGCGCTTCGAGGTCAGAAATCATAAGCAGTCTTACAATACGTCACACTGCAAGAACTGTTCAACCGCCACGTGCGGCACGGGCGAGAGCGGATTCGACATCGGTGTAGCCGGGTCTAAAGACCCGGCCTCCGAGGACGGACAGGTCATGTCTTCGGAGGCCGGACCTTCAGGTCCGGCTACACCGATGTCGAATCCACTGTGATCCGTCGTTGAAAAGGAGTTCCTCCATGCCTCCGCGCCTCCCTGTGATCCGTCGTGACAGGGAACTATGTCGGGGCCGTCGCGTATATTGCCTACAATGACGGCTTCGCGCACCCCGACTCCCTCCGTCGGCGAGTTTGAGCACCTGCTCCTGCTCGCCGTCCTCCAATGCCAGAGGGACGGCACCGACGCCTACACGGTCCCCATTCGGCAATTGCTCATCGAGCGCACCGGTCGCGACGTGGCCCGGGGCGCAGTGCACACATCGCTCGACCGTCTCGAAGCCAAGGGCCTCGTCACCTCCGCGATGGGTGACCCTGTTGCCATTCGGGGTGGTCGCGCACGCCGGTATTACACGGTCACGCCGCTCGGCCTGCAGGCCATCAGGCATGCGCAGGCCGCCGTCCAGACGCTCTCGGCCGGCCTCGATACCCTGCTAGCCGACGGCCCGGCGATGGGCGCCCGTCGAAACAGGTCTTCCCGGTCCTGACGATGAAGTCGTCCACGCCCACGCCCCCGCGCGCCGCCGAAGCCCTTGTGCGATGGCTGCTGCGCGACGAACCGTGGCGCGACACCACGCTGGGCGACCTGCGCGAAGAACTCGCCGACATCAGTTCCCGTGAAGACCGGCGTCGCGCCCACCGGTGGTACTGGCGCGAAACGCTCAACCTGTTCACCGATCGCATTCACGATGCATGGCGGCGGTACCGGACCAGGCTCGCCATCCAGAAGGACTCCAGCATGCGCACTCTTCTCTCCGAAATTCGTGTCGCCGCCCGCGCACTCTGGCGCCAGCCGCTCGTCAGCAGCGTCGTCGTGATCACGCTCGCCCTCGGGTTGGGCGCCAACGCCGCCACGTTCGGGATGATCGACGCGCTAATGCTGCGTCCCTTCACCATCCCCAACGTCGACCGTCTGGTGGTGCTGGCGGAACTCTCGCCCGACGCGCCTTTCCCGCAGGAGGCCGTGGCGCCAGGGAACTACGTGGACTTCCGGCGCAATCCCCCGGCGGCGCTCGCCCGCATGACCACCGTCGGCTGGGGCGATGTGAACCTCTCGGGGACCGATCAGCCCGAACGCGTCCAGGGCTCACGCGTGGGCGCCGACTTCTTCGCAATGCTTGGCGTTACACCCGCTGAGGGCCGCTTCTTCGCCGCACCCGACGAGGCCGAGGGCGCGGCACGCACCGTGGTGATCAGCGACAGCCTCTGGAAGCGCCGGTTCGGCGGCACGGCGAACATCGTGGGCAGCACCATCCGGCTGAGCGGCGAACCACACACGGTCATCGGGCGCGCGCCGGCGGCATTCGACTTTCCGAACGGCAGCGATCTCTGGACTCCGGCCATTCTGACCGCTGAAGAACAGGTGGATCGAAAGTCCAAGTACCTGACGGTGGTCGGCGAGCTGGCCCCCGGCGCAACCCTTGAGCAGGCCCAGACGCAGCTGACCGCTCAGTATCAACGCCTGCAGCAGCTGGCACCCGATGCCAACAGGAACTTCACCCTCACGGTCATGACCTTCACCAAGGCCATGGTGGACTTCGGATTGCCGACCGTTCTGGGACTCTGGCAGGCGGCGGCGCTTCTCCTCCTGCTCATCGCCGGCACGAATATCGCCAACCTCCTGCTCGCCCGCGGCGCCGAGCGCCAGCGCGAACTCGCCGTGCGTCTTGCGATCGGCGCCGGCCGCTGGCGCATTGTGCGCCAGATGCTCGTCGAAAGCCTGGTGCTTGCAGCCGCAGCCATTCCCGCGGCGCTCCTGGTCGCGTGGGGTTCCATCGCACTTCTGCGCGGCATGATGCCCGCTGAACTGATTCGCTTTGTCACCGGATGGACCACGATGGGCGTGACGCCACGGGTGGTGCTCGTCACGTCGCTCGCGGCGCTGGTCACCGCGTTGCTGTTTGGCCTGCTCCCCGCGCTCCAATCATCGAAGCCGCAACTCACGTCGTCGCTCAAAGATGGAGGTCGATCGGCCACCGCGGGCATGGGCCGGAGCCGGCTGCGTCGCGGCCTGGTGGTGGCCGAAATTGCCATCGCGCTGCCGCTGCTCATTGCCTCAGGGCTTGCCGCCGTTGCCGGACACCGTATGGCCAGCGGCCCGCAGGGCTACGACCCCGACAACGTGGTCAGGCTCCGCCTCGATCTGGCCGGCACCGCGTATCCGGACGACGAGGCCCGGCGGCAGTTCACGCGACAGCTGCTTGATGAAGCGCACCGGGTTCCTGGCGTGACGCACGTCGCCACCACCACGGTGTCCCCGGCTGCGACTTCGAACCAGCGGCGTCAGGTGGTGGTGGACGGGCGGCCCGACGATCCGAACGGTCCGGCGTTCATCAACTACCGTGGCGTCACAGCCGGCTTCTTTGATGTCCTGAAGATTCCGATCCTCGAGGGCCGTGCGATCTCTGCGCAGGATCGCGACGGCACCCTGCAGGTGGCGGTGGTCAGCCAGTCGCTGGCGAACCTGTACTGGCCCGGCCAATCTCCCATCGGGAAGCGCGTGAAGCTGAACCCCACTCACGAGGAGTGGGTCACCATCGTCGGCATCTCGGGCAACGTCCTTGACGATTGGTTCAATTCGCGCAACGCACCAACCATCTATGCGTCGGTGCTGCAGTTCCCCAGCACCCAGGTCTTTGTCCTTGCGCGCGTGCAGGGCGACCCCGACGGGAGCCTGACCAGGTTGCGTGGCGCCGTATCCAGGGTCGACTCGAACCTGCCGGCGTTCGACACCGAGACGATGCGAAAGGCCATTCACACAAGAACGACGGGCCTTCGTTTTGTCGGCCAGTTGATGGCGGCCTTCGGTGTGCTCGCGCTGGTACTGTCAGCCGCGGGCATCTATTCGGTGATGGCGCACTATGTGGCGCAGCGGCGCCATGAAATCGGCGTCCGTATGGCGCTTGGCGCAACCACTCGTGACGTGTTGAAACTGACGATCGGCTCTGGACTGAAGCTCGCCGGGTTCGGCATCACGATCGGCCTGGGCCTGGGCCTGGCGCTCGGCCGCGTCATCGAAGGCGCGCTCTTCGGCGTCATCGCACTTGAACCGATGTTGTACGTGGCCATCACCGCACTGTTGACGACGGTCGCGTTGCTCGCGACGTTGCTGCCGGCGCGCCACGCCATCTCGGTGGATCCGGCAGGGGCGCTCCGCGACTAGTCGGGGTCCTGGAGTCCCGGGGTCCTGGGGCTTGCCCCGCCGTAGCCTTGGCGAAGGCGGGTCACGGGGCTTGCTAGAATGAGCGGCGACACGCTCGTGACTCGCTCCTCCCGTTTGGTGAAACCCAGTCGCTCCCGCACGGCATCGACCCACTCTGGCGCGCCCGCGGCCCGTCTGTGGCCGGCGCTGATCCTCCTGGCAGGCCTGCTGACGTACGCGAACGGCCTCACGAATCCGTTCATCTTCGATGACTTCGGCAGCGTCGTGCGCAACGAGAGCATTCGCGACCTGGCTGACCTCAAGAGTGTGCTGACGCCGCCCACTGAAACGTCGGTCGCGCGACGACCCCTGGTGAACCTCTCGTTCGCGATCAACTACGCGATAGGTGGACTGGATGTCGTCGGATATCGCGTCGTGAATCTGGCGCTCCATATCGCCTGCGCGCTGGTGATCTTCGGGCTCGTCCGGCGCACGCTTGGCACCCCGCGCGGGGCCGGCCTTGCGGGGGTGGCGGCACTTGTGTGGGTCGTCCATCCCCTCAATAGCGAAGTGGTGAACTACGTCAGCGAGCGGTCGGACTCGATGATGACGCTCTGCTATCTCGGCGCGCTCTACGCAAGCATGCGTGCCCATCAGTCGCCGCAGCCCGCGCGCTGGCGCATCGCGGCCGTCGTGTTGTGCGCGTTGGGCATGTGGTGCAAGGAATCGATGGCCACGGCGCCGATTCTGATCTGGTTGTACGACGCGATCTATCTGCGGGGCGCGTCGATGGCCGCGATCGCAGGCGCGCTCCGGTCACATTGGCGCTTCTACGCAGCGCTCGCCGCCACGTGGACGCTGCTCGTGCCTTCGCTGCTCGCAAGCGCGTCAATCTCGACCGGCGGGTTCGCCAGCGCGCACACGACGTGGTGGAACTACATCCTGAATCAGACAGAGATGGTCACGCGGTACTTCGGTCTTGCCTTCTGGCCATCGTCTCTCGTGAACTTCTACGGTTGGACCCGCCCGCTGTCGCTGGCGGACGTGTGGATGCAGGCCGCGTTTCTGACCGTCGTCGGGCTGGCATCGATCGTCTGGCTTGTGAAAGCGCCGCGGGCCGGCTTCCTCGCCGTGTCAGTATTCGTCCTGCTCGCGCCCACATCCATCGTGCCGATCGCAGCCGAAGTCGGCGCCGAGCGGCGGATGTATCTGCCGCTCGCCTGCATCGTGATCCTCGTCATCATCGGGGCCGACGCCCTCTGGCGTCGGTTCCGCGCCCCTGAAACCCAGTCGCGCGCGCCAGCCAACTCGTTGCTGTGGGTTGTCGGCGCGCTGGTGCTCGTGCTCGCTGTGGTGACGACCGTGCGCAATCGCGAGTACGCATCGGCGGTGACGATGGCGCGGACGGTGCTGGCACGGTGGCCGACGCCGATGGCGCATCACCTGGTGGGCGCCGAACTCGCGTTCACCGGACAGCGCGACCAGGCGATCGCCGAACTGTCCATCGCCGCGCCCGGCTATGCGCCGGCCCGCTACTATCTGGGCCGGGAACTCGGGGCTGCCGGCCGCTTCAACGAAGCGGCAGAGGCCCTGCGGTCGTTCATTCGAGACGAGCCGCACCAACCGGTCGTACCAACGGCGCACGGCCTGATCGCGGACGCCCTTGTGCGCCTCGGCCGCACGGCCGAGTCGGTTCCGCATTTCCGAGCGTGGCTCGACGCCGACCCGGCCAATCATGCGGGATGGAGCGGCTTCGGCCGCTCGCTCTTCTCGATCGGCCGCGCTGAGGAGGCTGCCGAGGCGTTCCGTCGCGCGGTCGCGGCGAACCCTGGCAATGGGCACTATCACCAGAACCTGGCGCTGGCGCTGCTCGAGACCACACGCGTCAGCGAAGCGTTGTCGCACGCGGAGCAGGCGGTGGCGCTTCTGCCGGCCGAGCCGGGCGCCCACGACGCGCTTGCACGCGTCCTCGCCGCGCAGGGCAAACACGAAGACGCGGTCCGAGAGTTCCGCCGGGCGCTGGACATCAACCCGGACTACGCACCCTCGCACGAAGGCCTCCGCGCACTCGGGTCGAAGCGGTGACTGCTACCACGGCGTTACCGCCACGGCGCGCGGCCGGCGGTGGGCCGTCCCATCGGCATCTACATTCCCCGGCCAGCCTGGCTGAAGCAGTAGACCGCGCTGCGCGTGCGCACGTAGAGGCGGCCATTCGCCAGCGCCGGCGACGCGTTGATTTCGTCGCCGAGATCGTTCACCGCCAGCACCTCCCACTGTGCGCCGGCCTTGAGCACAGTGATTTTGCCTTCCTGGCTCAGGGCGTAGATCTTCCCGTCAGCGGCGACTGGTGAGGCGTAGTACTCGCCGAGCGCACCTGGAGCCCGCCCCTGCTTGAGGAGGGCACCAGTCGCGGCGTCGAGCGACGTGATGATGCCGCCCGTCTTGACCATGTAGAAGACGCCCTGGTACAGGAGCGGCGCCGGGATGTACGGCACGTTCTTCTGAAAGCGCCACTGCACGGCGTCCACTGGCAACTGGCCCTTGGTGCCGCCGGGCTTCAGGGCCATCGCCCCCCAGGTGCCCATGCCAAGCGTGCGGGCGACATTCCACTCCGCCTCGATGATGAACGTATCGTCGCTGGTGTCGATCCACCCGAAGTGCTCCCCAAGTTCCTTGTCAGCCGCGAGTTCGGCCATCGAAATACGGCCGTCGGCGTCCTTGTCGTACTGCGCGAGGCTGCCGGCCCACTGCGGCAACCCCGGTTCATCGGAAGCCAACGTGGAGAGCCACAGCGTCTTGTCGTCCGCAAGCGCCACACCCATCGACCCGCCGGACCCGATCGGGGTCCACCAGCGCGCCTCGCCCGTAGCGAGATCGTAGGCGTCGAGACGCGTCGACCCAATGGTGACGACTTCGGCGCGGCCGTCGGACGGGCGGAACACCATCGGTGTCGCATACCCAATGGTCGCGCCAGGCCGGTCGGCCTTCCAGCGTACGCGGCCGGTCTCCCGCTCGAGCGCCACCAGGTACGAACCGTTGAGCTGGTCAATCAGCTGGATGACGAGGTCACCGGCGATCACCGGCGACGCAGACATTCCGTAGAAATTCCGGAACGGGCCCATCGGATGCGTCCATCGCACATGGCCGCCTGCGTCGTAGGCGATCAGGCCGAAGTCCGCAAAAAAAGATACGACGCCGCGATCGTCCGCTGCGGTCGTGGGCGAGGCCGGATCGTTCGCCTTGTACATCGCCATCGCACGGCTCCGACGAAGCCCTTGCCGCCACAGTTCCTTGCCCGTCCTTGCGTCCATGGCGACGGTCAGAAGCTCCTCGCCCTCGCGCGCCGTGACATACAGACGGTCCGCGACCACAACCGGCGATGACTGGCCAAACGGCACGGCTGTCTTCCACGCCAGGTTCTTCGTCGGCGAGAACTCAACCGGGTATCCGGCGCCTTCGCCAATCCCGGCGCCATTCGGTCCGCGGAACTGCGGCCACTGCGATCCGAACGCGACGAGGCTGCTGGAGGTGACCAGAACGCACGACACAAACAACAGAAGGAGTTTTGATTGCATTTGGATGAGGCTCAGGACGGGCTATCTTACGAAACCAGCGCCCGCAGGGTCCAACGCGACAGGTACCGGGCTGTCTGCCATGTGCGGGGCGGGTGTGCAATAGTGCATCGACGTCAGGGGGCCGCTCTGTTGTGATGCAGCTATGACTGAACAACACGCGAAGAAGCACGAAGTCATCGACAACGGGCACCAGAAGACCGTGTCAGGAAAGAACCAGCGGGGCCCCGAATCGAAGGTCGGCAGGGACGCTGGAGGCAACGCCGGCAGCCGTGGGCAAAACGCCCGTCCGGCCGCACCGGGAGGGTCTGTGGGATCGCACAAGCCCGGCGGGGACGGCCCAGGGACCAAAAAGTTCAAGTACGAGCACGATGATTCAGCGCGGCGCCGCAAAGAACAGCCGTAGCCGCCACCGCCTAGGCGGCGGACTCTTTTGACTCCGGGGCCTGGCTCACGGGAGGTGTTCCAGGTCAGGGCGCGCCCGTTCGTGGCACGCGTCACCACGTAACATCAGGAATAGGGGGAGCGGCACCTGGCAGCAAGCAGGCCAGTGGCTGTGCTGAGATCCAAATCCGCCACGAGCAGCCCCTCGTGCCCATAGGGCTGATAACACTGCAGTGTGCCATCGGGGCGTGCAATCGCCGAGGTCGTACCTGAACCTTCACTCGCGCAGTTCACCGACGCGAAATAACACGTGTTCTCCGCTGCGCGACACAGGACGGCTTTCTCGTGGAAGGTGTTCGCTGGGTCGGCGAAGGTCACCGGGCGATAACTACCGGGTTCGGCCACATGCGCGTGGGGATGAAACACGACCTGCGCCCCTTGCCGCACGGCCCATCGCACCGTCTCGGGATACCGCCATCCTTCATGGCAGATCACCACGCCGAAGGTCAGTGGTCCGGCGGAAAAGACCCGTCGGTCCGTCCCGCGCGCCGGATAGGTACTCTCTTCCGACGGGTCGAGCTGTCCCTTGTCCTGCCATCCGGCAATCGCGCCGTCCGGACCAATCACACAGGCGGCAATCTGCAGGCCGCGGTCGGTCACGCGCTCTGTGCCCAGAATGACGGTGATTTGAGCAGCGCTCGCCGCCTCCGCGACCGCTGTCCACGCCCGCTCGAGAAACGCCGGATCTGGTGGCGCCGTCGCCTTGCCAGGCCAGCGATAGCCAGGGACGAAGCACTCCGGAAAACACAGCACGGCCGCGCCTTGTCGCCCGGCGTCAGCCACGGCGGCCGTCGCCAGTGTCACAGACTCTTCACGAGTGGCGGGAACACGAATGTTCGCCAGAGCGATGCGGACTGTGCTCATGGCCCGCAATGGTACCGCGAGTAACTTCCCCTGCGCATGTCCGGTCGAACGTGACAGGGCGGGGCGGAGGTTCACCATGTCTCAACGTGCGGTCCTCGGACTGATTGTCCAACTGACTTTGTGTCTTACGGCGGCGTGCGGAGGTGACAAGACCTCGTCGCCGACGGCGCCATCCACAGCAGCGCCGACGACGACGGGCGGCGGAAACGCGACGGCGCCGCCGGTGTACGTCGTCATGTTCACGCACATCGAGGACAACACGCCGGGCGGCACATTGGGATCGGCGGGCAACAGGTCCACCTACCTGACCCTGCGTGGCCGTCTCATCGCGATGGCCGATCTCGCACGCCGTTACAACGTGCCGTGGGTGCTGCAACCCGACTGGAAGTTCCTGCTCGCGGCGCAGATGTACGAAGACGCATCAACGACCGCATCAACCGGCGGCCAGAATCTGCTCCGATATCTGCGCGACACCCTGGGCGTGACCATCGATCCGCACTCGCACGAATCCTTCGGCTACAACTACACCGACGTGGCGTACTTGCTCGACACACTTGGCGTGGGTGGCAGCACGGTCATCGGCGGACACGTCTGGGACCCGGCGCTGCCGCAGTTTGCGAACTGGGACCGTTTCCGCGTCCCGGTTTCGGGAGAGCAGTACCCGTCCGCGGTGTGGCGCGGCGACATTCTGATGGGGAGCGGCACGCCGAACCACACAAACGATCCCATCGTGAGCGGCGTGTGGCGTCCGAAGGAACCCTGGCGCTACTTTGAGGACGACCCGCTCGGCAACATCGCGTGCGTCGGGGCATTCAAGGGCGACATCGACGGCATCAGGGAACTTGCTGGGCGGTACCAATCAGGCCAGGCTCCAGCGACGTGCATGCAGACCAGCACGTATGGCGTCTCGCCATCGACGCTCGGGTCGGCCAGCGCGATGGCGGCATTGGAACGCGACGTCCTGAGTGTGCTGGCTTCGCTGCGCGCCAGCGGCCAGGTGGAACTGACGAACTTCACTAACCTCGTCGCGACGTGGAAGAGCCGCTTCGGCGGTCAGGCGTGTGTCTACCGGCAGTAGGTGCCGCGCTACGTCCAGACCATCGGCACGCCGTACGGTTCCAACGATCTGTCGTGGCTGACCAGATGTGCCCGCTCGGTCAGCGCCTGCGCCACCAGCATGCGGTCGAACGGTTCGGCGAGCCTCAGCCGGCCCAGCGCCGCTTTGATCAACCGCTATCAGGACGATTGGAGTTGGTCAAGTTGGTCAAGGCATAGCGGGCGGCCATGGCGAGCAGCCGGCAGCCCAGCTGGTGGCTATAATCGGTTCATGCGAACGCTGGGACTGCTTCTGTGTACGCTCTGTGTGACAACGGTCGCGTCGCAACAGGGAGATCCGATGGTGGAACGTGCGCGCAGGATCCTGCGCGATGTGCCGGTGTTCGACGGACACAACGACTACCCGTGGCAGGTGCGGGAACTGGCCAAGGGCGACATCACCGCGCTGGACCTGCGGCAACCCCAGAAGGCCCTGCACACCGACTTCGCCCGTTTGGCGCGCGGCGGCGTGGGCGCGCAGTTCTGGTCGGTCTACGTGCCCTCAACGTTGCAGGGCACCACCGCGGTCACGGCCACGCTCGAGCAGATCGATGTGGTGCACCGCATGGTCGCGCGGTATCCCGATCGCCTGGAACTGGCCCTCACGTCGGCGGACGTGGAACGCATCCAGAAGGCCGGCAAGATCGCCTCGCTCATCGGGATGGAAGGCGGACACTCCATCGACGGGTCTCTCGGCACGCTGCGCATGATGTACCGGCTCGGCGCCCGCTACATGACGCTGACGCACAGCCTGAACGTCCCGTGGGCGGATGCGGCCACCGACACACCTGTCCACGGCGGCCTCTCGCCCTTCGGCGAACAGGTCATTCAGGAAATGAACCGCCTCGGCATGCTCGTGGACCTGAGCCACGTCTCGCCCGACACCATGGCCGATGCCATCCGGGTGTCGCAAGCGCCCGTCTTCTTCTCTCACTCCTCGGCCAGGGCCCTCGCCAACGTGCCGCGCAACGTGCCTGACGACATCCTGTCGCAGATGCCAAAGAACGGCGGCGTGGTGATGGTGACATTTGTACCCGGGTTCATTTCCCAGGAGGTGGCAGACTTCAACGCGCGTGAAAACGTCGAGCGCGCGAGGCTGACTGCGGTGGCCGGCAGCACGGCCGACACCATCACCCGTGGCGTGGAGATGTGGCGCTCGGCCAACACGCCGCCGCGCGCGACCATCATTCAAGTGGCCGACCACATCGACCACATCCGCAAGGTGGCAGGTATTGATCACATCGGCCTGGGCGGCGACTTCGACGGCATCACGCAGGTGGTGCTGGGCCTTGAGGACGTCTCCACCTATCCAGACCTTATCGCCGAATTGCTGCGGCGCGAGTATTCCGACGAAGACGTGCGGAAGATCGCCGGCAAGAACATCCTGCGCGTGCTCAAACGCGCCGAAGAAGTGGCGCGCACCGGCCGGTGATGCAGTCTCCGCCTCCCCCGCCGGTCACCATCGTCGCCCTCGGCGACTCCACGACCGCGGGCACGCCGGCGTTCAAGTCGCCCATTGAGGCGCCGCCGGACGGCGAAGGCAACCCCGAGAGTCAGTTCTCCTACTGGTTGATGCGGACGCACCCGGGGTGGACGGTACTCAATCGCGGTGTGAACGGTGAACGCACCGACCAGATTGCCGCGCGGTTTGATCGCGATGTTGTGACGGCGAAGCCCGAGGTAGTTATCATCATCGCCGGCGTCAACGACGTCTATCAGGGCCGCCCAGTCTCACACGTCACCACGCAACTGCGCGCGATGTATGACCGCGCCATCGCCGCGGGCATTCCCGTGGTTGCCGGCACGATCGTGCCGTACAACACGGCCACAGATGAGCAGAATGCGAAGATGCGCGAAATCAATGCGTGGATCGCGGCCGAGGGACGCCGCGACCCGCGCATTCGTGTGGCCGACACCCGCGCCGCCGTGGCGGCGCCAGGACAACCCGACCGGCTTGCGGGGTCGCCGGATGGATTGCACCCCGACGTGGCTGGCTACCGGAACATGGCCGCAGCCCTGGCGCCGGTGATCGCTGCGCTCAGAAAAACCTGATCGTGTACGTCAGCTTGGCGCCGCGACCGATCTCGGCGGCCAGGTCCTTGAGCAACGAGTTGTGGAGCCGGTAGTCCTCGTTGGTCAGGTTGTACGCCTTGAGCGAGAACGTGTGCGTCGCATGACGACCGGCAATCAGATACGTGGCGCCGACGTTCACCACCGTCGAGCCGGCGGTGGCCGTCTCGGCGCCGAACACGCGGTTCTGATCGGCAGTCAGGACCACCTCCGGTGTGAGGGTAAGTCGCTTCCACGGCACTTCCACACCCAGACGAGCGGAAAATGCCGGGATGCGCGGTAGCGGCTGATTGGTCCCGGTCAGTGTGGCGCGCACGTAGCTGGCGCCCGCGTGCAGGTGAAGCAGCGGGTGCGCCTGAAACTCGCCGGACGCCTCCATCCCCACAAAACGGCTGTCCGCCTGGATGTAGTTGGCCACACGCAACCCGTCTTCCTCTTCGCCGGTGAAATCAAGAAACACGAAGTTGCTGATGTTGTAGGCGAACACGTTCAGCTCGCCCTGGGCGCGTTCTGCGCGACTCCGCAGGCTGATGTCCACCCCAAGCGTGCGTTCCACACTCAAGTCGGGGTTGCCGATCTCGAAGGCAAGATTCCCGATGTGTGGCCCGAAGTTGTAGAGCTCTTCGAGGGCGGGCGCCCGCGACGCACCGCTCAGATTCACAACGAATGCGCCGTGCGTGCCGATATTGGCGTGCAGGCCGAGTGATCCAGACAATGCGCTGAACGAACGGTCACGCACTGCCGGGGCCTCGGCGGGTGCGCCAGCCGGCCGCGGCTCCACCGCGTAGGAGTTGCGCTCCGCCCGTACGCCGAACTGCAACCGGAAGCGATCAAAGGCTGCTTCTTCGTAGACAAACGCCGCCAGTGACGACAGGGTCACGGCCGGGGCCAGTGCCTCGGCGCCAACGGCGGCGAACTCGCGTCTGAACAACTCAGCACCCAGGCGTCCGGTGATCCGTCCGCGCCGCTTCTGCTCCAGTTCCGTCCTGACGGTCAGGGTGTCGTTTGAGAACGCCGTGCCGACGGATTCGGCACCGTCTTCAACCTCCAGCTCCGAGTGCGCATAGTCCGTGTATCCCACCGTGAGCTTCGCCGCATCGAGGAACGAGCCTGAGAGGTGCCGCGCGCCGACGTCGAGGCGAACGTCGCGGCGTCGAGAGTCGATGTCGATCTCAGCGTCGGGCTCACCTTCGAACAATCCGGCAAACGGCACACCGAATCGACTGTCTTCAATCGAGCCGCCAAGGCTGAAGAAACCCTTGGCCCCGGTGCGGCCAAATCCTGCGCGGCCGCTTTGCAGCCGGCTCGCAGAGTTTGCAATGGTCGTGCTCGGCGTTGTGTAGTCGCCACTGCGGCGAGACCCACCACCGGCCCACGCCGTCCAGCCCCCGCGGCCAATCTGCACACTGCCATTGGCGCCGAGTGACTCGTCGGCGCTTCCGGCCTCAAGCGTCACGCCACCGAGCATCCCCGAGAATGGACTGGATCTGAACGCATCCTGCGGCGTGATCGCGTTCACCACACCGCCAATGGCGTTGCTGCCGTACAGCAGCGTGGCAGGTCCCCTGACCACTTCAAGGCGCTGCAATCCCGCCGGGTCGATCGACACGCCATGGTCACCTGACTGACTCGAGAGATCCCCTGTGCGCACGCCGTCCTGCATGATGAGCACACGATCTCCGTCAAAGCCCCTGATGACCGGCCTCGCGTTGCCAGGCCCGAATGAGCGTTTGGCCACACCCGGCGTGCTCGCCAATGCATCTGCCACGGTGCCGCCCGGGTTCTTGGCCAGTTCCACCGCGTCAAGGCTGGTGATCGCGCTGAACGCCTCAAACGTCGTGGCTGCGCCCGACGCGCTTGCGGTCACCGTCACTTCCTCGTGAACGGCGTCAACCGAGAGCTTGAACTCAATCGTCGCCGTCGTCCCAGCCACCACGGTCACCGATTGCCTGGCGGCAGAGAAATGTTCGCGCTGCGCCAGCACCTGATACGTTCCGATGGGCACATTGGTGATTTCGAACGTGCCGTCTTCGCGGGTCGTCGCGGTGCGGCGCGCACCGACGACGATCACTTCGGCGCCGTGGAGCGGCGCACTGGTGCCTTCAAGCAGGACTTTGCCGGAAATTGTGCCTCCGGTGGGCTGTGCAAACACGAGATTGGCTGGGGCCACAACCAGGAAAAGGGCCACCACCGCCAGAATATGGACACGCGTATTCATGAACTTGTTCCTTCCATTCCAAAACCACGACCAAGGCGCGGCCGTACGCACCAGGGCGCCGGCCTCACCAACATCAAACGAGCGACGGGTCAGAGTGCGGAAGGGGGAGCGCGAGCGCCGTGGGGGCGCGTGACGGCCGCGCGGGTGCGCGGGTCAGTGACGTGCGGCGGCAGCACTTGCCGGACGTCACGAACGGCGACGGCCTGCATGGGGCGACTGGCCGACCGCATTGTGCGGAGCAGGTGACAGACGGCACAGTGGCTCTCATCCCCCTCTCGCTGGGCGCCCAGCCGGGCGCCGGCGTTCGCGTCAGTTCCGAGTTTGACCACCCAGTGCGGGTCGTCGTTGAACTGATGCGCGTCGCCCAGCCATGGCACGCCGAAGCCGCAGAAAAATGCGGCGAGCAGGACGATGGCGACCGGGCGACGGAAACGCATGGGCTCCCCCGACTCTAAGCGACTTGTCGGAAAGGGGTCAAGACGCCAGTCGGCGATTCACTTCGGTCCAGTTGATCACGTTCCAGAACGCGCTGACGTATTCGGCACGACGGTTCTGGTATTTCAGGTAGTACGCGTGTTCCCAGACATCAAGGCCGATGATCGGCTTGCGCCCTTCCGCGAGCGGCGTGTCCTGATTGGCCGTGCTGTGAATCACAAGTTTGCCTTTCTCGTCGCTCAGCCAGGCCCACCCACTGCCGAACCGTGACGCGGCCGCCTGGTTAAAGCGATCGCGAAACGTTTCGAAACTGCCGAAGGTGCTGGTGATGGCGGCAGCCGCTGCGCCCGTGGGGGCGCCGCCGGCGTTGGGCGCCATCAGCGTCCAGAATTGCATGTGGTTGAAGTGCCCACCGCCGTGATTCTGCACGGCCGTCCGGATGCCCTCGGGCACCGTGCCCAGATTGCGCAGCAGGTCTTCGAGTGAGCGGCCGGCCACGGCCGGCTCTTTCGCCAACGCGGTATTGAGCCCGGTCACATAGGTCTGATGATGCCGATCATGGTGAATCGTCATCGTCTGCGCATCGATATGCGGCTCGAGTGCGGCCGCCGGATACGGCAGGGGTGCCAGCGTATATGGCCCGGCCGGTGCGGGAGCCTGGTCAAAGGCAGTAAGGCTGGGTGACGCTACGGCGGCGACTGCGGCGGCGCCGACCGTCGAAAGAAGCTCTCGTCGTGTCATGGACATGGGCATGCGCCTACTCTAGCCTCCCCATCCCTCGTGCTCAAGTGCTCTTCTGCACGATCCGTGCATGCCAAGCGCGGCTAGAATGGCGACGTGCTGGTCAACTGCGTGGCATATCGTCTGGGTGAGCGGGTGGCCGACATCCCGATCAGCGACATTCGATCGCATCTGACCGATCCCGGCTGCTTCGTGTGGGTGGCGCTCAAGGACCCGGCGCCGGAAGAATTTGAACGGCTTCAGGAAGAGTTCAACCTGCACGAACTGGCGGTGGAGGACGCGAGCCGGGGCCACCAGCGCCCGAAAATTGAGGAGTACGGTTCTTCCATCTTCGTCGTGCTCCACATGATTGAAGCCGAGGGCGACGAACTGCTGACGGGCGAGGTCGCGATCTTCGTCGGTCCCCAGTATGTGGTATCGGTGCGGCGCAACTCGCGCCAGGGTTTCACCGAAGTTCGCCGCCGATGCGAGGAGGAGCCCGACCTCCTCAAGCACGGGCCGGCCTACGTGCTGTACGCGCTGATGGACACGGTGGTCGATCGGTACTTTCCGCTCATCGATCGGTTGACGCGGGAAATCGAGGACATCGAGGAGCGTATCTTCGCGAGCAACACCACACGGGCGCAGGTGGAAGCGCTGTATACGTTCAAACAGCGCCTCATGGTGCTGGACCATGCGATCAATCCGTTGCTGGAAGTCACCAGCAAGCTTCACGGTGGGCGTGTGCCGCCCCTGTGCGCAGGACTTCAGGACTATTTTCGCGACGTTTATGACCACTTGCAGCGCCTCAAGCAGTCCACCGACAACTTGCGCGACATGGTGAGCACGGCGCTTTCAGTCAATCTGTCGCTGATTACGCTGCAGGAGAACGAAGTCACGAAGCGGCTGGCGGCTTATGCCGCGCTTGTGGCGGTGCCCACGATGATCGCCGGCGTGTATGGCATGAATTTCAGGCACATGCCGGAGCTGAATTCACCCTACGGCTACCCGTTGACGGTGGCAGCGATGGTGGCCATTGACCTCTATCTCGTGTTTCGGTTCCGGAAAGCGAAATGGCTATGACCGCCGACACCTCGTTCCGCAAGGCCTTCCTCCTGTTCCTGGTCGTCAGCATGACCCTGGTGATGGTGGTCATCCTGAAGGCATTCCTGATGACGATCGTGGCCGCGGCGGTGTTGGCTGGCCTCTTGCGGCCAGTGTACCTGCGGTTGCTGCGGTTGATGCGTGGGCACGCATTGGCTGCGTCCGGCGCTACGGTTCTGCTGACGCTGGTCGTCATCGTCGGCCCATTGATCGGCATCGGCGGCCTGGTGGTGGGCCAGGCGGCCGGAATCACGGAGAACGTCCGGCCGATTGTTGAGAAGTCGATCAACTCGCCGTCTTCGTACCTGGGTCAGAAACTGCAGCGCCTGCCAGGCTATGAGCGTTACCTCAGACCGTATCGGACACAAATTCTGACCAAGGCCGGAGAAGTGGTGAAGTCAGCCGGCGGATTCCTGATGTCCTCGCTGTCGAGTGGCACGCTGAGCACCGTATCGTTGATCTTCAACTTCTTCATCGCCCTGTACGCGATGTTCTTCTTCCTCATCGACGGGCCAAAGATGCTGCGGGAGATACTGGACCACCTGCCATTGCGGGCCGATGAAAAAGTACTGCTCACCGAGCGCTTCATGTCGATCACCAGGGCCACGGTGAAGGGCACCCTGGTGATCGGTCTGATTCAAGGCACGATGTCCGGCCTGGCGTTCTGGGTGGCGGGTATCCCGAACGTGGCGTTCTGGACGGTGCTGATGGTCGTTCTCTCGATCATCCCGCTGATCGGCGGAGCGCTCATCTGGGTGCCTGCCTGCATCGTGTTACTGGCGACGGGTCAGGTGGGAACCGCCATTGGCCTCGCCCTGTTCTGCTCGTTGATCGTCGGTTCGGTGGACAACCTGCTGCGTCCGTGGCTGGTCGGCCGCGATACGAGGCTGCACGATCTCATCATCCTGTTCTCGACCCTGGGCGGCCTGCTGGTGATTGGACCACTCGGCTTCATCGTTGGCCCCGTGCTGGCGGGCCTCTTTGTCACGTCGTGGCAGATCTTCGGGATCGCCTACCGCGAACAACTCGTGGACGGCGCCCCGCTGATCCTGAACGCCGAAGGGGCGATCGCAGAGAAATAGGGGTGGGTACCCAAAACGACCTCTGAGGTAGTTTTTTTCTTGAGAGGGAGAAAAAAACTACCTCAGAGGTCGTTTTGGGTACCCGCTGCCTTTCACCCGCACTGATACGCGCGGGCGCCGGGCGCCAGGGGCGTCGTCGGAGCGGGCCACACGTTGTCGTTCGGGTCACGGTCGGGGAAGCGGCACGACGGATCCAGTGTGATCGTCTCAATCACGCGACCGGCGGAGTCAAACGCCGCACTGAACGTCCGGCTGCCGTTGAACCACACATCCACCGGCCATGTGATCAGCGCGGTCTGCGGATCCAGCAACTTCACCGTGGCATTCGCTACAGGCCGCGGCAACTGACCGGGCGCCGTGAACTTCACCTTCAACACCACGGGTGACGGCATTTGGCCATCCTGCCGCACCGTCACCGTTGTCCGCGCCCCGGCCGTGGCGACGTTCGCGATGCGGCCATCGACAGACTCCGTGGTCCAGAGCCAGTAGTACCAGAACCAGCCCAGGTCCTGTTTGAGGGCGTTGTTCATGAAGAAGACATAGTCCCACGGCGAGGGATGCTTGAAGGCCCATGCCTTCGAGTACTCGCTCATGGCGTGCTGCACAGCCTCGTCTCCCACAATGCCGCCGAGCATGGACAGCATCAGCGGCGCCTTCGAGTAGGTCTGGAAGCCGTACATCACGCCAGCATCATTCGCCGACCACATCATTGCCGGCTCGTCTTCGCTGCCGCTCGTACGCCCGTAACTCTGTCCTGCGCCGTTCAGATTCGCCGGCACACCCCGCGAATCAGCGGCCGACAGCACATTCATGTACTGGTTGAATCCTTCGTCCATCCAGCCATAGCGTGTTTCGTTCGTGCCCACCATCATCGGCCACCACTGGTGTGCCGCCTCATGGTCGGCCGCGCCCTGGTTCGAGTTGATGACCATCGGATATTCCATGCCCGCGCTGGGGCCGTCCTGAAGCGTCAGCTGCGGGAACGGGTACGGCGTCCACAACTTCGAGTAAAACTCGAGCGCGTGACGCGTGATCTGGCCGGCATTGGCAAACTGCGCGGCACGCTCAGGCAGAAACACCATGTGGATGGGCACCGGGCCCTTGGTGGGAATAGTGGCGCGTGTGGCCTGCCACACAAACTTCTTCGCCGTGGCCCACGCAAAGTCGTTGACCTTGTCGGCTGCAAAGTGCCACACGAGTCGTTCACCGGGAGCCGTCGCCTGCCCTGGGCCAATCTCGTCTGGACCCACGATGGTGACGATGGCGTCGGACGAGAGGACGGTGGCCAGGCGCTGGCGCGCCGTGGCGGTGAGCACCTGTTCCGGATTCTGCAGCACGCCAGTGCCGCTGACGATCCAGCCGGCGGGCACATCGATCTTCACGTCGAACTTGCCGAAGTTGTTGTAGAACTCCGACGGACCAAGATAGAGGCTCGTGTCCCAACCGCGCATGTCGTCGTACTTGGCCAGCCGCGGGAACCATTGCGTGGGCTGGAACAGGGTGTCATCCCAACGCTGGGTCATGCGATGGCCGCTGCCAGCCGGTCCACCCGGCAACTTCGTACGCCATGCCACTTCCAGGCGCGCGGTGCCTTTTGCAGGAATCGGATTCGCGAGACTGATCCGCGCCACGGTCTGGGTGAGCCCCGTCACGGCATTCGAACGCTGAGCGGGCGCGCCGCCCGCGCCGGCACCGCCACCACGGCGACCGCCAGTCTGAGGCGTCAGGTCGATGACTGTGCCATCGATGGCCAGGCGCGTCACGACCATGCCGTCTGTGTTCTCGGCCGGCACTGACATGCCGCGCGGCACCAGGCCGCGGAAAATGTTGTGGTCAAGCCGCATGACCAACTCGTTCAACGGCGCCGCACTGTTGTTGTGAATGACGATGGTCTCGGTGCCGGTGATGGTCTGGGTTGCCGGGTCGAGCCGGGCCTCGATCGTGAAGTCGGTCTCCAGTTGCCAGTAATTGGAGCCGGGCCGCCCAGTGAGATCGCGGGTGCCGGCGTCAATGGCGCGCCGAATCGCGTTGGTCAGCGGCACATCGCGGCGGATCGCCCGCGGCGAGGCATTCTGGAGTTGGGCGGCCGCTGCGGCCGCGTTCTGGGCCGAAAGCGCGGCCGGTTCGACAATCATCGTTCCCAGGATGAGGACGCTGAGGATAAGGCGTGAGGTCATAATTCGCGATGATACGCCCATCTGTCACCTTTTTCCCGGTTCAGAGTCTTAAGGGGAAGGGCGCCCTCGGGCGGCCGGATTGGAGCGGGAACGTCATGACACGGCTGCGCGGCTGGATGGTCTGGATGATGGT
The DNA here is from genome assembly GCA_016716905.1 of Acidobacteriota bacterium. Classification (NCBI taxonomy): domain Bacteria; kingdom Pseudomonadati; phylum Acidobacteriota; species Acidobacteriota bacterium. The sequence goes on along the minus strand of JADJUS010000004.1, from coordinate 95,920 downwards.
CTTCGGCAGCGTCGCGGTGGGCGCAACCGACCCTGAACGGGAGGCCCGCGAGATCGAGGACCTGTTGATGGCGCCCTGCTGCTTCCGGCAGCAGGTATCGGTGCATCAGTCACCCACGGCCAACGAGGTGCGTCGCGACATCCGGACCCGGTTGGCGAAGGGCGAGAATCGAGAGGTCATCCTTGCCGCGTATGTCGCCGAGCATGGCCCTGGAGTCCTCGTGGTGCCGCCGGCGCACGGCAGCAACCTCGTGCTGTACGTATTGCCGCCGCTGGCACTCGTGGGTAGCGTCCTCCTGATCGTCGGCGTGATTCGCCGCTTCAGCGCGCCGGGTGAGACTACGGCCCCTCCCGAAGCGCGCCCGGCAGCAGACGACCGCGCGCTCAACGAACAACTGACCGACGACCTTCGAGACCTTGACTAGGAGCACCGCATGAGCAGCCTGCTAAAAGTGAACGAACATCCAATGGAACGTGTGGCGAGGGTCGTCCTGGGCGTGGCCCTTGTCGGCATGGCGGCGATGGGCACCATCGGCGCGTGGGGCTACATCGGCGTGGTGCCGATTCTGACCGGGGCCCTGGGCACGTGCCCGCTGTACACGCTGCTTGGAGTCTCAACCTGCCCGGTCAAGACCCGAACCTGAGCCCGTCAGGGCTTCGGCACCCTTAAGCCCGTCAGGGCTTCGGCACCTTGATGGTGCTGATCATCAGGCTTCCGTTCAGCAGGAACAGCAGCGAGAACGGGTGGAACTGCCGGCCGAGGAGATTCACGTGGCCGCCCACGAAGTTTGATCCGGTGAGGTCAAACGCAAACAGCACCGCCATCACCACCACCAGGAAGACACTCGTGGGAATCGGCGTTCCTTCGAAGTAGCGGACTTTCCCTGTGGCACTGTCGGTCAGTGCGTTCGATGTCACGTTGTATCGCGCCAGGCGGCTGATGCCGGCGCACACAAACAGAATGAGGCAGATCGCGTCCCACAACCCACGCAGGCCGAGCGTGTAGGCCAGCACGGCGGGCGCCACGCCGAACGACACGATGTCGGCCAGAGAATCCAGTTCGGCGCCCATCACGGACTTATGGCGCACGTCCAGACGCGCCACCCACCCGTCGAGCGCATCAAACACGAGCGCCAGCACAGGGAGGGCAAATGCCGTCCAGAGCCAGCGTTCCTGATCACCCGCTAGATAGCTCAGGCAGGCGAAGATCGTCACCGTACCGCACCCTGCGTTGGCCAGGGTGAGCAGATCAGCCCAGGTGTACGAACGGAGCATCGACGGCCTTTTGCTCATCTTCACAGCGTACCGCACCTCGGCAGTAGACTGGGGGGCATGAGCCTGGTGTCGCGCTGCATCGCGATCACGACGGATCACAGGAGTCACGGAGACGCGGAGGACCTTCTGGAAGACCTTCACGTCGCGCTGCATCCTTGTCACGACGGATCACAGGAGACACGGAGATGATGAGGTTTTTTTCTAAGATCTGCACATCCCGCTGCATCGCTGACCCCGGGACCCCACAGGACCCCGACAGAGGACTCTGGACCCTGGACACTGGACCCGGGACCTACCGACGGCTCACGGCATCTGCGTACCTTCTGGCGGCCGGCGCCCTTCTCGCGGGCTGCGGCTCGAAAGACACCCCCATGATTCCCATCCCCACCGACTCGTCGTCGTACGCCAACGTCAACGCATTCACGACGAAACACCTGGTGCTGGATTTGACGACGGACTTTAGCGCGAAGACGCTGGCGGGCACCGTGGAACTGCAGTTCGAGCGGCGCGACCCGACCGCCACTGAATTGGTGCTGGACTCGCGCGACCTCACAATCACGAAGGCCGAGGCTGCGATTGGTACGGCCGGGTGGGTTCCGACCACGTTCAGGCTCGACGCCGCGACACCGGCATTTGGCAGCGCGCTGCGAGTCGCGATGCCACCCGGAGCCGACCGCGCCCGCATCACCTACTCATCGTCGCCCGACGCGAAAGGCCTGCAGTGGCTCACGCCGGCGCAGACGGCGGGGCGCGCGCATCCGTTCCTCTTTACGCAGGCCCAGGCCATCCAGGCGCGGTCGTTTATTCCGTTGCAGGATCTGCCGGGGGTCCGTCTGACGTACGACGCGACCATTCGCACGCCGAAAGAGCTGGTCGCGGTGATGGCGGCCGAGATGACGCCGGGCACCGCCGGCACGGGCGTCTTCACATTCAGGATGCCGCAGCCGATTCCGTCGCACTCATCGCGCTTGCGGTGGGCGATCTCACGTTCAAGGCGATGAGCCCGCGCACCGGCATCTGGGCGGAGCCTTCCGTGGTGGAGGCCGCGGCGCGGGAGTTTGAAGATACCGAACAGATGGTGGCCGCTACCGAGAAGCTGTATGGGCCGTACCGGTGGGGCCGGTATGACCTGCTGGTGTTGCCGCCGTCATTTCCGTTCGGTGGGATGGAGAATCCTCGGCTGACGTTTGCCACGCCGACAGTGATCGCCGGCGACAAGTCTCTCGTCTCTCTCGTGGCTCACGAACTTGCGCACTCCTGGTCGGGCAACCTCGTGACCAACGCCACGTGGCCCGACTTCTGGCTCAACGAAGGATTTACCACCTACCTTGAGCGCCGCATTATCGAAGCGCTGTACGGGAAGGATCGGGCCGACATGGAAGCGATGATTGGCGTAGCCGACCTCGCAGACTCGCGATCGACCATCACCGTGCCGCGCGACAAGACGCTGCTGCCCGACATGACCGGCCGGGATCCGGACGACGCGTACTCGTCGGTGGCGTACGAACAAGGCGCGTTGTTTCTCAGGTTCCTGGAAGACAAGTACGGACGCCAGGAGTTCGACACGTTTCTGCGGAAGTGGTTCGACACGCACGCCTTCCAGAGCGCCACGACGGAGAGCTTCCTTGCGTTTTTAAAGGCCGAGCTCATGGCGCGCGCGCCGGGCGCGGTCACCGACGCCCAGGTGCAGGAGTGGCTGCGCTCGGAAGGTGTGCCCGCCTTTGCGGTGCTGCCGAAGTCCGATGCGTTTGTCAGGGTGGAAGCCGCGCGCGACGCCTGGCTTGCCGGCGCGCCCATTGCGACGCTCGCGTCTGCGTCGAAGTCGTGGTCGGCGCATGAGTGGATTCACTTTGTGGATGCGCTGCCGCGCACGCTGACTCCGGCGCAAATGCGGGCGCTCGACGGGCAGTTTGGGTTCACGAAGTCAGGCAACTCGGAGATTGCGCACGCCTGGTTCAGGCTCGCAATCGCCACGCGCTATACACAGGCGTACGCGGCGATGGAAGACTACATGGTCCGCATCGGACGCCGGAAGCTCATCCTCCCCCTGTATCGCGACCTGGCCGCGACGCCCGAGGGCAAGGCCCTGGCGGTCCGCATTTTCGCCAAGGCGAGAGACGGGTATCATCCAATGGCAAGAACAGCGGTGCAGGACGTGGTGAAATAGTCCAGGGTCCAGGGTCCAGGGTCCAGAGTCCAGGGCTTGCCTCGCCGTAGCCTTGGCGAAGGCGGGTCCAGGGTCCAGAAAATGGAGGGCGTGGCTTTAGCCGCGCCAATTGAGGAGCAAACGAATGGTGAAGCGGTTATTGGTGTGTGGTGTGGTGGCGGTGATGGGTGTGGCGCTTGCGGCGCAGGCACCGGCGAATCGGCCGGCGAGTGGCCGGGGTCAGGCCTCGACGCAGATCGGTGGCGACTGGGTCAAGGGCGAACGCAGCTCGACGTATCAGGGCGGCAAGTGGATCGACGTCACGTACGGTCGGCCCGTGTTGCGGCAGCGCGCGAATATCTTCGGCACCGGGGCCGACTACGGCAAGACGCTGAACGCCGGTGCGCCGGTCTGGCGTGCGGGCGCGGACCAGTCCACACGGTTCAAGACTGACGTGGCGCTCGACTTCGCCGGCAAAGCCCTGCCGGCCGGTGAGTATTCGATGTACATCGGCCTCGCCGAAAAGGAGTGGACGTTCGTGCTCTCTTCCTGGCCCGCGCAGCAGAAGTACGACCCGGCCAACAAGACCGAACTCTGGGGCGCCTACAACTACACGGCGGACCGCGACGTCCTTCGCGTGCCGATGAAGCTCGACGCGCTGCCGTACTCGGTTGATGAGTTCACGATCGCCTTCGTGGACATGACCAAGACCGGTGGCCGCCTCGCGGTCATGTGGGACAGGACGATGGCGTCGGTCGCGTTCAAGACGCAATAGAGTCCAGAGTCCAGGGCTTGCCCCGCCGTAGCCTTGGCGTAGGCGGGTCCAGAGTCCAGAGTCCAGAGTCCGGGGGGTTACGGCCTCCCGGACTTCTGCGGCTTTTTGACGAACGGTTGGAGGCTCTTCCAGAGTGCCATTGTGGCGGCACCACATTTTCTGGCGTGGTCGAATGCCGGACCACAGGCCTCCATCGTGAAATAGCCACGGTCTACGCCATCCCGAAGCCGATGCTCGGCCTCTTCCAATGACGCGCGCGAGAAACGCAGGAACTGTGCAATCTCTCCCGCGCCAAAGCGGCGCCAGCCCTCAGCAATATTCATCTCTGCGCTAGCCGCCGATTCAAACAGCTGGCCCCTGTACTTGAAGTCGGCGTTCGCGTCGGGACTGGCCCGCACGAGCGCGTAGACTGCGCACTTGAACGCTCTCGCGTGCTGGAACGCCCTCAGCTCTTCAACGTGCCGCACTCCCATGGCACCGATGGCAGCACACGGCATGCCAGGGCGAAAACGCCGGGAAATCGGAGGCCTGGGCCAGAAGATCGCAACCTGTGCAACCTCGAAGTCTGCGTCCCTGGCAATTTCTTCAATATGGACTCTGGACCGCCTCCGCCAAGGCTACGACGAGGCAAGCCCAGGACTCTGGACTCTGGACTCTGGACGCCTACCTCATCCGCCTGCTCTTCACCCGCACCGACAAGGAATGTCCGGCAAATGCTTTCCACCCGGGTCCGGATCCCTGCGGTATCTCAAACGACGTCACCGAGTCCGGCCCTATTTCAAGGACCATCCTGCCGCCGCCGTTACTACTGACCGAGAGCGAATCAGACAGGACCACCTTGCTGCCGGCGCTACTGCCGAAGTGGCTCGAGTTGAGGCCGTATTGCTCTCCAGCCAGGAGCCGCTGCGCGCTGAATTCGAGAGCTAAAGAGTCTCCGGCCTTCGGGCGAAGGGTGAACTGACCGAACACATCGAGCACAGCAGTGCCGACACGTTCCTCGTCGAAAAAGAACGGAATGCTCGAATTTAGTTCACCCCGCACATTGATATGCTGCATCGTCTCCTTGCCTCCAGGCTGCTTGTGAACCAGCCACAGGTCTGTGGATGCCACACGCTTGCGCTCGGGTTCCTGCGCCCTGAGGCCGACGATGAGTGTGGCAACGGGACCGCCGCACTCAGATTTCGCCGTTTGCGGCAACACAAAGGTATCGAGCGGCAAGAAGTCACCGGGCCGAAGCAGGACCACAACCTCTTTGAATTCCTTCCCTGCTCTCTTGCCGAGCTCGACTTCTCTCGACCAGTGCAGCCGGATCACTGCGTTCTCACCCGTGATCTCAACCGGCATCGCGTCAAGTTGCCATCCGATCGCTGCGTTCGAATCGAACTCAGAAATGGTGCCTGCTGCGAAGCCACACGAATTCTCGATTGAGTAGGTTCTCATCCGGAGCGACTGCCCCTTCACGACCGGCTTCGAGCTCCACGAGCTTCTCCCGCCTGGCTCGTTGCCGAACCTCATCTCTGTGTGGAGGGTAAGGTCAAACAACTGTGGAGCTGCCTGCTCCGGCGCACCAATCAACAAGCCAAATGCGAAAACGAGATTCATGATCCCCATTGCTAATTCCCCCCGCTTCCTGGCGATTCGGTCCAGTTCACACCCGGCTCGAACTTAATTACTGTGGTCGGCTCAGGCGCGGCAACCGACGCCGGCGCGCCAAGCGCAGGCGTCGCACTGCCCACTGCATTTCGTCCGAATTGGTACCCGCCAACCAAGGCAATCAACACCGCAGCGGCGGAAGCCCACATCCACGGCACGCGCCGCGGCGCCAGGACTGCCACTGGGGCCGCGACTTCGATGGGGTTGATCACAACCCGCATCGCGATCAGATCGAGCAGAAGGTCCCGCCCCTCTGGTGTGGCGAGGGCGGCAGACAGCTCTTGCCCGTCAATGGGTTCGTTGTCGAGGAACGCTGAAATCACGTCATGCATTGTTGGTCCTTCGGTCGATAGGGAAACCCGCACGCAGCGGCCGTGCGCGGGCCGCGGAAATCGGTTGTTGGAGGTATTCGCGCAGCTCAAGCCGGGCTCGATGGATTCGCGATCGGACGGCATTCGGCGTCAGGTTGCAGGCGTCGGCGATCTCCGTGTAACTCAGGCCCGCCACTTCGCGCATCAGAAACACATCGCGAGCGAGGTCATCGAGCGCCGCCAGAGCCTGGTTCACGATGAGCGCGGTATCCGCGGACCCGCCGGCGCTGACGACGGGCTCGATCGTGATCGGCTCCACCTGCCGGAGTTTCTGGCGTCTGTGATGATCGATAGCGATGTTGCGGGCGATGTGGAACACCCAGGCCCGCCGGCCTTCTTCAGTCGTCGGGAGCGCGTTCGCCGCCGCCACTCGCACGAACACATCCTGCGCCAGGTCCCTGGCCGTGTCAGCATTGCCCACGGCGCCCGTGAGGTATTTCACGAGTCCCTGATGACAGGCCAGAAACAAGGCGTTGGATTCAGCCATTCGCGCCACTACACCCAATAACGCACGAACAGCCCCAACCTCTCAGGACCTCGGGACCCGCCTCCGCCAAGGCTACGGCGAGGCAAGCCCTGGACTCTGGACCCTGGACCCGCCTCCGCCAAGGCTACGGCGGGGCAAGCCCTGGACTCTGGACCCAGGACCCTGGACCCTGGACTACTGGACCTTGACCTCGTACACCCTCGGCCACTTCTTGCCGGTCACGAAGATGCGTTTGCCTGCGGCGTCGTAGGCAATGCCGTTGAGGACGTCGGCAGGTGGCGTGCGGCGGACCTGGGGCCACAGCGTCGAGAAGTCCACCCATGCGTTGACCGCACCTGTGGCCGGCGCGATGCGGGCCACTCGATCGGTCTGCCAGACGTTCGCCCAGATCTCGCCCTCAATCCACTCCAGCTCATTGAGTTGCGGCACGGGGCGACCCGCGTCCGTCACGCGGATGGTGCGGGTGACGGCGTACGTTTTGGATCGAGGAATGTGAGCCGGTCGGATCCATCGCTCATCACAAGGCCGCCCTTTACGTCGTAGGCGATCCCCCATCCTTCCGTCTGGTACTGAAACGTCCGGCGCTGCGTAAACGTCTTGCGGTCGTACACAAACCCGATCTTGCTCTGCCAGGTGAGCTGCACGAGCGCATCACCCACCAGGGCCAGCCCTTCAGCGAAGTACTTCGCATCGATCGCCTTGCGCTGCAGGACCTTGCCCGTGGCAATCTCCACCCGGCGCAGAGATGACTCGCCGAACAGCCCGGTGCTTTCAAGAAACTCCCCGTCGGCGTAGACCAGTCCCTGCGTAAACGCGCCCGGATCATGCGGGAACGAGTTGACGACGGTGAAGGACTGAACCGGTGCGTTGCGACGTTGGGCGCCCGGCTCCGGGCTGACGCCACGGACCGCCACAAACGTCGCGACGCTGATCGCCACCACGGCAACACTGCTCACAATAAATCGCCGATTCATGTCGTCAGCATCGCACAACCCGGGCCGGATCGGCGCCGGGTTACGTCCCGCTGCCCCTGGGCCCACCCGCCGGCGTTGGGGCCGGTACGGGAAGCGGGAGCGGCAGAGTGACGAGGGTGACGTCGGCCCCAAGCCAGATCATGTCGCTCGTGATCAGCGAGGCCGCCGGCCTTGACCCCGATCTGCACCGGTGTGCCGCGCACCATCACGGTCTGGGCAAACCCGATCGGCAGGGCCATGGGTCGCACCTTCTCGATCGGCAGACGCACACTGAAACCTCGGGCCAGCATGCCTTCAAGTCCCTCGGGAATATTCACGCGGTCGATCACAAATCCGCACAAGCCTTTTTTTGCGTCGAGTGCTTTCTGCACGAGGTCCCACGAGGCTTTTGATGGCACCACCCGCACCCGAATGCGGAGCGCCGGCATGCGCGGGGTCACAATGATCGCGTCGTCTGTGGTGGAAAGCTGCAAGGTGCCGGCGAGGCGGTAGACGGCCGGAGTCACGGTGCCGGTGACGACCTCGAGCATGGTCATGTCGCCACACACGGCGTTGCTGATGCCTCGCGCGTGCCAGAGGAAATCGATCTCGGCCGTGCCCGTGCCCGATTCCACGCGCACCGGCATCGCCATGCGCATCTGGTTGCCGCCGAATTGGAGGTCCGGGGTGCCGGCGCCCAGCTTGACGTTGACCTGTTTGACGCGAAGCGTGAGGTCGAAGTCGCCGAGCGACACCACCCTACGGATTTCACCTTGCCTCCGAACGCGGAGATTGGCCAGCGTGAGCGACACCTGATCGGTCACGCCAGCGGCGAGCGTTGACACCACCGCTCGCGCCAGCGTGGTGGGGATGCCGATACGCAGCGGTTTGTCCGGGCCGCCTGTCAGGCGGCCATCGAGGTGCACCGCGCCCACAACCCCGGCCCGAAGTCGATCGCGCTCGGCCGTGAGCGTCACCAGGTCGGCCTGGAGCTTCGCAATGGTTCGCCGCCCCGCACGTGACCGGCCGACCATCAGCCACGATGTCATCAACGTCGCGACCACGGCCGAAGTCGCCACGAGTACGGTGACGTGCCGGCGGGTCACGGTGCCCCCTTGCCGGCCTGAGCCACCTCGACGTGCAGGCCAATCCACAAGCGGCCGTTCGCCGCAAACACGCGTGAGACCGACGCCTTCACGGGAAATCGGACGCTGGCGATCTGCACCGGACCGTCTGTGACGGCAGGAATGAGGATGTCTTCCTGTATGCGCACCGGAATCTCGACGACCGGCAGCTGCTCCACGAGTTCAAGCCGCAGCAGCTCGGCCACGTCATCCAGCGACGATCCGCTGAACAGCGACCCGACGCCGGCCGTGGACTCAATTTCCAGATGGTCGGCGGATATCTGGGCTCTCAACGTGAACGTCGTGGTATCCACGTCGATGCGGCTCAACGCCCCGATGAGTTTCACGGCGACGGTAATGCCCGGCAGTCCGTCCCGGCTCACCATGCCGCGCAGTTGCACAGTGGGCGCGCCATTAAAACCCACGTCCACCGCGGTGAGCGCCATCCTGTATGGCGCCGCCTCGATATCGATCGGAAGACGCCGCGCGATCAACCCCTGGATGAGCGCTTCTTGAATCGCCACCACAACATCGGAGGCGGGAATGAGGCTCTCGCCCCGGCTGATGAGCGCCGCTGACTCGCGCAATCCTTCGAGTTCACGCTCCAGCTGCGCCTTCTGGGCCTGCAGAGCGCTGGCGCCCTCGTACGGATCTCCACACCCGGCCGCGAGGACGGTCACACAGGCGAGGGCCACGAGCGTTTTTAGTCTCACAGGACTGCCATGCTTCCAGGGTGATCCTACAGGCTCGAACGAGCCGGACGCTGTACCGTCGGAGTCAGCCAAACAGACGCATCTGGCTCCCGCCAGGGCGCCGAAAGGCTTGTGTGGAGAGCGTGAGCCTCTGCGTCAGCCCCAGTTTGCGCCGATGGAGGTCGAACACCTGGTGGATGGACTCAGCGAATGGGCCCTGGCCAACCATGCGGCTGCCAAACTTCGGATCGTTGAGCTTGCCGTCGCGCATGGCGCGAAGCCGGTTGAGCACCTTCTCTTTGCGAAGCGGCGCATGCGCCTCAAGCCACGCCTCGAACAGATCTTTGACGCCGTGCGGCAGTCGCACAACGGTGCAGCCCGCCATCATGGCGCCCGCCTGGGCCGCAGCTTCGAGGATGGCGGGCACTTCATGGTCGGTGAGCGCCGGAATGATGGGCGCCACCATCACGCCCACGGGTATGCCAGCCTCGCGCAGCTTCCGCACGGCTTCCAGTCGCAGCGCCGGACGCGATGCCCGCGGCTCCATGACGCGCGCGAGGTCATCATCGAGTGTGGTGATTGAAAGAAACACCTGCGCGGCCTGGTGTTGCGCCAGTGACGCCAGCAGGTCGATGTCGCGTGTCACGAGATGGTTCTTGGTAATGACGGCCACCGGGTTGCGGCACGCCTCGAGCACCTCCAAGCACGCGCGTGTGACCCGCAGTTTGCGCTCCACGGGCTGATACGGGTCGGTGACGCCGCTCAGTCCAATCACCTGGGGCGTCCAGGATTTCGCGGCGAGCGCTTCGCGCAGCAGCGCGGCGGCATTTTCCTTGACGAAGATCTTGCTTTCGAAATCGGCACCGGCGGACAGACCGAGATATTCGTGGTACGGGCGCGCGTAGCAATAGATGCATCCGTGCTCGCAGCCGCGGTACGGATTCACGGACGCGTCCATCGGCACGTCCGGACTGTCGTTGAAGGCCAGGATGCTCTTTGACGTGTCCCTGAACAGCTCTGTGGGCCGCGCGGCCCTGGTGTCATCGGGCTCGTCGCCCGGCTCCTGCACAAAGGCCAGCCGTTCAAAGCGGCCGGAGGGATTGGCCGGTGCCCCTCGACCCTTCACGGCTGGATTGTTCGGCACGCCCCAAGCCTAGCGCCGACCGGAGCGCAAAGCGAACAAAAAGCGTAAGAACGTCGCATTCCTTCAAGACGGGTCGACGACCCGGGGGTTACAGTGACGAATCTATGCGTAAAGCCATCGTCCTCTTCGGCATCGTGTTCTCTGCCAGCGCTGCCACCGTTTTCGTGGAGCAGCAGCCCAACTTCAGCGGCACGTGGGTGGCGACCAAGAACACGCCACCGACCATCGAGGCCGCCCCAAGCGCCGTGTTTGGCGACCGGTTCGCGCTCCGACAAGAAGGCAGGAACGTGGCGCTCGTCCGGCCCGTTCGTGGGCGTGCGACAGCGCTCACGGTTGTGCTTCCGCTCGACGGTACGGAAACCACCGTGCTTGATCCCAGCCGGCCGTGCAGGGGCCAGTCGGGGCAGTTGATTTCGATGGCTTGGGACGGTGATGCCCTGAAGTACTCGATCACCGGGACCCTGGCGCCGGGAGCCACCACGCCAAGGCGCCCCACGGCGCCGGTTGTCTATCGTTTCCGGTCCGTGTCTGCCGACACGATCGTGATCGAAGCGAGCATACGAGATACGGCGACAGGCCAGCCCAAGCCGGTCGGCACCGTGTATCAGCGATCCACTGAGGTGCTCCCCGAAGATCCGCCCTCTGCGACGAAGGCGCCGCCAGTGGCTCCGGCCAGAATCGCGGACGTCGCGTGGATCGCGGGCGACTGGATGAGCGCCACCGCCACGGGCAGCATCGAAGAGCGTTGGTCCACCGGGGCCGGCGGCGGCATGATCGCCACGAGCCGGACCCTTCGCGGCGACGTGATGACCGAGTTTGAGTTCCTGTGCATCTCTGAACGCGAAGGCACGCTTGTCTACACGGCCATGCCGAATGCCGGGACGGCGACCGACTTCACGCTGACGAAACTCGACGCCGACAGCGCGACGTTTGAGAATCCCGCGCACAACTTCCCGAAGATGATCCGATACGTGAAGCGCCCGGACGGCGGCATGGATGCGATGATCAGCGCCGGCGGCACGTCCAAGCCCACGGTATTCGCGTTCAATCGGAAGAAGTAGCGGTGCCCCTCGGGCTTGAGGAACAGCCCGAGATCCCCAGCTTGAGCCGACGCAGGCGCCTGTGTCAGGCTCTCTGCCTACATGCAGTACGCGGAATTTCCGCCGCATCCGGACCTGGCCGGCATCGTGGCTTGCCTCTGGACCCTTTCCGGCGACGCGTCACGGCTCGGCGCCGACACGCAACCAATACTTCCAGACGGCCGGCCTGAACTGATCCTGCATTTCGGCGACGCCTTCGAGCGGGTCCATGCGGATGGGTGTATTGAGCGGCAGCCGGAGGTCATCTTCGCCGGTCAGCTCACGTCACAGTTGTTGCTGAGGCCGACCGGTGTGATTGGCGTCCTTGGCGTACGCTTCCATCCGTACGGCGCGGCGGCGCTCATTGACACGCCCCAACAGGCACTCGCTGGGCTCACGATTGGCGTCGACGAGATCGCGCCGGCACTCAAGCGCGCGCTCGATGACGTTCGTGCCGCGACAGTGGACCTGACAGAGGCCGTCGCGCTCGTACAACAGATGCTGCCCCGATGGCTCGCCGTCGATCGTATTGACGCGCGCGTCCGGGCGGCCGTGGAACTGATTGCCGGCACGCAGGGCCTCATGCCGATCGACGTTGTGGCGGCCCGAGTCTCGGTGACCCGGCGGCAGCTGGAGCGGACGTTCCTGAGGACGGTCGGCGTGACGCCCAAGCGCCTGGCGCGCATCACTCGATTCCAGCACGCGCTGCGAGTGCTCGAAGAGTGCGAGTCTGCGTCTCCTGGCACACGCACGGCCGTCACGTGCGGCTACGCCGATCAGGCACACTTCATCCGCGACTTTCGAGACCTCGCCGGCTGCCCACCCGGAGAACACCTGCTGAGGCGGTTCGAGTTGACGGGCGTGTTTACTTCACGAGCAACTTCTGTCAGTTGACGGCTATCATCTTCCGGGACATGGCCGGCAACCAATGAGACCTGCTCGGCCCGGTGTCAGGAGAGAGCTGATGCGTGTGACCGTGACCTCCGTGACTGCGCTGCTCCTGGCCGCCGGATCGTGGGCCTTGGCCATCCAGCAGCCAGGCTCCAGGAGCTTCGCCCGCCGCCTCGCGCTCGAGGCTGAAGGCGCGACATCGGCGAACGTCTCGATTGGCGACCTCAACGCCGACGGCCACCTCGACCTCGTGCTGGTCAAAGGCCGTCACTGGCCGCTCGACGACATCGTGCTGCCTGGCGACGGCCGGGGCGGATTCGCGCCCGCCTACACGCTCGGCAGCCGGCCCGACCGTTCGTATTCGGGCTTGCTGGTGGACATGGACGGCGACGGCGACCTCGACGTGGTGGTGAGCAACGACACACCCGATCCGAAAGTGGTTCATCTGAACGACGGCCGCGGGCGATTCACGCAGGGCTCGACGTTCGGGCAGGGCAACTGGAGCACGCGGCACGTGAGCGTCGCCGACTTCAACCGAGATGGCCTGCCGGACGTCGTGCTGGCGAACCGGTACGGCAATAGCTCCGGCCCGAGCTTCATCTGCTTCGGCGAACGCGGCGGGCGGTTCGCGGCCGACTGCGCCGCCGTGACCGAGGGCTCCGCCACCACCATCAAGGCCGCTGATGTGAACCGCGACGGCGCGCCGGACCTGGTCGTCCCGCATCGGGACAATGGGCAGAGCTACGTGTATCTGAACGACGGAAAAGGCCGCTTCGCAAGTCGTCGGCCGTTCGGGCCGGCGAACGCCACGATTCGGAGTGCCGAACCAGTGGATCTGGACGGGGATGGCCTGATCGACCTCGCGGTGATCGACGAAGGCGCGGGCCCCGCCATCTACCGCGGCCTCGCCGACGGCACCTACGCGGCTGCCGAACCGCTCGGCCCCCGCGACATCCGGCCCTACGCCATCGCCATTGCCGACCTCGATCGCAACGGGCGGCCGGACGTCATCGTCGGGTACGTAGAGTCACGCCCGGTCGTCTACTTCAACGACGGACCGCGCGCCTTCACAGCCGTTCCCTTCGGCGATGCCGAAGGCACTGCGTACGGATTCGCGGTCGGCGACCTCGACGAGGACGGCCTGCTCGACATCGCGATGGCGCGATCGGACGCGCGGAACATGTTGTACTTCGGAGCAACTCGCGGTTCGAGTTGACGGGCGTGTTTACTTCACGAGCAACTTCGGCCAGTTGAGCACCACGTAGATCTGCTCACCCGCGGCAGGGGCCGGTGCGCTCACCCGCATCAGGAAGCGCCGGCCGTCGCTCGTCACGGCGTAGTTCGAAGGGCCGTTGATCTGCGCGTCGTCTGGGTTCAACAGGGGCTTGGGAGAAGTGAATTCGAAAGACGAGCCGGGTTTGACGTCAACGGACATCAGGCCGCGGTCTCCACGCACAAAGATCAGTTCCCTGCTGTCGCCACGCCAGCGCGGCCCGACGGCGTCGCTCGTGATCTTGCGTTGGTCGGTGAACGATGGAAAGGCGGCGACCCACAGTTCCCACACGCCTTCGACCTGCGTGACGTAGGCCACCCACTTGCCGTCTGGAGAGACCCGATGTGGCCCGCCCCGCTGGTCGGTCAACACGCGCGGCTGCGCCGTCACGGGCGTGGTCACGTTCTCTTCGGGCGTGGGGAGCAGCATCAGCTTGGCGCGACCACTAATCAGGATGCCGTCCTTGAGCCACGCCAGGTGTCCCACGGGCTCGGCAGCGGTATGGACCAGCGTTGGTTTGCCGGAGCCGACCACTATCTGGTGGATCTCGCGTGAGCCTCTTGTCGCAAAAACGATCCGTCGCGAATCGGGAGACCAGGCCAGTCGAGACTTCAACCGGCCGTCCGAGGTCAGCCGAGACACGACACCGGACGGGAATTCCACCAGGTAGAGATCGCCGGCGTCGACACCCGTCGTTCGCGCGACCACCGCCCGCATATTGTCCGGAGAGAGATCGACGTCGCCCCACTGGCCCTCGGGCAGCGTGAGGGCTGCGCCCTCGGGAGTCCCGTCGCGTCTGAACCAGCGGTACTGATGAACAGCACCCGCGATGTCCGTGCGATACGCCAATGCGGCAGCGGACACGGAAAACGCGCGACGCGCGTTGGGCAAGCCGTCGGCGATAGGAACCGGCTCCCCTTTCGATTTCAACTGGTCCCAATCCCACGGCTGTGCGAGCAGTATCGTCGTCACGCTGTATCAGAAGATGGTCCGGCGCGAACGTGGCCAGGTTGGGTCCCTCTGCCAGCAGGGTCCGGTGCTCGATTTCGCCGAACTTCTGGACATACGTTGCGGGCCGGTCGCCGCCATCTTCCAGGAACAGGAACCGCAGGCCGTCGGGAAGGACCTGTGGAAACGTGTGTCGTTCGCCCTTCTCGCTCCGGGTGACCGCTTCTGGCAAGCCGTTTCCACTCGCCGATACGCGATTGATGGCACCGCCCAACGCTGGCGTGCCAAACAGGATGACGCCTTCGGGATCACCTGCCGGCTGAAACCATGTCCCGCCTCCCGATGAGTCAGGGCCGGACAGATGACAATGGGGCACCCGCCACTCGCGGGAATCCGCATGAGTCTGCGGCCGTTATCGACCGAGGCGAAGAAGGCAATGTGCCTTGAAGTCCGGCGACCAGAAGGGTTGTCTGGCACCTTCGGTGTTGTCCAGTTTCCGCCAGGCGAACGAATCGATGGCACGCACCCACAACGCGGTCTGCGCCGTCGTGCCTGAGCCGCTCTGGGCGACGAACACGATCGCACGCCCGTCGGGAGAGATCGCCATCGTTCCGGAGTCAAACGAACTCGGCAATGTATGACCCGGCGGAGGTGTGACGGTAAACCTCGTCACATCACCGTCGTTCCCGGGCGCCGGACGCAGGAACAGGAGCGCCGCGACCGCAAGCGCGGCGGCTGCGGTGATCCACGGCGCCCACTTCAACAGGCCGCTTGAGGGTGTTGCCGCGGACGCCACGGCGTCTACCGGCGCGAACTCCGTCAGCAACCGTCGCGCATCGCCAATCGCCTGCAACCGATTCTTGCGATCCCGCTCCAGGCACCATCGCAGCAGCCGCTGCGCCCGCGCCGGAGCCTTCGACAGATCGGGGTCCTTGTTCAGGACGCTGCCGAGAATCTCGACGATGGACTCGCCCTGGAAAGGTCGTGTGCCGGTGAGGATCTCGTGAAGAATCACACCGAACGACCAGATGTCGGAGCGCCTATCGGCGGTCTTGCCCCGCGCCTGCTCCGGAGACATGTAGGCCGCGGTGCCCAGAATCGCGCCGACGACCGTTGCGCCGGCTGTCAGCGTGGGCGAGTTCTCCGGATTGGTGTCGCTCGAGGACGTCACATCCAGAGCCTTCGCCAAACCGAAGTCGAGGATCTTCACCACGCCATCGGGCGTGATCTTGATGTTGGCGGGCTTCAGATCCCGATGGATGATGTTCTTCTCGTGCGCGGCCTCGATGCCGTCGATCAGCTGCAGCACGATCGGCAGCGCATCGTCGAAGGCGAGCGGGCCTTTGAGCGTCTCGCCTTCCACGAGCTCCATGACCAGGTAGTTCGGGCCCACGTCATAGAGGTGACAGATGTTGGTGTGGTTGAGCGATGCGATCGCCCGCGCCTCCTGAGTGAAACGCTCGGTGAACTCCGCGTTGGACACCTTGACCGCCACGTCGCGGCGCAGCCGGTCGTCGTGGGCACGATACACCTCGCCCATGCCGCCTTCGCCCAGTAGTCCGAGGATTTTGTACGGGCCGAGTTTGTCGCCAGCCGCCAGTTTCATGAAAGAGCCGCGCCAGTCTAGCACTTGGGCAAGGCCGCGGCCTTGAGACCCAGGCCGCGGAACCTGGCGGCCTTGAGGTTCAGGCCGCCCTACGAGGACGCGCATTTCGTAGCGCGGCGTGGGTCTCAACGCCGCGGAACTTGGCGGCTCTGGACTCTGGACCCTGGACCCTTACGACAGCGGCGTCAGGTTGGACGCGACGTCCGTGCGATAGGCCTTGAACGCCGGCACGAGGCCGGCAAGGGCACCCAGCAGAATCATCCCGACGGGCGTCATCCACAGGGCGTGGTCGAATCTGAACGCGTCGAGGACGACGCCGGTCTGCGCGCGGACGATGACAAACGCTGCGGCGAGGATGGCGCCGTACACGAGGAATCCCAGAAGCGCGCCAATCGTGGTGATGGTGGACGCCTCAAGAACGATAGCTGAGAACACGGTTGAGCGCCTGGCGCCGAGGGCGCGCAGAATGGCGAACTCGCGCCGCCGCTCGTTCATCGTGTTGTAGATGCTCGCCAGAATCGAACCGGCCGCCACCACCACAATCAGATACGCCACCATCGTCAGAATGCGGCTGACCCAGCCGATGCGATCGAAGAGCTCCGCCATCACGCGAGCGATGGGCCACGCGAGCGTGGCCACCTTGCCCTGCTGGTTGATCTGGCCGTTGAGCAGAAACCCAGCCTGCGGGTTGCGCAACTTCAGCATCACGGCGCTGACTTCGAGGTTCTCCTCGGCGATGACCTCGCCGGGCCGAGCGCGCATGGGCTTGCCCGCACCGCGCAGCACGTGGCCCGACATGCGATAGATGCCTTCGATGGGAATCCACACGACGCGATCGGATGGGCCGTTTGTGGGCTCCATGATCGCCACGACTGTGTATTCATCCTGGTGCTTTTCGCGTTCACTGAATTGAAGGCCGTGATACGGCGTGAACGTGGACCCGACGGTCATCCCGAGCTTTTCCGCGACGTAGTTCCCGAGAATCGCTTCCTTCTTCGACTCGTCAAACACCCGGCCGCCGGGTTCGAGCACAAAGCCCTGTCCTTCGCGGTAGGTGAACTTCGTGAACATCTCCTGTGTGGTACCGACAATGCGGTAGCCCTGGTAGTTGTCGCCCACCGCGTAAGGAATGGCCAATGTCACGCGCGGGTCTTCGGAAATTTCCTTGTAGAGCGACCAGGGGATGTTCCCCGGCGACGTCTCGAGGTGAAACACGGTGTTGAGTACGAGCTGGAGTTGGCTTCCACGTGCGCCGAGCACCGCATCAAATCCAACCTTGCCACCAGTGAACGCATCGTAGGTCTGGGCGTTGATGGCAAACACCGACATGGTGAGGCCGGCCGCCAGGCCCACCGACACGATCGTGACAAACGACGACAAGGCGTGCTGTCGCAGACTGCGCCGCACGAGAGACATGAGGTTCATCGGTGTCCCCCCGATGCCGAGACGGCGTGCGCGGCGGCGGCCTGATTGAGGTCCGCCAAATCCTCGGACCGGTCGAACAGTGCGAGGACGGCCGGGTCGTGACTGACGAGCAGCAGGGCTGCGCCATTCTCCCTGCAGGCTTCGCGAATCAGTTCGAGCGCTTCGCCCGCGTGGCGCTGGTCCAGGTTGCCGGTGGGTTCATCGGCCAGCACGAGCTTGGGACGATTCGCCAGGGCGCGCGCCACGGCCACTCGCTGCTGCTGGCCAATCGACAACTGCGAGGGACGGTAGTTGACACGATGTGAGAGGCCCACACGTTCCAGCAGTTGCTGCGCTCTCGTGCGGTCAACGCCGGAGCCAAACAGCATGCCGAGCATCACGTTTTCAATCGCGGTGTAGCCCTGGAGGAGGTTGAAGTTCTGAAAGACGTACCCGATCGTCTTCGCACGCACTCGATCGCGGCCACTCTCAGACAACGACGTCATCGTCTGCCCGGCGAGCACGATGGTGCCCTTGTCGGCTTGGAGAATGCCGGCGATGAGATTCAGGAATGTGGTTTTGCCGGAACCACTGGCGCCGCGGACGGCCACCTGCTCTCCCTCGGCCAGCTGGAACTGCGGCACATCCACAATCAGTGTGGATTCGCCCTCTGGCGAGAGAAAGCTCTTCTGCAGGCCCGTGACGTCGAGCAGCGGCGTGGTGGTCACTGCACGCTGTCGGCGACGATGGAGTAGAGGCCTACGATGCGACCCTTCTCCACCTCTTCTGCAATGCTGAAGGTGCCGCGCACGAGAATTTCGTAGCCCGCGCCGTACGTCTTGGCTTTCTGGCCCGGCTTCATCGAGACATAAATCCACTCGTTGATGCGGGGCACCCCGCCGAAGCCGCAGGCATCGACGCTGGCGTTGAGGATGAAAGTGGACGTGCCGGAGCTGTCGTAGTCGAGCGGCAGGATGTTGCCGTAGATCTCCACCTTCTTGCCCTGCAGCGAGAGGATGGTGGCGGGAATGGTGTTCTTGACCTGCTTGGGTGATGGGTCGAAGGGGTCCGACGGGTTGTAGTCGTATCCGGCCAGGAACCAGAAGTCCAGGAACATGTAGCCCGACTTGGTGACGGCGGGCTTGCCAACCGGAGGCTTCGTGTTGACTGATTGCTGCGCGCCTACCTTGGAGGCGAGCATGACGAGGGCCACGGCAATCGAGAGTCCCGCGAGAATTTGGCGTCGCATCGCCTCTGATTCTATCAGGGACCGTACGTAGCTCGGCCTGCTACTCAAGGCCGAGGACATGCTCGGGCTTGAGGAACAGCCCGAGCTGCGTCAGGAACCAGCGCGCCACGCCCGAATGACCTGCCCAATCTCGTGGCCGGTCTCGGCAATCCACTCGTCCCCGCGCAGGTGGAGGTCGCCACGAGCGTTGCCGAAGCCGTATTGAGCCACGCAAATGCCGGCGCCCGCGCGCCGCGCAGTTTCAACGTCCACCATCGAGTCCCCCACGAGCAGGGTGGACTCGGGGGTAGCATCCGCCAGCGCCATCAGATGCTGCAGGCCCGACGGATCGGGCTTGCGTCCAAAGGCGCTGTCGCCGCCGATCACTGAGAGAAAGAGCGGGGACCAGCCGAACGCCTCAAGCAACAGCTGTGACGGGGCGAGGGGCTTGTTGGTCAACACGGCCAGTGTGGCCACGCCCGCCGTCTGTTCCAGCATGTCGTCTATCCCGGGATAGGGCCGGGTGGTGGCCAGCAACCGGGTCCGGTAGTGAGCGTGAAACCGGCCCAATGCGTCGTCCAGGTCCGCGTCCAGACCAGCAGCTGCAAGCGCTCGTTGCACGAGGATTCGCGCGCCTTCGCCCACCATCATCACCACGCGGTCGAGCGGGAGTGGCGGCGCGCCGAACGATTCAAGGACGGCGTTGGTGCTGTCGGCCAGATCCTGCCGCGAGTCCACGAGTGTGCCGTCAAGATCAAAAACTACAAGTGCCATGTGCCCGGCCTCATTTTTGCTTAGGATACCTGTATGGGCCCTCGGCGACCTCTTTGGATGACGGCCGCTGCGCTCGGCCTGTGCGCCGCAGCGACGTACGGCCAGCAGCAACCGACATTCCGGTCGGCCACCCGCACGGTTCCGGTCTACGCCACAGTCACCGACGCCACGGGGCGACTGGTGCCTGACCTGGAGCAGGGCGACTTCGAGATCTGGGACAACGGCAAGAAGGTGGCCATCTCGCTCTTCGAGAACTCCATCCAGCCGATCAGCGTTGTTGTCATGCTCGACACGAGCGGAAGCATGACGATGAATCTGGATCTGTTGAAGCAGGCAGCGACGCAATTCGCCATTCGACTGCTGCCCGCGGACAAGGCCCGTATCGGGAGTTTCAGCGACAAGATTCGGGTGGCCCCTCCGGGATTCACGAATGATCGCGACGAGCTGGTGCGCATCCTGCGGGATGACATCCAGTACGGGAATCCGACCGCGCTGTGGGATGCGACCGACGTCGGGATGGAGGCGCTCAAGGACATCGAGGGCCGACGGGTGGTGCTGGTCTTCACCGACGGCGCGGATAACTGGAGCCGCCTTGATCAGGGCGACATCCTGGCGCGGGCCCGAAACGAAGAGTTCCTGATCTATGCGATCGGCCTGCGGTCGCGGATGCGCGGCCAGGGGGTCACGCGCCCCGACGCCGGGCTGCGCAAGGTCGCTGAGGAGACGGGCGGAGGGTACTTTGAGTTGACCCGCGCCGACGAGTTGAATTCGACGTTCACACGAGTGGCGGCGGAGCTGCACAGCCAATACGTCCTGGGTTTCACGCCGCTTGCGGTGGACGGCAAGGTCCACAAGCTTGAGGTTAGGATCAACCGGCCGGGCCTGGTGGCCCGCGCCAGAAAGAGCTACGTGGCCAAATGACCCGTCTTCCTCTCATCGTCGCGGTCGTCGGAGTCCTCACCGGGGGCGTTCAACAGCAGCCGACCTTCAAGTCGGGTACGCGCACGGTTCCGGTATACGCCACGGTGTTTGATGAGGATGGGCGCCTGGTGCCCGGCCTGGAGCAATCCGACTTCGAAATCTACGACAACGGCAAGAAACAGGCCGTAACGATTTTCGACAACAAGCCCATTCCATTCTCTGCCGCGTTGACGCTGGACTCGAGCATCAGCATGGAGATGAACCTTCCCTTCATGCAGGATGCAGCGGTGCAGTTTGTGATTCGGCTCGCGCCGGAAGACAAGACCGTGGTTGGGTTCTTCAATTCCAAGATCCAGTTCAGCCCGAGCCTCACGAACGATCGCGACAGCCTGGTCAGTTATATCCGCAACAACATGACGCGGGGCAACTCCACGCGGCTGTGGGACGGGGTTGATGCCGCGATGGATCAGCTGACCGACGCCCTGGGACGCCGGGTGGTGGTGGTGCTGACCGACGGAGACGACCTCGGCGCGAGCAGCCGCAGCAACGGGGACATCCTCGAGCGTGCGCAGCGCGAAGACGTGATGATCTACACGCTGGGCATTGAGTCGTATTACCACAACGGTGAGCGATGGACGCTTTCGCGGCCCGGCGGCGCATTCAGACGACTGGCGGCGGAAACGGGCGGCGGATTCTTTGAGCTGAAGAAATCAGCTGAGCTCAACTCCACGTTCACGCGAGTGATTGCGGAGTTGCACAGCCAGTACGTGCTGGGATTCTCGCCCACGGCAATGGACGGAAAAGCGCACAAACTCGAAGTGCGCCTCTCCAAACCCGGCCTCACCGCCCGCGCCCGCAAGTCCTACGTTGCCAAATAGGGGGACGGGTGTGTTATCCACAGAAAACCTCAATTCGGGGACAGGTCTCAGATAAACTTCCCGCTGAGACCTGTCCCTCAAATGAGGTTTTCTGTGGAAAACACACCCGTCCCCCTTTCTCGCCGCCAATTTCTTTCAACGAGCGCCCTGGGCGCGGGTGCGCTCGCGGCCGGATGTGCCGGCGCACCTGACCCCGCGCCGGCCGCTGCCGCCGCCGACACGCCCGCGTTTCTCAAGGGCCTGACGCCCATGACGGCCGGCGTCGTGCCGATTGGCGACGACGAGCGGCGGGCGCGGATCGCCAAAGCCCAGAAGCTGATGGCCGAGCAGAAGCTGGACGCCATCTTCATGGAGGGCACCACGACCTGTGCCTACTTTGCGAATATGCGATGGGGCCAGAGCGAACGCACCTTCGGCGTCGTCATTCCCGCCAAGGGCGAACTGGCCTACGTGTGTCCTGGATTCGAGGAAGACCGGGCACGCGAGCTGATCACGTTCGGCAATGACGTGCGCGTCTGGCAGGAAGACGAAAGCCCCTACAAACTCATCGCCGACATCGTCAAGGATCGCGGCGTGCGTCACGGCCGCATCGGCATCGAAGAACGAGTGCGGTTCTTCATTGCCGACGGCATTCGAAAAGCATCCTCGCTGGAGTTGGCTGACGCCACGCCGGTGACCGCCGGATGCCGGATGTACAAGACCGCGGCCGAGATCGCGCTGATGCAGCGCGCCAACGACGTGACTATTGCGGCATACCGCGCCGCGTTTACCACCATTCGGCCGGGCATCACGCAAGGCGAGTTGAGCGGCAACATTGCCGCGGCGTTCAAGGCGCTCGGATACACGGGCGGCGCAAGTGCGCAGTTCGGCATCTACACGGCGTTTCCGCACGGCAGCGCCACGCCGCAGACGCTCAAGGAAGGCGACGTCGTCATGGTCGACGGCGGCATGAACCTGGAAGGCTACGCCTCTGACATCACCCGCACCATCGTGATGGGCAAACCCACGCCGCGCCAAATCGAGATTTGGAACCTGGAGAAGCGCGCTCAGGACGCCGGTTTCGCTGCCGCGGTGATTGGCGCGCCGTGCGAGAACGTGGATATCGCGGCTCGCAAGGTCATCGTCGACGCGGGCTTCGGGCCGGGCTACAAGGTGCCGGGCCTGCCCCACCGCACGGGGCACGGCATCGGCATGGAAGGGCACGAATGGACGAACTTCGTGCTCGGCAACAAGACGCCGCTCGCGCCGGGCATGTGTTTCAGCGACGAACCCACCGTGGCGATCTACGGAGAGTTCGGCATCCGGCTGGAAGATTGTCTTTACATGACTGAAGCCGGCCCGAAGTTCTTTACCAAGCAGAGCGTTGCCATTGACCAGCCTTTTGGCTGAACGGTTCCCATTCCCCGGAGGACATATGAAACAGCAACTCACAGCAGGCATCCTCGTATTTGCAATGGCCGGCGCAGCGTGCGGCAAAAGCGCGGAACAGGAACAGGCCGAGAAGACGGCTCAGGCGATCGCCGACGCCACCAAAGCGGGCGCGGATCAGATGGCGGCGGGCGCCGCAGCCATGACCAAGGGCCTGGAGCAGATGGCGCAGGGAGCCAGTGGCGCCGGCGGCAAGGTCGAGGTGTTGCCGTTCGAAAAACTCGGCGAGGCCTTCCCGGAAGTCAGCGGCTGGACGCGTGGCGAAATCACCGGCTCCACCTCGACCTTCCCCATGTCAATCTCGCAGTCCGAGGCGAGCTATCGGAAGGACGATGCGAGGATCAAAGTGGAGGTCGTTGATGCCGCGCTGGCCCAGATGCTGTTCGTCCCGTTCTCGATGTTCCTCTCCTCCAACTTCAGCGAGCGCTCTTCGGACGGCTACAAGAAGGGCACTTCGGTCAAAGGTGAACCCGCCTTCGAAGATGTCAACACGAAGAACCAGTCCGCCGAACTCACGGTCGTGGTCGGCAAACGGTTCATCGTCACGGGGCGTGGATCCCAGGGCGCAGGCATCGAACCGGTGCGTGCCGTGCTGGAGCAGATGGACTTCACCAAGCTGACGGCCGCGAAGTGATTCACGGAGTGCAGAGGGCGTTCACGGTGGCCGCTATTGCCACCGTTATGGTGGCGTGTGGCAGCGGCCAGGAGGCCACTCCCGCGCCGGTGCCCGCTGCACCCGCGCAGACTCCGAGTGCGCCTGCGGTGACACTGGTCTCACTGCAGGACCTGCGGGCGTCGGTGCCCCAGTTTACCGGCTGGACACGCGGCGAGATCACGGCACAGGAAGGCCCGGCCCCCTCGCGCTCCACTCATGTGCAGGTCACGTTCACGCGCGGCGCGGAGACACTCAGTCTGGAGATAGCGGATACCGGCGGCGACGAACGGTCGATTGAATCACTTGAACACATGGCCGGCACAAGCACGAGCCGCACGGTCGAGAACGGCTACTTCAAAGGCACCACCGTCGCCACGTTCCCGGCCGTTGAGTCATGGAACACCGTGGACAAGCTCGGCGAACTCAGCGTGCTCATCCGCCGGCGCTACATCATCAACGTCGCGGGCGCAGGACTGTCAGATGCTCAGCCGATGCGCACCCTCGCCGAAGCCGTCGATACGTCTCGGCTTCGGTAACGCCTCATAACCGAAAGCCTTCCGGCACTACGTCGCCCGGTTCGACGATGAACGTGTGCTCGCCGGTGATTGACGCCGCGCCGGTGAGTTCGGGAACGATCGCCGCGTAGTCGCCGACCGTCGTCCTGGACAACACGCGGGCGCTGAACGTGGTGCCGATGATGCTCTCGTGCACGAAGGGCACGCTGTCGTCGGTCAGGCCCATCGCATCCAGCACCGCAAGCACAGCACATGTCCCGGTGCCGCAGGGGGATCGATCGACCTCGTGGTCCGCAAACACCGTCACGTTGCGCAGGTGGGCGTCGGCCACGGTAGGCGGCCCTGTGAAGATCGTGCCGTAGATTCCAGTCAGGCCAGGCTCGAGCGGGTGCACCACGGTGATCACGCGCTCCACCTCGCGCGCGATGGCCATGCCCACGGTCTTGAGATCGCCAAGCCGTTCGCGGACCACGGCCAGCCCGACGCTTTCCGCATCCACTACCGCGTAGAAGGCACCGCCAAACGCCACGTCCACCCGAACGTCCCGGTTCCCCACGCGCACGACCAGACCCGCCGCGAGCACAAACGACGACACATTGACGAACGACACTTGCGTGACGCGCGACCCATCCATGTGTGCGCGCGCCCGAATCTGCCCTGCCGGCGCGTCAAACACCAGAGTCCGCCGGCCATCAGCATGGGTCACAAGCGACCGCTCAAACGCGATGGTCGTGACCGCGACGATGCCGTGGCCGCACATGGTGCTGTAGCCCTCGTTGTGCATGAACAGGACGCCGACGTCCGAATCCGCGCGCTCAGGCTCGGTCAGCAGCGCTCCGTACATATCCGCATGGCCGCGCGGTTCGAACATGAGCACCCTTCGCAGATGGTCCTGATGCTCCCGAGCCCAGGCCCGCCGTTCCAGCATCGTGGCGCCCTCAGGCGCGGGCCACCCGTGGGTGACCAGCCTCAGCGGTTCGCCTGCTGTGTGGGCGTCGATCGTGCGTAAGATGAGGGACATGCCCCTATTGTTATCGGAACATGACGTCCGCCGCGTGCTACCCATGCCGGATCTGATTCAGGCCATGGGCTCGGCGCTGGCCGAATACTCCGCGAACCGCGTGTCGCAACCGGTACGGACGGTCATCGAGGTCGGCCCCGAGCGCGCGTACTTCGGCATCATGCCGGCCGTGATCGATGCGCCGGCGGCCATGGGCGCCAAACTCGTCACCGTGTATGCCGGCAACCACGCGCGTGGCCTGACGTCGCACCTGGCGACAATCATCCTGCTGGACCCGGCCACCGGCGCGCTCGTCGCCCTGCTCGACGGGCGCTACATCACCGAAGCCCGCACGGCGGCCGTCTCGGCCGTGTCCGTTGATAGGCTTGCCCGCGCCGGCGCCACGCGCCTGGCCATCATCGGCAGCGGCGTGCAGGCGCGCAGCCACCTCGACGCCATCAGGCATGTCCGCGCCTTGACCGACGTGCGCGTGTGGAGCCCCAACGCCTCGCACTGCGCGGCGTTCGCGCAATCGGCATCCGCCGACACCGGCCTGACCGTCCGCGCCGCCGCCAGCGCGCGTACGGCGGTACGTGACGCCGACATCGTGGTGCTCGTCACGGCGTCTCCCGTGCCGGTCATCACCGACGAAGACATTGCGCCGGGCACCCACATCTGTGCGATCGGCGCCTGCCGGCCCACGCAGCGCGAAATGCCGACGGCCCTGGTCGCCCGCTCGCGCCTGTTCGTGGACTCGCACGCAGCCGCACTGGTCGAAGCCGGCGATATCGTGCTGCCCATCAAGGAAGGCGCCTTCACCGCCGACCACATCGTCGGCGAACTCGGCAGTCTCGTGCTGGGACGGTGCGCGGGCCGGCAGTCTGATGCGGAGGTCACGCTGTTCAAGTCGCTCGGAATGGCGGTGGAAGATCTCGTAGCGGCGCAGCTTGTGGCTGAGCGCGCGACGGCCGCCGGCCTGGGCACGGAGTTCTCGCTCTCGTGACAGCGCGGACGCGGACAGCGTTCGGAACTCTGCTGATCGCGGTCCAGGCCGGTCTGACAGCCGCAGCGCCTGCGTCGCAGCCACCACGTCCGCTGCCCGAAGCCTTTGCTGCCGCGTACAACCTGAACTACGAGGATGCCCTGCGCCTGGCGCGACAGGACGCGGCCGCTCGGCCGGATACCTCCGAAGTACATCGGACGCTCGCCACCATCCTCTGGATGCACGCGCTCTTCACTCGTGGCGGCGCCACGATCGACCACTACCTCGGCGGCCTGACGTCCTCTCAAATCAAGCTGCCCCCGCCACCTCCTGACGCGGATGCCGAATTCCGCAAACACCTCGGACGAGCGATCACCCTGGCAGAAGCCGCCGTGAAACACGATTCGCGGAGCGCGCAGGCGCGATACGACCTCGGCGCCGCACATGGGTTGCAGGCCTCGTACGTGGCCACGGTGGAAGGAAAAGTCACGCAAGCCTTCGGATCGGCGCGGCGGGCCTACAACTCACACGAGTGGGTGCTCGAACATGCGCAGGACAGGACCGACGCCGGACTCGTGGTGGGCACATACAGGTATGCCGTGGCCGCGCTCTCGATGCCCAAGCGCCTCGTCGCGTACATCGCCGGCTTCGGCGGCGGGAAGGAACGAGGCCTTCAGCTGATCGAAGGCGCGGCAAAACATCCGCTCACGCGGACAGACGCACGCATCGCCCTCGCATTGATGTACAGCCGCGAGGGACGGCAAGCCGACGCGCTGTCCGTGCTCAAGGCGCTCTTCGCCGACCATCCACAGAACCGCCTGCTGCAGCTGGAGATTGGGTCAGCGGCGTGGCGCGCCGGCCTGCCGGCCGAAGCCGAAGCCGCGTTGACGTCCGGTCTCGCCTGGCACGACCGCGATCCCCGGCCGAAGGTGCCTGGCGAGCGCGCGCTGTGGATTTACAAACGGGGCATGGCACGGGTCTCGCTCAACCACCTCGACGAGGCGGCATCGGACCTCAGGATGGCGCTGACCCAGAACCCGGTCGGGTGGGTGCGGGGCCGTGTGCACCTGGAATTGGGCAAGGTCGCCGACCTGCGTCAACAGCGATCGACGGCCCTCACCGAATATCTGGCCGCCGGCGAGTTGTGCCGCACCCATCAGGACCCGTGGTGCCAGGAGGAGGCCGGACGCTTGAGGAAACACCCCTTCAGTTTCCGTCCAATCTCATAGACTACAACTGGCACGCATGAAGCCCTGGCTCAAGATCCTGCTCGTGATCGTCGCCCTCGGCATGCTGGGCATGTGCGGCATCGCCGGTGCAGGCATTTACTTCGTGTCAAAACACGTCAATACCGAACGCGTGTCCAGCGGCAGCGCGCTCAAGCAATTCGACGACGCGCTGGTTCCGTTCAAAGACCAGAAGCCGCTCCTCGAAATCGACGCCTCCGAACGTGTGCGCCGGATGCGCGACCTGAGTGAGGCGCCGACCGCCGCCGTCAAGGCCACGAACCTCATCGTCATGGCGTGGGAACCCGACCAGGGCCGTATCGTCAACCTCAAGCTCCCGCTCTGGATGTTGACGATGGGACAGCGGAAGGTGGATCTGGGCGTCGGCGCCGAACGTTTCGATCTCCAGAAGCTGGAACTCGACATCAACGAGATCACTCGGGTGGGATCACTCCTGATCGTGGATGTCCGCGGCCGCTCAGGTGAACGCGTGCTGATCTGGACGGAATAGAGGACAGCGGGACGCTGTCCCTGCTATGGCGAAATGTCACAAATGACCGAAATGGCGAAATTCTGGTGGCTTCGCATCCTTCCTTAGATCGGCACGACGCTTGCAATGTGGGCAGTCATGGAGGTTTCTATGACTGGTACACGTGGACTGATGCTGGCTTTGACACTGGTGGTGGCCACGCCTACGTTGGCGGCGTGTCAGACTTGGCACGACCCGCGTTGGGACGATCGACGATCGGATCAACGTGGACGGCCAGATCCACGCGATGAGCGCGGCGGAGTCAACTCGCGCGCGATTCCCCGCTTTGATGAGGCGTTCCGGAACGGGCAGGACGACGGCTACGAAGCCGGCCTGCGGGACGGCCAACGTGGCGAGCGCTTCGACCCCGTAGGCGAAAAGCGCTACCGATCAGGCGACCGCAACTACGATCGCCGCTATGGACCCAAGGAGCTCTACAAGGATCGTTACCGTGACGGATTCCGCCGCGGCTACGACGAGGGCTACCGAGACGGAAGACGCTACGATCGGCGCGACGCTCCGCGCTGGTGGCCGTTCGGGCGTTAACAGCCGCGTAGTGGCGAAATGTCACAAATGACCGAAATGGCGAACTGCGGAAATGACTGGGTGCGCCAATGAGTCAAATGAAGGCATTTCCAAAAGAAGTCCTCCGTGTCTCAGCGTCTCCTGTGATCCGTACGTGAGGTGTGATCCGTACGTGATCTAGGCTACGCCAGACGGAAGAACTTTCGCATCCGCGCCAGGAGCGACGCATGGCTTGCCGCCGGCGCTGCACCTGGCGCGGACTTGACCGCATCCAGTTCCGCGCGGCGCGTGGCGGCGGCCCCGGCCAACGCATCCAGCACCGAGGGTTGACTCCGCACGTGCGCGCCAAACGCTTCCGCTGAAATTTCGAGAAGCATGCTGTCGCGGCGCGCGGTGACCGTGGCCGATCGGGCATCGCCGGTGAGCAGCGACATCTCGCCGAAGTAGCCTCCGCTTTCCGTGACGGCCACTTCGCGGCGTTCGGGTCCGACGGAAATCACGACGGTGCCGTCAGTGACCAGGAACATCGATCCGCCGGGTTCGCCTTCCCTCACCACGATGTCGCCCCGCCCGTACAGCCGAGTACGCGCCGCTGCCGCCAGCGCCGCGTGCACCTCGGGCGCCAGCCCTGCAAAGATCGGCACGGCCGCAATCTGCTGCTCATTCCGGTGGTGCTCGGCAATCGGGTCGCGTGGGATTTCGTTTCGCTGATATTCGATCTGGATCGGCCACGGGATCTCGATCTCGCGCCGATGAAATTCGTAGTAAATCGCCGTGCGCACTTCGTCCCGCGCGCGCTCATCATGCTCGAAGTCTGTCACCCAGAAGCGGGCCCTGAAGATCAGCGCGGATGCGCCGAAATCCACCAGCACCACATCCGGCGACGGCTTCTCGAGCACGCGCGAGCACCGCGCCAACGCCACCATGATCGCCTCGCGCACCTGGTTCGGCGGTATCTGATAACCCGTGCCCACTTCGACAAACAACCGCGTGGGCGACAGCGGTTCCGAGTAGTTCGTGATGGCTTCCTTGCCCACGATGTTGTTGGGCACGATCACGAGGTTGCCGGTTTTGGTCTGAATCTTCGTGGCGCGCCACGTGATGTCGGTGACGCGGCCCTGGAACGGACCGACTTCGATCCAGTGACCCGGCTTGAACGGCCGGTCGATTTGCAGCGCGAGGCCCGCGAAGAAATTGCCCAGCGTGTCCTGCAACGCGAAGCCCACGACGACCGCACCTACGGCGGAAGCGGCGAGCAACTGCTCGGGGAACACCAGCGTGACGACCAGCAAGAAGACACTGATGATGAGCGCGCCCTGCACGATGCCCGGTGCGCGCTCGGTGGCGTGGTCGCTGAACCACGGATGGAACAACAATGTGATGACCACCTGGATGGCCCCAAGCGTCAGCAGCAGTTTCTCAACGCTGAAGATATTTCCGTAGTACCCCTCAGGCACCACGGCACTGACCAGCAGCAGATGGGCTGCGACGGCAGCGGCCGACACACCCAGCGTGAGCCTGAGCCTGCGGCGCAGCGCGGGGTTGCGCACCGCAAACAGGAGCGCCAGCGTGGCGACAAGGAGCGCCACGCCGGCGATGAAGTGCGGGCTTGTCAGACGCGCAGTGTCCACGTCAGCCCGAGATGCCCTTGCGGAAGGCGGCGATCTCGGCCGGCGTCAGGGTCACCGTCACGCGCGCCGGGTTCGATCCGCCCTTGGCGTCGCGGTCGGGGTTGACTCCCCGCGACCCGGCGGACGCCACCGTGCCGGTGTTTGTTTTGTCGGCGCCCAGCTTTGAGGTAATCCCACCGAGACCGAACTTGCTCGAAGACGCCGGCGGCTTCGCCGTCGACGACGTCGTCGTGGCGGCAGGTTTGGCCGTGGTTGTTGTGGCAGACCCACTGCTGCCGGCGAGTGATGAGGCGCCGGCGGCGCCGGCAACTACGGTCACCGCAACAGGCCTGTACGAAATCGTGGCCTTGTAGCGCGCAGCGACCGTGGCGGTCGCGGTGAGCTTCTCGGATGTGATCTGCTTCGCCAGCTTGTCCGTGCGTTCCTTGGTTTTCGGGTGAGACGCAAACACGCCGCTCGGCTCTTTCAAGTCTTTGTTCCGGTCGGCCAGGCGCGTCAGGAACGCCCCCAGACCGGCCGGCGCGTATCCGACCTTGTTGGCCATGCGGATGCCCACCTTATCAGACTCGTTCTCGTCACCTTGGTCGTACTGGTTCTCGAGCAGGTTGTCATAGGCCGCGTCGAGCATGAACTCCAGCACGTTGCTGCGGGTCGCGGCTTCGACCGCGGCTCCCGAGAGCTTCTTGTTCTTGATGGCGTTTAACGTGTGCTTCGCGGTGATGTGGGTGATCTCGTGGCCGAGCACGCCCGCCAGTTCGGCCTCGTTGGCGATAAGTGCAAGCGCGCCGCGTGTGATGTGCACAAAGCCTCCGGGCGCCGCGAATGCGTTGACGCCGTCGGTGTCGAGCACGACGAAGTTCCACGCAAGATTCGGCCTGGTGCTCGACGACGCCACGACGCGGCCCACCAGCGACACGTACTTATGCACTCCGGCGTCCTGCACCACGCCGTACTTCTGGCGCAGGCGGGTGCTGATGGCCGCCCCCATGTCCTTTTCTTCCTGCTCGGTGACGACGAGGTCCTTGACCTGGTCGGCCATGCTCTTGGCCTTGCTGATCTTTCCGACCGCCTGGCCGAGTTTCCCGAGCTGCGCCGAGGCTGGCGCCGCCACCGCAAGCATCAACACACTGATGAAAAGCACCCGTCTCATGAACGCCCCCCTATTACCTCGTGCACCACGATCGCCTGGGCCTTGCCCTTCACCGTAATCGCGCCAATCTCGCGCGTCGGCACATCCGTCGTCAGTCTCGATCTGACGGCCTCGCTGATGAGGATGCGCACGCCGTGCTCCTTGGTGGCAGACTCAAGGCGCGACCCCAGATTGACCGAGTCTCCAATGACTGTGTAACTCATGACGGTGTCGGACCCGATGTTACCCGCAATCATGTCCCCGGAGTTGATGCCAATTCCAATATCCACGGTGGGCATTCCCCGGGCTTTCCAGTCGGCATTCAGGCGGTTCAGCTCCTGCACCATCTCGAGGGCGGCGGCCACGGCATGGTCGGCGTGGTGCGGGTCGGTCACGGGTGCGCCGAACAGGCCCATCACCATGTCGCCGACGAACTTGTCCAGCGTGCCCTGGTGGCGGAACAGGACGGCCACCATCGCGGAAAAGTACTCGTTGAGCTGCGCCACCACGGCTTCCGGGGTGGCCTTTTCCGACGCGGTTGTAAACCCGCGGATATCCGAAAAGAGCACGGTCATTTCCCGGCGCTGGCCACCCAGTCGCGCGAGCGACGGGTCTGCCACCAGGTGCGCAAACACATCGGGTGACACATACCGTCCGAACAGCTGTTTCATCAGACGCTTCTGCCGGTCCTCCACAAAATATTGCCAGGCCGTGCCACCAAACGTGGCCAGGGAGAGGCCCAAGACCGGCGGCACCAGACTCACCCACACGCCCGCACCGATCGCCGCGGTCGTCGCCCAGACGAGAATGGCGCCCAGAACCAGGACCACCCCCACCGCCCACCCGACGGGCAGCACCACCGCGACCACCCCGGCTGCGAGGCTGACGCCTCCGGTGGTCAACACGTCCACGGTGGTGTCGGCCTTGCGCATGAACCGCTGCGACAACACGTCATCCACTGTCGCGGCGTGAAGCTGCACGCCGGGCATCGCCGGTCCGCCGAACGGCGACGGATACGTGTCTTTCAAGCCTGGGGCGGTGGTGCCGATGAACACGTACTTACCGCGGAACTCTGCGGGGTCCACGAGCGGCGCCGCGCCATTGAGCATCAGGTCTTCGGAGCGCAGCAGGTCTACGAAGGAATAGGCCGGATACGTGCGTTGCCCTTCGGCATCTGCATAGGGCCCGTGTAACCGGAGCAGCATCTGACGCGACGGCAGTTCTTCACCGGTGGTCGAGCGCGCGGGGGCTGAGAGCACCGGCACTTGCGCCGAGCCGACGCGCAGGATCGACCCGTCCACGGAGACCCCGAGGCCGGCACACGATCGGCCGCCAGGAAGGAGGCCAGTCCGAGCCACGGCACCGGCCGTCCCTGGGCCACGACGAACGGCAACACGCGGCGTGCTGTGCCGTCGGGGTCAAGTTCCAACATGGTGTGGCCGACGCCTGCGCTTGCCGCGGCGAGATCGGCAAACGGCAGACGAAGGTGTGGGCGCACAAAAAAGCCGGGCCCGGGGTCGTAGTTCACGCCGGGCAGCGGCGGCGCTGCAGGCACAGGTGTTTCCGCGCTGGCCGAGCCCTCAAAAATTACTTCAGCCGCCAGCACCACATTTCCCGCGCGCCTGACGCTTTCGACGAGCGCGGCATCCGACTCGGCGCCCGACATGGTCGCGCCGCTGTCTCCCAGCGGAAACGCGCCGCGAAGGTCCCGGTCCACGAACAACACATCGTAGGCGATGGCTTTCGCCTGCCCGCGCGCCAGGAAGTCCACCACAGCCGAATGCACCAGGCGTGGCCATGGCCACCGGCCGAACGTGGGCTCCAGCAGGCGCAGCGACGACTCGTCGATTTCGACGATGACCATGTCCTGGTGCGCGCCGCCCCCGCGCGCCAGGCGCGTGTCATGGGTGGCCACGAGCCGGCGGTCGTACGTGGAGAGCTCCTGGTCCGTGAAGACCCGGAACAGGCCGAGGCCGTAGGCCAGCGCCCACGCCACGCCACCAATGGCGAGACCGATCGCAACTTTTCTCATCGACCTGTGAAGAGTAGACCGAATTGGCGTCCGCCTTCCGCCTGCGCCTGACAGGCGCTCCGCTCCTGGCTCCGGCGGGACAGCCTTCGCGAGAGGCTCGCGGGCGCAGCCCAGCCGAAGCCAGGAGCGCAGCGACTGATTGGCGAAGGCTGGTAGCGGTACGGGGATTCGAACCCCGGTTCTGTGGTTGAGAACCACATGTCCTGACCCCTAGACGATACCGCCATGGATGGGGCCGGTTTCGGCCCTAACCCGAACACTGAAAGTAGCATCGTGGCGAGAAGGCGGTCAAGTCAGGGATAATCGACAGGTTCAATTACTGCCATGACTTCTACCCGCATTTCTGCCGCCGCTCTTCTCGTGATTGTGGTCCTGACCCTGGCCGCCTGCTCGCCCGCGCCCACGCCGTCTGCCCCGCCCCCCGCCACCGGCGGCAAGCGGGTGGACAGCGCCACCGCAGGGTCGGTGGCCGGTCGCATCACATTCACGGGACAGGTGCCGAAACCTGAACTGCTGCGCATGGGCAAGGACGCGGCGTGTGTGGCCGGCGCCGGCCCGAACCCGCAGAGCGACGCCGTACTCGTCGGCGCAGATGGCGGGCTCAAAAACGTCTTTGTCCACGTTAAGGCGACATTCGACGAATACACCTTCGACACGCCGACTGAAGCCGTCACGATGGACCAGAAGGGGTGCGTGTATGCGCCGCGCGTGTTCGGCGTGCGCGTGGGCCAGCCGATCGAAATCCTGAACAGCGATGACACGGTGCATAACGTGCACGCCCTGCCGATGCAGAACCAGGAGTTCAACGAAAGCCAACCGCGCGCCGGGATGCGGACAACGAAGATCTTCACCGTGCCCGAAGTCATGGTGCGATTCAAATGCGACTTCCACGGATGGATGGCCGCGCATGTGGGCGTGGTGAGCCATCCGTTCTTCGCGGTCACAGACGCCACTGGCGCATTCGACCTCAAGGGCCTGCCGCCGGGCACCTACACGATTGAAGCGTGGCACGAGGTCTTCGGCACCCGCACGCAGCAGGTCACGATCGCCGCAGGCAGCCAGCAAAGCGTGACGCTGGCCTTCGGCCCGGCCTGAAATGCCATCCACACCTTCGCGCGTGGCCGATTGGATCACGCTTGCCAAGATCCGGGTGAATACCCTGGTTGTTGCCACCACCGCAGGTGGCTACTACATGGCCACACCCGGCGACGTGGACCTGACGCGCCTGGCCGTGACGTGCGCCGGCACGGCGCTTGTGGCAGGCGGCGCGGCCGCGTTCAACCAGGTCAGCGAGCGCGATACCGACGCTCTGATGGACCGCACGAAAAACCGGCCTGTGGCGGGGCTCCGGATGTCGCCGCGCGAAGGCCGCATCGTTGCGGCAGTCTTCTCGGCCGTGGGGTTGGGCATTCTCGGCGGCGCGGTGAGCATGCTGGCGATGTGGGTGGCGCTGGCCACGCTGTTCAGCTACGTCCTCTGTTACACGCCGCTCAAACGCTACACGTCGTTTGCCACCGTGGTCGGCGCCGTGCCGGGTGCGCTGCCGCCGATGATCGGCTGGGCCGCCGCGCGCGGGTCGATCGACGAACTGGCGGGCTGGTCGTTGTTCTTCATCATGTTCATCTGGCAGCTGCCGCACTTCCTGGCCATCGCGTGGATCTACCGGGAAGACTACGGCCGCGCCGGACTGCCGATGTTGCCGGTGATCGATCACACGGGCGCCATGACCGGTCGCCAGATGGCCCTCTGGGCCGCCACCCTGGTGCCGGTCAGCGTGATGCCCACGGTGGTGAACCTGGCCGACCAGACGTACGCCATCGGCGTGTTGATACTCGGCCTGATGCAGTTTGCGCTGACCGTCCGCTTCGCCTGGTCGCGCACCAAGACCAACGCGCGCGTGGTGTTCTACGCGTCGATCATCTATTTGCCGCTGCTGTGGATTCTGATGGCGATCGCGAAGTTGGGAACTTAGGAACTGGGGAACTGGGGAACTGACTAAATGATCTCGGTAAGCGACCTTCCGACACTGAACGCATCGCTGAACGCGCTCTGCACGGTGCTGCTGGTTATCGCGTACTTCCACATTCGGGCGCGGCGCATTGAACAGCATCGAAAGACGATGCTGGCGGCGTTTGGGACGTCGGTGTTGTTTCTGATTTCTTACGTGATTTATCACGCGCAGGTGGGGTCGAAGCCGTTCCCGGGCACCGGAATGCTGCGCACGATCTACTTCGTCATTCTGGTGCCGCACATCATCCTGGCGGCGGCCGTGGTGCCGCTCGCACTCATGACGTTGCGGCGCGGACTGAAACGCGATGATGCCCGCCATCGCGCCATCGCGCGGTGGACACTGCCCATCTGGCTGTTTGTCTCGGTGACCGGCGTTATCGTCTATCTGATGTTGTACTGGCCACGACCCGCTGCCTGAGGTTGGCCACCGTCAACGCGGTGTTGTTGAGCGCGCGATGGTCATCAGCGTCGCACGGGTTCGTCGTCAGCACGCCGACGACGCAGTCGGTGCGAGTGCCGCCGGGAACCCCCATCGCCTCTCCAGGCAGGAACCAGAGATTGCCGCGGCAGGCAAAACTGCCCCCGGTGCAGAACGGGTTCAGACGATTGTCAGGGTTGGCCCAGGCCAGCAGCCGCGTGCAATTGAACCCCTGCACGGCGCAGGCGTCGTTGTACGACATGACCGTGCGCCACCGCTGCCCCACCCGTGTGTTGTTGTAGCCGTGGGCATAGCTGTAGGGAAACACGGAGGTATTCACGTACCAGTCGTGTTGCGCGCCCATGTTGTGGCCCCACTCGTGGGGCATGGTCAGGCCAGGCGTGACGCACACGGTATCCGTGACGCTGTAGCCGAACGGGTCAAACGCGGCGTTCACCGTCGACATCACGTAGGCAATGCCGCAGGCGTCGGCGCCACTGGACGGATGCACCAACATCATGACCAGGTCGGCGCCAAACTGATTACGCAGCGCGGGCACGCCGCTGAGCGGGCCCAGACCCTGGCGCAGACTCGTGAGATTCGCGCTGAATGAACCGACTTCTGTGTAGCCCACGAGGGCGCTGTGCACGAGGCGCACGCGATGCTTGACGTCGCTGTTCGCATACGTCGTGTTGGTCTCGCTGATGCCGATGTTGATGAGGTTGGCCATGCCTGCCGCGCCGCCTGCGTGCTGCTGCGCCAATGCGGTATAGACCACCATCACGTCAATGATGTCGGCCGTATCAGTAATGTTGCGATCGGCCGCGGCCGCAAGCGCTTCGGGCGTGTACGTGGGTTCGAGCGGATCCGCCTCGCGTGGGAGCGCGGCTTGATTCACCTGCGAAATCACATGCACTTCGCCCGCGGGCTGCGGATTGGCGGCCCGTGACTCCGCCGACGCCGGCCGAATGTTGAACGTGCCTGACGGCATCACGACACTGCCTGCGAGAAGGCCTCCGCCGTACACGAGGGTCACTGAACTCGCCGCGACCCCATCCACATGCCCCACCCAGGTGACGCCGGACGTATTCGGATCAAAACGCTCAAATACCGCAACGATGGAGACGTCGGGAAAGAGTTCGAGCGACAAAGACGGCTCGCGGACCAGTTGCGGGCGGGTTCGGGGATCCGGCAGCGTGTTGACGTCCAGCGCCACCGCGCGCGACCGTGTCACGCTCGCATCGCTTGCCGCGAGGATTTGGGACAGGGCCGCGGCGGGCAACAGCGCATCGTTCGACAGCGGACTGGACGAGGCCCGGACAGCCCCCAGCCACGACGGGCTCAGCGCCACCATCAGGCCGGCCCCGGCCAGCACACCTGCGCGAACCATCGAGAAAGATCTGCCCATGCTCTGCCTCCCGCCGTTACTATACTGCCGGCCACTCGCTTTTTCCGGAGACACGCATGCTGACTTCACCCCGAATTGTTCGCCGGACCGCCACGCGAGTCTTCGCAACGCTGAGCGCCATCGCCCTTGGCGGGTTCTGGCCGTCAACCGCCCACGCTCAGAACGCGGCTCGGCCCGGCAAGTGGACCATCGAACTCTACGGCGGCGCGTCCTCCTCCTCATCGTCATCCTCGAGCGGAGGTGCGGTGCCGGCGTTCGCCCCAGGCACACCGTTCACGACTGAGTCCGGGCAGCCGAGTCGCGCTGTGTCCTCGTGGTACTTCGGCGATGGTGCTGGACTCCTGAATCAGGTGTTGGCGCGCTTCGAGGCCATTGACGGCACGCCATTCCCGGAACTCATCCCGATGGACGCCGCGTTCGGGCGCAACGGCGCCAGCCGCAAGAGAGCGGTAGCGCGTTTGGCCTGCGCGTGGGAAGGACGCTCACATCGAGGCTCAGCCTCGAGTTGAGTGTGGAGCGCAGTCTGGCGAAGCTGGCGCTGACCAGCGCCCTTCAGGACGCGTTGAAGGCCAGCAGCGACAGCTTCGAGGAATCGTTCCAGGCGTTGCTCGCGACGGCGCCGGTGACCAACCTCGTTGTCACGTCGCAGCTCACGACACCCGACCGGGCGAACAGCCAGACCCGAGTGGCAGGCGCGATGAAGTGGACGGTGCTCAGCGGAAGCAAGGTGGAGGCGTATCTGACTGCGGGAGGCGGGGTCATGCTCAACAGCGGCGAGGGGCCTCAGGCCGTTCTCAACGGCCGCTACACGTTCAGGCTTTTTGGCGCGTTCCTGATGGACGAGACCGATCGCGTGGTGGTGAGCGTGACCCAGCCAAAGAACAATGCGATGGGCCTTGTGGGCGGCGGCCTGACATACGACTTGTCTGAGCGCACAGGAATACGCGTCGACGCCCGCCTGCTCGTGAACTCAACGAAGGACGTCACGAAGCTGACGGCGGCACCCGCTGTGGCCACCGCCACAACCACCGGAGTATTGCCGTCGGCCACGAGCCCGGGCATTCAGTTCAGCACGCAGCCAAACGTGCGCTCGTCGCTGAGCGGGCCAAACCTGGCCGCCACCCCTCTTCGAAGGCTCGGGCACCAACAGGCAGGTGACGGTGACGATCGGGATATTCAGGAGGTTCTGAGTAGTCCTGGGTCCAGAGTCCTGGGTCCAGAGTTCTCGGTGCCGGCTTTGCCGGAACTTCCTTCTTAACTAAAGCCCGTGCGCCGAACGGCGCACGCACATCGAACCCTGGACCCAGGACCCTGGACCCAGGACTAGTAGAGCAGATACTTCGCCCGCAGCAGTCGCCACCGCGCTTCGCCGCCGCTCCAGGTGGCGGCGATCGCGGCGGGGTCGTCGCCGCTCTTGAGGCGCGCGAGGCCCGAGGCTGAGCCGAACAACCGCAATGAGGAATCGATCTCGAACTTGCCTGGGAATAGTCGCAGGAGCGCGGACGCGATTTCCACGCCGACGCGCACGGGCCGCACGGCATTCCGGTCGGTGACGACAATGAAGACGCCCTGGCAGAGTTCGTTGGCAAACTTGCTCGCGTTGGGCGTGAACTGTTCGGGATAGAAGCGCACGCCGGGATGGCCCGGGCGTTCAGCGCTTCTGCGAGGCGCACACCATCAATCCACGGCGCACCGATGTGTTCGAATGGCGTATCGGTGCCGCGCCCCACCGACAGGTTCGCGCTCTCGAATGACGCGAGTCCCGTGTACAACGTGGCAGCGTAGAGGTTGCGCATATTCGGTGACGGGCCAATCCACATCAGCCCCGTGTCATCGAACCAGGCGTCGCGCCGCCAGTTGCGCATCGCGACCACCGTCAGGTCCGCGCCGATCTTCTTCTCCGCATTGAACAGGCGCGCAAGTTCACCAAGCGTCATGCCGTGCCGTGTGGGCATCGCCGGCAGGTAGCCAATGAAGCTCACCGCGTCAGGATCGAGGACGGGGCCTTCGATGTGCACGCCGCCAATGGGGTTCGGCCGATCCAGCACGAAGACCTTGATCTTGCGCGACGCGGCCTCTTCCATCACATACGCCATCGTGGTCATGTAGGTGTAGAACCGCGCGCCAACGTCCTGCAGGTCGATGACGATGGCGTCGAGACCGGCGAGCATCGCGTCGGTCGGACGCCGTGAGTCGCCATACAGGGAGTGAATCGGCAGGTCGGTCTTGGCGTCGTGCGTGGAGGGCACAACGGCGTCCAGAATTCCGCGGATTCCGTGTTCAGGGCTGAAAAGGGCGGTCAGCTTCACGTCCGGGGCGGCGGCGAGTACGTCGATGGTTGCGGCGCCATCACGCGCGCGGCCGGTGTGGTTGGTGAGCAGGCCCACACGCAGGCCTTTGAGCGCCGCAAACCCGCCGGCGCGAAGCACATCGATGCCGTTCTGCACGGGTGCGTTCGTGGGTGCGGGCACGGCCGGCGTTTGTGACTCGAATGTCCGGCGGGTGCCGGCAAGCCCCGTTGCGGGCAGCGCGCTGAATGCAGACGCCGCGATCGTCGCCACGCGCGCGCGCAGGGGCGTGACGTCGCCCTTGCCTTCTGGATGCACACGGTTGGACATGAACACGACGAACACCTGAGTGGCTGGATCAACCCAGAGCGACGTGCCGGTGAAGCCCGTGTGTCCGAAGGAGCCGATGGGCAGCAGTTCGCCGCGGTTGGAGGAGTAAGACGAATCCAGGTCCCAGCCGAGTCCGCGCACACTGGGCAGACCATCAGGCGTGGACGGACTGGTCATGCGCGCCACAGCCAACGGCGAGAGCACCCGCGCGCCGTCCAATTCGCCGCCGCGCAGCAGCATGCGTGCGAAACGCGCGGTGTCGTCCGCCGTGCTGAACAGTCCCGCGTGGCCGGCCACACCGCCCATGCGGCGCGCCGTCGGGTCGTGCACCGTACCGCGAAGCATCTCGGCGCCAGGGCCGGCGCAGGGCCATCCGTACTGCGTGCAACTTTCCGTGGGCGCAATGCGGTCTCGCAGGACCGCAGCCGGGTTGAACATCGTGTCTGTCATGCCAAGCGGTTGGAACAGGCGCGTGGCCACAAACTGGTCGAAGGGTTGGCCACTGACTTTGGCCACGATGTCGGCCAGCAGGAAGAACCCGATGTCGCTATAGACGAACTGCCGGCCGGGTGCGGCGCCGAGCACTTCTTCGTTGGCAAGCGCCATGGCCGCCTCGTAGCCGACCCACGGATCAGCCAGGTCCACATCGGGCCGAAGGCCGGACATGTGCGTCAGGAGGTGGCGGACGGTGACGCGATCTTTGCCGTACTTCGCGAAGTCGGGGATGAACTGAGTCCACCGGATCGCTCAGGCGGATCTTGCCGTCTTCGACCAGCATCATCACCGCGCTTGTGGTGGCGATGACCTTGGTCAGCGAGGCCATGTCGAACATCGTGTCGAGGGTCATCACCTCGGGCGCGGGCACCAACGCGCGATGGCCGTACGCCTTTCGAAACACGACGGTGTCGCCCTGGCCGACCAGCACCACGGCACCCGGCAGTTTCTTCTCGGCGATCGCCTCGGCGACGACCTCGTCGATCTTCGCAAGCCGGGTGGCATCCACCCGGGCCGCACCCGTTGTGGCGGGCGTCGCCACCTGCGCCTGCGGCATCGTCACCGCCGCGGCCCAGGCCACCACTCCACATGCCACCAGCCACGGGAGCCGTTGTTCTCGCGTCATGGCGGCAATTATACGGGTGCCCCATTGGCTCATTGGCTCAATTTCAGCCGGCAGGCTGCCTCACGACCGGTCTTGCCAGGGCTGCGTCGATATGCAAATATGCTTTTATGCGCACTACGGTCATGTTCGACACCGCACTCATGCGACACGCGAAGGCGCGATCCGCCGAGCGCGGGGAGTCGCTGAAGACCTTGCTGTCGCGGGCCCTCGCGTCGGAGCTTGCGCTGCCCCAGTCGGCGCGGGGCCGCACTCGGGCACGTTTGCCGCTGTTTGGTGCCGCCACAGGGCCAGCGGTCGCCGCGACGAATGCGAGCCTCGAACAGGCGCTTGCTAACGCGGACGCGGAAGGGGTCAGTCCTCGATCGTCCCCGTCCACAGGGCGGGCTCGGGCTCGGCGATGAAATTACTGGATGTGAACGTGTGGCTCGCTGCTTCGTGGGGCCGCCATGCGCATCATTCGATCGCCAAACGCTGGATGGACCAGGAAGATGATGATCTGGCGTTTTGCCGGGTCACCGAGATGGCCTTCCTGCGCCTGGTCAGCAATCCGGCGGTGACGGGGACGGACGTTCAGACGCGGAAACAGGGGTGGGACCTGCTGCTGGCGCTCCAGGACGACCCGCGGGTCAGATTCCTCGGCGAGCCACGCGGCCTGGCGCCGGTGTGGATCACGCTCTCGAAGCGCAACGACAAAAGCCACTTGCTCTGGACCGACGACTATCTGGCCGCGTTCGCCCAGTCTGCACCTGCCACGCTCGTCACGCTCGACCGGAAGATCCGGACGAGATACCCCTCTGTGGACGTGCTCGCGTTGGCGTAGCCGATTCCTGCTACTCTTCCTCTGGAGGCTTCACGACACATGACGACTGACACACTTCGCCGCCGGGCCCTTGTGCCTCTGGCCGGCCTGCTCGGCCTTGCGGTGACGTTTGGGGCCTTCTCGACGCCCGAACTGACGGCGACCAGCCAGGAAGAAAAGATCCTCTATCTCACCGTCGTCGACAAGGACGGCAAGTCGGTGAAGGACCTGACGACGCCGGAAGTCCTCATCCGCGAAGACAACCAGGATCGCGAAGTGGTGAGCGTGAAGCGGTCGACAGCGCCGATGGCCATCGTGCTTTTGGCGGACACGACCAAGAACGCCGGCGAGGGCTCGATGATGAGCGGCAGCACTGGCGGCGCCCTGGGCCTCGGCTCCTTCTCGCCTGAACTCATCCGGGATATTCGCACCGCGATCGGTTCGTTCGTAAAGGACATGGCGTCCGTCAGCCCTGAAACGCAGATGGAATTGATGGAGTTTGGCCAGGCGGCGATCACCGTCACGAAGATGACGTCAAACGTGGCGGATCTTGAGAAGGGTGTGGCCCGGCTGTTCCCCAAGCCCGGGGCGGCCTCCGTGCTGCTCGAAGCGATTATCGAGGCGAGCAAGTCGCTGACGAAAGCCAAGTCGCCCCGCCGTAACATCGTCGCCCTCAACATCGAACCGGGCGACGAACAGAGCCGCCAGAACATCCGGCAGTTGCACGAAGAACTGTCGAAGTCCCACGCCAACCTCTGGGCGGTCTCGGTGCAGCCGGGCACGAATCAAAACGCGGTGCGTGGACTGGTCCTTGAGCAGTTGACCGCGAATACTGGTGGCCGGCGCGAGTTCATTCATGCGCAGTCGGCGCTGGAAGCCATGATGAAGAACATCGTGGACAACCTGAATCACCAGTACGAAGTGGTCTACAAGCGGCCCGGCGGCGGCAAGGCCCAGGGCGTGCTCGTGGGTGTCCGGCGTGACGGCCTGAAGCTCTACGCCAACAGGATTCCGCCGGCGTAGCGGGATTTCCGACTGATGATTCGTCGCGGGGCGTCCGTGGGCCTGGTGGCCCTCGTTGTGGCCGCCGGCACGGCCTGGCTGCTGAACCGTACCCCGGCGTACGAACTCGGCCAGCAGGCCGACCAGAACATCCTGCTCGTCACCATCGACACCCTGCGCGCCGACGCGCTGGGGTCGTACGGCGGCGCCGCAGCCACGCCAAACCTGGATGCGCTCGCCGCGCACGGCGCGCGCTTCACCTTCGCGCACTCCCACGCGGTGGTCACGCTCCCCTCACACACATCGATCCTCACGGGGCAGCTGCCGTACGAACACGGCATGCGCGACAACGCCGGGTTTCGCGTGAAAGACGGCACGGCCACACTCGCCACTCGTCTGAAGCCGCTGGGTTTTTCGACCGGCGCCTTCGTCGGGGGGTTCCCGCTCACCAAACGGTTCGGCCTGTCGCCGGGGTTTGACGTCTACGACGATCAAATCAGCGAGATGAAGAGCGACGTCACGTTCACGCTGCCCGAACGGCGGGCCGATGAAGTAGTGACACGTGCGCTCGACTGGGTCCGTCGCACACCTGGGAAGTTCTTTGGGTGGGTGCACGTCTTCGACCCGCACTCGCCCTACAAGCCGCCCGCCGAGTTCGCCGGCAAGTCGCCCCGCCCGTACGACGACGAAGTGGCGTGGGTGGATCACGCACTTGAACCACTGCTCACACACCTGGCCACGCTCTCGCGGCCCACCACGGTGATCGTCACGTCCGACCACGGCGAGAGCTTGGGCGAACATGGCGAAGAAACACACGGCATGTTCGCGTACGAGGGCACATTGCGTGTGCCGCTGATCGTGGCGACCATCCAGCCGGGCGGCGCCGCTGCGACACGCGGCAAAACGATCAACACGCCCGCTCGCCACATCGACATCGCCCCAACAGTGCTCGACGCCGTGGGCGTTCCCGTGGACCCGAAATGGCTGGGCACATCGTTGCGCCCGCTCATCGCCGATGGCGACGGCCCCGACCGGCCCAGCTACTTCGAATCCATGACTTTCAACCTCGTGCGCGGCTGGGCACCGCTCCGAGGCGTGCTGCAGGAGCGCACGAAATACATCGACCAGCCCATCCCCGAAATCTACGACCTGGCGGCAGACCCGGGCGAGTCGAGCAACATGGCATCCCGCCAACCCGAGCGGCTGCAAGTGCTGACGAATCTGCTTCGTACCTTCAGCACGGCGGCGCCTGATCGACCGGGACAGATTTCCGCCTCGGAGCGGGAGGCCTTGCGGTCGCTGAGCTATATCTCGGGCAGCGCGCCGGAGCGGACGGTGTTTACCGAAGCCGACGACCTCAAGAACCTGGTCACCATCGATCGCGACCTGCATCGCGCCTCCGAATTTTTCAGGGAGAATCGCACGGCTGAAGGCGTACAAATGCTTCGCAGCGTCATCTCCCGTCGTCCCGACACGGCCGACGC
Source organism: Acidobacteriota bacterium (assembly GCA_016716905.1). Lineage (NCBI taxonomy): Bacteria > Pseudomonadati > Acidobacteriota > Acidobacteriota bacterium. The sequence continues at coordinate 51,788 of JADJUS010000004.1, read as the reverse complement.
GTACATTTCGCTGGCGTACTCGGAGTGGGAGTCGGGCCAGTGGCCGGCGGCGATCGCCACGCTCGAGGCGGGCCTGGCGGCCGGCGCACCGGACCGAGACCTGCGCATCAGGCTCGGCATTTACCTGGCCGAGAGTGGCACCAATCTTCCGAAGGCGATAGCCCTGTTGGAATCTCTGCCGGACACCGACGTGGAGGGCCTCAACGCCCTCGGCCTTGCGTACGGTCGCGCGGGGCGCTTCCGGGACGCCATCGTGGTGTTCCAGAAAATTCTCACGCTCGACACCACCAGCGGCCTCGCGCATCAGAACATTGCGACGATGCTGCTGGAAGAGGCGGGGCGGCCCGGCGGTGACCGTGGTGCGAAACTACGCGAAGCAGAACAGTTCGCACGACGCGCGGTGGACATCGATCCGTCGCTGGCAAAGGGCTTCACCACACTGGGAGTCATTCTGGCGCAGACCAACCGGAAGCCTGACGCGATCGAGAGTTGGAAGCGCGCAGTGCAGCTGGACCCGAATGAGTTCGACGCACTCTATAACCTAATCGTATTGCTCGCCGACGCGGGCCGCATCGGTGAAGCACGCACGTTCGGCGAGCAATACGTCCGGACAGCGCCGCCGCAACTGGCCGGTGACGTCGAAGCGATCCGACAACTGCTGAGACGATGAAACGCCCGATACAGAAGCCTGCCGCTCCTGAGTCCATCGGCGCGACATGGTGGCCGATCGGAGTGGTTGTTGCCCTCGCGGCCATCCTGAAGTTGATCGTGGTCTGGCAGTTGGCCGACCACCCGCTGGTGCAGCCCGAAGTGGGTCTTGATACCACCGCCTACGCCGATCTCGCGCGCCGAGTGGTGGCCGGCGACCTTTCGTTGGGGCCGGGCCTCTATTACGTCTCTCCGCTTTACATCTACGTGCTGGCCGCTGGCCTGGCGCTGACCGACTCGTTCACGGCCGTGCGCGTGTTGCAGGCACTCATGGGCGCCCTTGCTGTCGGCGGGATCTGGACGATGGCGCGGGAGTGGAGCACGAGCCGGGCAGCCTGGTTCGCCGCCGGGCTTGCCGCAGTCACCGGGCTCATCACGTTTTACGAAGTACTGATCCTGCAGGCGTCGATTGATGTCGCACTCGCCACAGCGGCGCTGCTGGCGTTGACCTGGGCGCTGAAGGGCCGCGGCGCGCGCTGGTTCCTCATCGCTGGCATCGTCTTTGGCCTTGCCGCACTCAACCGGCCGAACATGGCGATTGCTGCCGCCGGCCTGGTGGCGGTGCTGCTGGCGACCAGGCGTGTGCGTCCGGCCGCGGTGCTCGTCGCCGGTGTCCTTCTGGGCATGGCGCCTGTCTCGATACGCAACGGCGTGGTGGCGGGTGAATGGTCGCCGGTGTCTTCGCACGGTGGGCTGAACTTCTACATCGGCAATTCCGAGACCGCCACCGGGTTTTACGCCGAAGTGCCGGGCATCACGCCCGACATCCAGGGCCAGTCGCGCGACGCGCGACGCGTGGCGGAACTGGCCCTGGGCCGGACGCTTTCCGATGCGGAGACCTCGGGACTATTTCTTCGACCTCGCGTTGAGCTGGATTGGCGAACATCCGCACCGGGCGGTTTTCTTGTTCCTGAAGAAATTCGGCTACGTGTTTCACGCGCAGCATGTGGCGCTGCCGTACTCGTATCCGTTTTTTGCCTATGACGCCAATACCGCGCTGAGGTTCTACGCGATCGGCCCGTGGCTGTTGATGCCGCTCGGTGTGGTGGGACTTGGCCTGTTGCTTCGCCGTGCCGACGATCGTTCGGCCGTGGTCTGGATCTCGTTCGTTCCGATCTATGCGATTTCCGTCGCGCTGTTTTTTATCGCCGAGCGGTACCGGCTGCCGCTGCTGGTACCGCTCTGTGTTGGATCGGGCATCGCGCTCGACGCGTTCGCCACGTACGTGACGCGCCGGCAGTGGCGCACGCTCGCGCTCCCGTTGCTCGCCCTCGTTGTAGGCCTTGTGGCGGTCAACTCGCCCTCATCGGTCGGCGACGATCGATGGAATGAGGGTTTGCGCATGGCCCAGCGCCTGATCATCCTGGGACGTGATGCCGAAGCTGCGGACTGGGTTCGCAAGCTCGAGCCGACGGCGCCCAGGCCAGGCGCCGCCCATTACGGCGCCGGCGTTCAGTACATGCTCGGCGGGAAGAACGACCGGGCGCTCACGTACCTCGCCGAAGCTCAACGCCTGAACCCGGGCGGGGCCGACCTCGAATACGCGCTCGGCCAGGCGTTGCTCAAGGCTGGACGGGCCGCTGAGGCGCTACCCCATCTGCGAAAGGGCGTTGACGCCGGCACGAAGGCGCGTGTGGCCGGTTATGACCTTGCGGTCGCCCTGCAGGCCACCGGCGACCCCAGGGGCGCGGCAGAGGCCATCAAGCGCATCACTCCGGCGCCGGGAGACGACGCGGAGGTGTGGCTGCAGATTGGCCGCCTGGCGGCGGCCGTGCAGGCGCCTGATGTGGCCGAGCCGTTCTTCAGGCGTGGCGCCGCCTTGGCGCCGGGCTCCGCTGCGGCACGCCTGCAGTACGGACTCAACCTGCTGGTGCTGAACCGCATCGAAGACGCCGCGCGTGAGTTCGGGGCCAGCGCCCGGCTGGACCCTCGCGACGCCGATGCGTTCGCGCACCTGGCCTACTGCGAGCTCGTGCTGGGACGCCTTGTCGAAGCGCGCACGCACGCCGACAACGCACTCGCGCTCAACCCCACGCACGCGCTGGCGACCGCCGTGCGCGCGAAGCTCCAAGAAAATTCGTAGCGCGGCCTGGGTCTCAAGGCCGCGGCCCTTCCGCGCGCTTGAGACCCAGCGCGCGCTACGAAATGCAGACTACTTCTTTCTCACCGTCGCGATCGCTGCGCCGGCTGGTTGGCCACCGACGCGGACGTTGGCGCGCAGACGGTAGACACCCGGCTTGAGGTCGTCGATGGGGTACTCAACGACCATGCGAAGGACGCCGGGTGAGAACTGGGGGACCACTTCGCGCTCGTCGACAGGTTCGGTTTCGCCGGCGCGCGTGAGGACCAACTCCACCTGGACGTCGTTCTTCAGGGCGTCGAGCACACCGGGCGCGCCACCGGCCGGCGCGTAGAGTTCCAACAGCGCCTGAAGGCTTGTGGCCGCCGCCGGCAGTTCTTCAAGCGCCATACCGTGCGGCTGCCCCTTGGCATCCACCCACGCGACGATCAGGTCGCTGGCGGCAAACGGTCCCATCGTGCTGAGCGACGCGTCTACCGGCACCTCCAGCGCGCCCAGAGCGCCTGTGGCATCGGCCACGGCCAGCCGCAGTTGATAGGAGCCGGGTTCAGCCGGCAGCGACACGGACAAGGTGAACGGCTCGCCGGCGGCGGGCACGGCGATCTCACGACGGCCGGTGGTGATGGCCCCAGCGCGGCGCCGTCCTTCACCAGGCCGAACATCGCCACCAGCGGCCCACGCACGGTGCCGGGGATCTCCGCATTCACGCTGAGGTCCAGGGAGGACGATGACGATCGGCGGAGTGCAGTGGCCACCTTGAGAGGCACGGCACCGTGCGACTGGCCCTGGCCGATCGCCGTCCTGAGTTTGTCGTCCACAGTTGGCTCTGCGGGGGCGAACGGCGACAACGGTGGTGCCACGCCGTGACGATTCGCGAGCACGGTGAGACCCTTGCGACCCACCTTGGCTTCGACGCTCGTGATGCGCGACGGCTCGACGTCGGGCGGTGGCTCGACGCCCAGGCGATACACGGCGGAACTGGCATTTCGCACCCGAGCGAAGAACGTGTCTGGCTGGCCGATGATCCGATAGAACTGCCCTCCCGCCATTTCGGCGGCCAGCTGTGCGCCGGCCAGGAACATCGCGTTGTCTTCGATGCGGCGCTGCGGTGCACCTGTGTCGGTGATCGGGGGAGGAGCTGCATTCGATGGCGCCCTCTGTCGCCGCCCGCCATCCGTCAGGCTCAGGTCGCGCTCCTCCATCAAGACGCTGACCTGAACGCCCGCGGCAGCCGCCGCCCTCGCGAGTGGCGTCAGCTGCGAGGCATCACGCCCAACGGCCAGGCCATCAGACATCACTACGAGATGCCGAAGGCCCGTCGCGGCCTTCATGGCTTCGATCACCGAAACATAAGATGCGACCTGCCGTCGCGTGACTTGTTTGACCTGCGTGGCAATGGTCCTGGCCTGTCTGCCGACTTGTGCCGCGCAGTCGTTCTGTGCCATGAGAACTTCGAGCACCGTGCTGTCAACCGGGCTGTCGGGAAGGGACCGTTTCCCTTCGAAGCAGGCATTGGCAATCGCCACCTTGAGAACCTCGTTGTTACCATTCGAGATCTCAAGGGCCTGGTGGACTCCGACGGACCCGTCGGCATCGGGAGACGCGGTGTCGGCCGCATCGGCGCCGGGAGGTGTCAACGCCTGGAAATCGCTCGCTTCGCCGGCGACATGATCAAGGGCCGAGCGAATCCTGGTCCGATCAGTCGTGGGATTGATGGCGGCCGTTCCGCTGGTCGTGGCCAGGCCGACGACGTCGGAAGCCGGCAGGTTGCTAACGAACTTCTTTGCCGCCAGGAACATCGCCTTGCCGCGCATCGGCGCAAACGACAAATCATCGATGAGGAGGACAAACACCCGATCTTCACCCGCCTTAACGGCCGCGGCCACGACGCCCTCGTTCGTGACCGTCTGGCGCCCCTGCCGAACGCCCTCCGGGGCCTCGGCCAGTTTGGGCACAACGGCTGCGGCGGTCGGCGCAAGTGCCCCGGCCGCCTGCACGAAGCTCAGTACCTTCACAGGGCGGACCTTGCCGTTCAGTTTCACTTCAAAATCACCGGCCGCGAGGCCGGGCACAGGCTTGCCGTCCCGGTCGAGAACGGACACATCCACGGTCACGAGTGTGACCGCGCTTCGGAACGTCGGTAGTTGCTGCGCGTCAGGAGCGGCCACAATGGCCAGAGCAAGCACCAGTGGGAGCAGGGGCATCCGGCAGGAACGGGCTGGGCTCTTCATGATTTTCCGTCCCGCCATGGTAACTCCACCCAAGCGCCGGGTGTAAGATCCTGTCCCACGGCCTTTAATACTGGGAGTTCCCACATGCGTGGCATGCGCGCCATATCCCTCTTTGCCCTCGCCCTCTGGGTGATCTGTGTCCCCGGAGTCTCAACCGCGCCAGTTCCGCCAGTTCCGCCAGTTCCGTCAGTTCCGTCAGTCCAGCAGCCTCAGGCCACCTTCCGCACCACCACGTCACTGGTCGAAGTGGATGTCGTCATTCACGACAAGAAGGGCGACTTTGTCGGCGGGTTGACGGCCGGCGACCTGCAACTGTTCGAAGACGGCAAGCCCCAGAAGATCGAACAGTTCTACATGGTGTCGCACGAGCGGGGCGGGCAGCTCATTCCCGTCACCGGCGACCAGGACGTGGCGCCTGAAGACCGGGCGCGGCGCATCTTCGTGGTCATGTTCGACGAGGGCCACCTCGCACACGAGTCTCTGATGCGCAGCAAGGTGGGCGTGAGCCAGTTCATCAAGGAGAACATTGGCCCGGGCGATTTTGGCGGGATCTTCCAGAACGGCAAGATGCACAACGGGCGCCTGACCACGAGCCCGGCCGAACTCCTGGCCGGCGTCAACAGCGTGACCGTCGGGTTCGAGAACCGCCAGTCGCTGCTCTCGACGTTTCGCGAGTTCCCGAGGATCCCGAGCGAGATCGACGCCATGCGCATCTCGGAGGGCTCCACCGAGGTGGCGCGACGCGTGGGTCTGGCCGTCTGCCAGGAAGACCCGCAGTCGTGCCTGCTCAACGGCGGCTTGAACCAGGTGGAAAACCAGATCCAGCAGAAATCGCGACTCTACGTCCGCCAGGCGCGCATCCTGATGTACACGACGCTGCAGAACCTGCGTTATGTGGTCAGCCGCCTCAGCCGGATCCCCGGCCGGAAGACCCTGATCTTCCTCACGGAAGGGTTCTTCGTCGAGGAATCGCGCGACGACCTGCTGGCCATCGGCGCGGACGCGGCCCGCGGCGGGACGACGATCTACTCGATCGATGGACGCGGCCTGATTGGCGCGCCCTCTGCGACATCGGACGCACTGCGCGTGGAAGCCGGCCGGTCTACCGCTTTTGACAGCGGCGAGGCCGCGCCGTTCCTGCTCACGTCGGCCACGGGCGGCCTGCGCATCCAGAACATCGACTTCATCAGCCGGGCGTTCAACATGGTCGTGCGCGACACCAGCACCTACTACGTGATTGGGTATCGTCCCGACAACGCCGTGATGGACGGCAAGTTCCGCAAGATTGAAGTGAAGGCGAACGTGTCGGGCGTCAATGTCCGCTCGCGCAAGGGCTATGCAGCCGTCGCGCTGCCCCCCATGCAGGCCATCCGCGAAGGATGGAAATAGTTTACTTAATCGTGATCTTCACCTCGAAGCGGCGGTAGTTCCGGTACTCGGCCACGCTGCGAATTTCCTCGAACTGCGTCTGGATTCGCGTGCGGGGGTCGGACGCGATTTGCACTCTGGCGCCTTCAAGGTAGTGCTCGATGAACCGGGTCGGCACCCACATGCCGAGCCTGGCGTCCGGGGCATACTCCGTGGTCAGTTCCGCAATCACGGCCCCCAGCGTCGTCCTCAGCATCGCCTGGCTGATGCGGCCGGTGGCCGCGTGCACGACGAACTCGCCAACTGAGGGCACAGGCGTACGCGACAGGTCCTGGATCAGGGTGTCGGGCACACGGGCTTCCTTCGCGGCGATCGTCACCCAGACACCGTCAGGCTTTTTCTGCACGCGCTTGCGTTCAAACGTCACGTGCGGACGGTAGCGGTCTGCGAGCAGCAGCAGGCTCAGCGTCGGCTCGTTGAAGTTGCGGACAATGCGGCCCAGGTTGAACCGCGAGTTGTATTTCTTGAACGTCCTGGCCACCTCGCCTGGCGGGAGCGTGCGCAGGGCTTCGCGCAGGTTGGGCCGCTCCTTGAGGGGCTTGCCGTTCTGCGAGAGGACGTCGCGGATGGCCATCCAGTCGCTGCCGGGCGCGTACATGAAGAACACCTCACTCTGAAGGGTTCTCAGGCGCGGCATGTTGTCTTCGCGCGGCGTCTGACCGTGAATCTGCTGCCGGTATTCCTCGTCGGCCAGAATGGCGGTGAGCTCCCGCTGGTAGCCGTTAACGTAAGCGGCGGCGGCCGCTACGACCGCCTCAAGGCTCGTCGGGTCTTCCACCGCCGGCTGTGAGCGTAGGGCGTGCGGCAGCGCTACGGCGACCAGCAGGCTCACGACGAGCGCATGTCTCAACGCAGCCTCCAATGGATGGCGGGCAAAAAAAACGGCCCCGGGCATTGTATGCCCGGGGCCGGTGAGTGTGCCTCGCGTTTGTCCGCCTTCGCCCAAGGGCTACGGCGGGACTAGACGCGGCTCGCCGCGTCTAGAACCAGACGGTCACGCCGGCGCGGAAGACCCGCGGTGGCAGGATCGAGTTGATGCGCTCGGCCGGGATGATGGGGTTCGCCGTCGTGCCCAGTGAGCTCAGGTTGTTGCTCGAGAAGCCGAGGACGGGCGCCGCGTTCAGGATGTTGAACCCGTCCACCGTCATCTTCACGCGGTTCTGGCCGCCACGGAACGTGAACGTCTTGTTCAGGCCCATGTCCCACAGCACGGTCTTCTCGAGGCGCGTCGAGCCACCCTTTTCGAAGTTCAGCGTGTTGTAGGTGATGTTGCCCGTCGTGCCGCCGTACACATTGCCCGGTCCGTTGATGGACATGTTGCGGTTGGCACCGTCGTTCATGTTGAAGTTCGTGGACGCCATGATGCCCCAGGGCAGGTCATAGCTGCCGTTGACCTTCAGCAGGTAGCGCGAGCCGGTGTTGATGCCGTCGAAGAGATCCACACCGGTCGGGTTGGTGTAGAAGACGTCGTAGTCATTGCGCTTCTGGATGGTGACCGCGATGTTCAGCTGCCACTTGTCGCTGTAACGCTTGTTCAGCGTCAGGTCCACGCCCTGATACACCTCGTAGTCCAGGTTCGTCTTGGTGATCGTCGGGCCTGAGGGCCGCGTCAGCCCCTGCTGCACCGTGTAGTAGGTCGCCGTCTTGCCGGTGACCGTGTCGGTGTGCGTGAGCGGTGCGCCGTAGATGTTCGACTGGGGGAAGCCAGCCGCACCCGGCTCGTAGCCGATGATGTAGGCCGCCGTGCCGTAGTCGTACTTCCGGTAGATGTAGTCAGCGCCCACTGCCAGGTTGGCGATGAGCTCGTGCGACAGACCGACCGTCATCTCGCGCGTACGGGCGAGCTTCGCATCGTCAGCCACGCGGTTACCGGAGGCGACGAGCACGCCGTTCACGAATTCGGCCGGGAAGTTCGGCGTGCCCAGCAGTTCGGGACGCTGAATGAAGCCGTCGCGGTTCGCGTCGTTCCAGCAGGTGGAGTTCGCGGTCGTGCTGCACGCGCCGCTGTTCTGGTTGGTGCCCCACGTGAGACCGACGCCGCCGAGACCCGACAGGGCGTTGGCCAGCGTGATCTTGGTCGCGTAGTAGTAGGAACCGGTCATCTTCGCTGCCGTCTTGCCGTCACCGAAGACGTCATAGGTCAACGACATGCGCGGCGAGAACTGCGAGAACGCCCGCAGCTTTTCGTCCTGGCCGGTGATCGGGCTGATGCCGCCCGTCAGTTCGCCTTCGCACTGGCCCGGGAGGAGATCCGGCACCAACGCGTTCGCCGTTACGCAACCACCCATCCACTTCGACTGCTGCCAGTCGTAGCGCAGGCCGGCGTTCACGCGCAGCCGCTTGTAGCTGTAGGAATCCTGGATGTAGCCGTTGTACGACCACCAGTCGTTGTTGGTCAGCGAGTCGCGCGTCGCGGACGCGGCGCGCGGCACCAGGCCCTGCGTCGCGCCGCCCACGGCCACGTACGTCCGGCCATCGCCGCAACCTGCCAGCGCATTGCCCACGCACTGCACGGTGGCCCGGCCGCCGCCGCTGATGTGGTTGAACGTGGTGATCGGGTTCTTGCGGTAGCCGACGCCGAACTTCAGGCTGTGGTCGCCGCCGAGCACGTTGGTCAGGAAGTAGGTGCCGTCCGTCTTGAGGTCCAGCGAGGGACGCACGGTCTGGTAGGAGTTACCCAGCGAGCGGCTCAGGTTGCCCGTGGTCGCGATGGTCTGCGGCTGGATGTTGAACATGCAGGTCGGGTCGGCCGTCTGCGGATACGACGACAACTGGATGTCGCCCGTGTAGCGCGTGTTGCCGCAGGAGCCCTGCGAGTCCTGGTAGTCGAGGAAGAACCCGCCGAACACCTTCGTGAACGCCGTGTTGAACACGAGCCGGTCGCTCGCGATGAACGTGTGCGTGATCTGGTGGGTCGGGAGCGGGAAGTACTTCCAGTACGTCTCAGACGTCTGGATCGTGACCGCTTCCTTTTCGGTGTCGGCCGACGCGCCGCGCGCGTTGCGGAACTTGTTGTCGCTCATGAACAGGTACTGGAACTTGTGCGAGGCGTTCAGCTGGTAGTTGACCTTGGCCTGCTTGTTCTTGATGACCGTCTTGTCGCTCGAGAGGCAGTCCTGCACGTCCGCCAGGTTGGCATACGTCAGGGAGCCGCCGGTCAGCAGCGAACCCGCGCGCTGTGCATCGGCATACGGCACGCACTCGGCGCGCGAACGGTCGAAGTAGTTCACGACGCCCGCGTCGATGAGCTGCTTGTCGGCCGCCGCCCACCACCAGAGACGGTTCTTCACGATCGGGCCGCCGTACTCACCCGAGATGTTGTAGATCTTCTTGATCGGCGCGCCCGACAGGAAGCCGCCCGTGCCTCGCTTGAACTGGTCCTCGGTCACGTTGTTCGCCTGCATCGCGTCGTTCTGGAACGTGCCCACGGCCGAACCCTTGAACACGTTGCTGCCGCTCTTGGTCACCAGGTTGATCGACAGGCCCGACGACTGCACGGAGACGTCGCCGCCGCCATTGGTCACCGAAATCTGGTCGAACGAGTCAAAGTTGAAGTAGCTGGGCGATGAGTTCGACGACAGGTCCGTGATCGACCCGCCTTCCAGGTTCCACTGCACGCTGGCACCCGTGCCGCGCGACTCAAGGCCGACCTGCTGGCCCGACGACGAGCCGCCGACGTTGAGACCGGCCTGCACGCCCGGGGTCATGTTGATGATCTGCCACGGGTCGCGCGCGGTCGGAATCTTCTCGAGAATTTCCGACGTGAACGTCGCACCCGACGTGGTCTTCTTCGTGTCAACGACGGGGGCCGCCGCTGAGACGGTGAGTTCTTCCGACATCGCGCCGACTTCCATCTTCATGTCGATGGGCGCGTTGAACCCGCTGGTAATCACAATGTTGTTGCGCACGACTTTTTTGAAGCCGCTCAGTTCAAACGTCACCGAGAACGTGCCGTTCGGCACGGTCGGAAACTGGTACGCGCCACTGCTGCCAGTGACCACCACCAACGGCGCCTGCAGCGCCGGTCCTGCCACGGTCACCGTCACGCCGGGCAGCACGCCGCCGGACGTATCAGTGGCCTTGCCGAAGATCGAACCCTGGGCCAGGGCCGCTCCGGTCATCATCACGGTCGCCACAGCGGCGAACGCCATCACTCGAAAGACTCGCATCATCCTGTTCTCCTCCATCCGTCACAAAAAAGTCAGATGCAGGACAAGAGCGTAAACGCCCTTTAACCGGAATCGGACCATTGCGACGGTGAGGCATCCTACGGCCGGTGGGCGCATTCGGTCAAGGCGGAGTGCGAGAATTTATGATGCTATACCCAGTAGGGGTATATTGTCGACCCCGTTTTGTGTGCGTTACAAAAAAACGGCCCCGGGCGATAAACGCCCGGGGCCGGTATGTCTTCCCGCCTACGCCCTCGTTAGAACCAGATTGTCACGCCGGCGCGGAAAACGCGCGGCGGGAGGATCGTCGAGATGCGCTCGGCCGGAATGATCGGGTTCGCCGTCGTTCCCCTCGTGCTGATGTTCTGGCTCGAGAAGCTGAGGACGGGCGCCGAGTTCAGGACGTTGAATCCATCAATCGTCACCTTGACGCGGTTCTGGCCGCCACGGAACGTGAACGTCTTGTTCAAGCCCGCATCCCAGAGGACCGTCTTCTCCAGGCGTGTGGTGTCCGCCGGCTCGAACGTGAGCGTGGCGTAGTTGATGGTGCCCGACGTGCCGCCGTAGACCTGACCGGGTCCATCAATCAGCATGGTCCGCTGCGCGCCATCATTCATGTTGAAGTTGGTGGACGCCATGACGCCCCACGGCAGGTCATAGCTGCCATTGACCTTCAGCAGGTACCGCGACTGGGTGTTGAGGCCCTGTGTGAGGTCCACACCCGTCGGGTTGGTGAAGTAGACATCCTGGTCGTTGCGCTTCTGGATCGTCAGCGCCACGTTGAACTGCCACTTGTCGCTGTAGCGCTTGTTCAGCGTCAGGTCCACGCCCTGGTACGTCTGGTAGTCCGGGTTCGTCGCCGTGACGGTTGTCCCGGTCGGCCGGGTCAGCCCCTGCTGCACGGTGTAGTAGTTCGCCGTCTTGCCGGTGATCGTGTCCGTGTGAACGCTCGGGGTGGTGTTGTAGATGTTCGACACCGGGTACCCCGCCGCGCCAGGCTCGTAACCCAGCACGTAGTTCTGCGTGCCACGGTCATAACGCCGGTAGATGTAGTCGGCGCCCACCGCCAGGTTGGCAATCAGTTCGTGTGACAGACCCGCGGTGAATTCCCGCGTGCGAGCGAGTTGGGCATCTTCGGAGACCAGGTTGCCGCCGGGCTGCAGCACGCCGTTAATGAAGTTCGCCGGTCCCGTCGGTGTGCCGATGAGCTCACCCGGCTGGACGAACCCATCGCGGTTCGCGTCGGTCCAGCAGGTGGAACCGGCGGCCGTGGCACACGCGCCGCTGGTCTGGTTGTTGCCCCAGGTCAGGCCGACGGTGGTCGGCAGACCGGACAACGCATTCGCCAGCGTGATCTTCGTCGCGTAGTAGTAGGAACCGGTCAGCTTCGCGGCCGTCTTGCCGTCGCCGAAGATGTCATACGTCAGCGACATGCGGGGCGACCAGTTCGAGAACGGCCGGATCTCTTCCACCTGACCAGTGATCGGGCTCAAACCGCTCGACGTTTCTTCGTCACACTGCGCCGGCAGCATCGTCGGCACCAGCACGTTCGCGGTCAGGCAGCCACCCATCCACTTCGACTGCTGCCAGTCGTAGCGCAGGCCCGCGTTCACACGCAGGCGCTTGTAGCTGTAGGAGTCCTGGATGTAGCCGTTGTACGACCACCAGTCGTTGTTCAGCAGGGAATCACGCTGCAGCACGGCGTTGCGCGGCACCAGGCCGGTCGCCGAGCCCACCGCCACATACGTCTTGGCATCGCCGCAGTTCGCCAGCGCATTGCCGACGCACTGCACCACGGCCCGGCCGCCGCCGCTCTCGTGCGAGAACGAGGTGATCGGGTTCTTGCGGTAGCCCACGCCGAACTTCAAGCTGTGGTCGCCGCCCAGCACGTTGGTCAGGAAGTACGTGCCGTCCGTCTTGAGGTCCAGCGACGGCCGTACCGTCTGGTACGACGCGCCCAGCGACCGGCTCAGGTTGCCGGTGGTCTGGATGGTCTGGGGCTGGATGTTGAACATGCAGTTCGGGTTCGCCGACTGCGGATACGACGCCAGGTCGGTGGACCCGGTGTACCGCGTGCCGCCGCAGGCGCCCTGCGAGTCCTGGTAGTCGAGGAAGAATCCGCCGAACACTTTCGTGAACGCGGTGTTGAACACGAGCCGGTCGCTCACGATGAACGTGTGCGTCAGCTGGTGCGTCGGGAGCGGGAAGTACTTCCAGTACGTTTCAGACGTCTGGATCGTGACCGCTTCCTTTTCGGTGTTCGCCGACGCGCCGCGCGCGTTGCGGAACTTGTTGTCGCTCATGAACAGGTACTGGAACTTGTGCGACGCGTTCAGCTGGTAGTTCAGCTTGCCCTGCTTGTTCTTGATGACCGTCTTGTCGCTCGACAGGCAATCCTGCACCGTCTCGAGGTCACCATACGTGATGGCGTTGGCGCCCGTCAGCAAGGAGCCCGCGCGCTGCGCGTCGGCATAACCCACGCACTCCGCCCTGGCACGGTCGAAGTAGTTCACGACGCCTGCGTCGATGAGCTGCTTGTCGGCCGCCACCCACCACCAGAGACGATTCTTCACCACCGGGCCGCCGTACTCACCCGAGATGTTGTAGATCTTCTTGATCGGCGCGCCCGACAGGAAGCCCGACGTGCCCCGCGCAAACTGCGCTTCGGTCACGTTGTTGTTCTGCATCTTGTCGTTCTGAAACGTGCCCACGGCCGAGCCCTTGAACACGTTGCTGCCGCTCTTGGTCACCAGATTGATCGACAGGCCCGACGACTGCACCGACACATCGCCGCCGCCGTTCGTGACCGAGATCTGGTCGAACGAGTCGAAGTTGAAGTAGCTCGGGGACGAGTTCGACGACAGGTCCGTGATCGACCCGCCTTCCAGATTCCACTGCACGCTCGCGCCCGTGCCGCGCGACGCCAGACCCACCTGCTGGCCCGACGACGAGCCGCCGACGTTGAGACCGGCCTGCACGCCCGGGGTCATGTTGATGATCTGCCACGGGTCACGCGCCGTCGGAATCTTCTCGAGGATTTCCGACGTGAACGTCGCACCCGACGTGGTCTTCTTCGTGTCGACCACGGGGGCCGCGGCCGAGACGGTGAGTTCTTCCGACATCGCGCCGACTTCCATCTTCATGTCGATGGGCGCGTTGAACCCGCTGCTAATCACAATGTTATTGCGAACAACTTTCTTGAAGCCGCTCAGTTCAAACGAAACAGAAAATGTCCCGTTCGGCACCGTCGGAAACTGGTACGCACCACTGCTGCCAGTAACCACCACCAACGGCGCCTGCAGTGCAGGCCCGCTCACGGTCACGGTCACTCCCGGCAGCACACCACCGGACGTGTCAGTCGCTTTCCCGAAGATCGACCCCTGCGCCAGGGCCGCTCCAGTCATCATCACGGTCGCCACGGCGGCGAACGTCATCACCCGAAACACTCGCATCATCAGTTTTTTCTCCTCCATCCGTCACAAGGAAGTCAGCTGCCGTCGGAGCGAGATGCACTTTGACGACAGCCGGATCATTGGAACGGTAGGAGCAGGCTAGTGCTGCGCTGCAAGGTGGTCAAGACTCTCTGACCGCAGTCGGACATAAAAAAACGGCCCCGGACACAAGTGTCCGGGGCCGGTCTGTTTTCTCCCGCCTACGCCCTAGGGGCTACGGCGAGGCTTCGGCGGACTACGCCGTTGTTAGAACCAGATCGTCACGCCTGCGCGGAAGACCCGCGGCGGCAGGATCGAGCTGATGCGTTCGGCCGGAATGACCGGGTTCGCCGTCGTGCCGAGCGAGCTGATGTTGTTGCTCGAGAAGCCGAGGACGGGCGCCGCGTTCAGGATGTTGAACCCGTCGAGCGTGACCTTCACGCGGTTCTGGCCGCCGCGGAACGTGAACGTCTTGTTCAGGCCCGCGTCCCACAGCATCGTCCGCTCCAGACGAGTCGTCCCGCCTGCCTGGAAGTTGAGCGAGGCGTAGTTGATCGTGCCTGACGTGCCGCCGTACACCTGGCCTGGACCGTTGATGGCCAGGTCGCGGTTCGCGCCGTCGTTCATGTTGAAGTTCGTGGACGCCATGATGCCCCAGGGCAGGTCATAGCTGCCGTTGACCTTCACCAGATACCGCGTGCCCGTGTTGATGCCATCAAACAGGTCCACACCGGTCGGGTTCGTGAAGTACTCGTCGTAGTCGTTGCGCTTCTGGATCGTGACTGCGATGTTCAGCTGCCACTTGTCGCTGTAGCGCTTGTTCAGGGTCAGGTCCACGCCCTGGTACGTCTGATAGTCAAGGTTCAACGCGGTGACCGTCTGACCGGTCGGCCGCGTCAGCCCCTGCTGTACCGTGTAGTAGTTCGCCGTCTTGCCGGTGACGGTGTCGGTATAGACCAGCGGGGTCGTGTTGTAGATGCTCGACACCGGGAAGCCCGCGGCCCCTGGCTCGTAGCCGAGGACGTATCCCTGCGTACCACGATCGTAACGTCGGTAGATGTAGTCGGCACCCACCGCCAGGTTCGGAATGAGCTCGTGCGACACGCCGAGCGTCATTTCCCGCGTCCGGGCCAGCTGCGCGGCGTCTGACACGATGTTGCCTCCGGGCTGCAACACACCGTTAATGAAGTTGCTCGGTCCGGTTGGGACGCCGATGAGCTCCCCCGTCTGGACAAACCCGTCACGATTCGCGTCGGTCCAGCAGGTCGCGCCCGCGGCCGTGGCGCACGCACCGCTCGTCTGGTTGGCGCCCCAGGTCAGGCCGACAGTGGTCGGCAGACCGGACAGCGCGTTGGCCAGCGTGATCTTCGTGGCGTAATAAAACGACCCCGTGGCCTTCAGCGCGGTCTTGCCGTTGCCGAATACGTCGTAGGTCAACGACATGCGGGGCGACCACGTCGAGAAGGGTCGAATCTCTTCCACCTGGCCCGTGATTGGGCTCAGGCCGCTTGACGTCGCTTCGTCACACTGCGCCGGCAGGAGTGTCGGCACCAGCACGTTCGCCGTCACGCAGCCGCCCATCCACTTCGACTGCTGCCAGTCGTAACGCAGGCCGGCGTTCACGCGCAGCCGCTTGTAGCTGTACGAATCCTGGATGTAGCCGTTGTACGACCACCAGTCATTGTTCAACACCGAGTCGCGATTCAGGTTGGCATTGCGGGGCACCAAGCCTGTCGCGGAGCCCACGGCCACGTAGGTCTTGGCATCGCCGCAGTTCGCGAGCGTATTGCCGACGCACTGCACCACGGCCCGGCCGCCGCCACTCTCGTGCGAGAACGACGTGATCGGGTTCTTGCGGTAGCCCACGCCGAACTTCAAGCTGTGGTCGCCGCCGAGCACGTTGGTCAGGAAGTAGGTGCCGTCCGTCTTGAGGTCCAGCGACGGCCGCACCGTCTGATACGACGCACCCAACGACCGGCTCAGGTTGCCCGTGGTCTGGATCGTCTGTGGCTGGATGTTGAACATGCAGGTGGGCTTGGCCGCTTGCGGGTACGACGAGATGTCGCTCGATCCGCTGTACCGCGTGCCGCCGCAGTCGCCCTGCGTGTCCTGGTAGTCCAGGAAGAAGCCGCCGAACACCTTCGTGAACGCCGTGTTGAACACGAGCCGGTCGCTCGCGATGAACGTGTGCGTGAGCTGGTGGGTCGGGAGCGGGAAGTACTTCCAGTACGTCTCGGACGTCTGAATCGTAACCGCTTCCTTCTCGGTGTTCGCTGACGCGCCGCGCGCGTTGCGGAACTTGTTGTCGCTCATGAACAAGTACTGGAACTTGTGCGACGCGTTCAGCTGGTAGTTCAGCTTGCCCTGCTTGTTCTTGATGATCGTTTTGTCGCTCGAGAGGCAGTCCTGCACCTGCTCGAGGTTGGCATACGTCAAGGTACCGCCGGTCAGCAGCGAACCCGCGCGCTGGGCGTCGGCATAACCCACGCACTCCGCGCGGGCGCGATCGAAGTAGTTCACGACGCCGGCGTCGATGAGTTGCTTGTCGGCCGCGGCCCACCACCAGAGCCGGTTCTTCACAATCGGGCCGCCGTACTCGCCCGAGATGTTGTAGATCTTCTTGATCGGCGCACCTGACAAGAAGCCGCCCGTGCCGCGCGCAAACTGCGTCTCGGTCACGTTGTTGTTCTGCATCTTGTCGTTCTGGAACGTGCCGACGGCCGAGCCCTTGAACACGTTGCTGCCGCTCTTGGTCACCAGGTTGATCGACAGGCCCGACGACTGCACGGAGACGTCGCCGCCGCCGTTCGTGACCGAGATCTGGTCGAACGAGTCAAAGTTGAAGTAGCTGGGCGACGAGTTCGACGACAGGTCCGTGATCGACCCGCCTTCCAGGTTCCACTGCACGCTCGCGCCCGTGCCGCGCGACGCCAGACCCACCTGCTGGCCCGACGACGAGCCGCCGACGTTGAGGCCGGCCTGCACGCCCGGGGTCATATTGATGATCTGCCAGGGGTCACGCGCGGTCGGAATCTTCTCAAGGATCTCCGACGTGAACGTCGCACCCGATGTGGTCTTCTTCGTGTCGACCACGGGGGCCGCCGCCGAGACGGTGAGTTCTTCCGACATCGCACCGACTTCCATCTTCATGTCGATGGGCGCGTTGAACCCGCTGGTAATCACAACGCCGTTGCGCACGACTTTCTTGAAGCCGCTCAGTTCAAACGAAACGGAAAATGTCCCGTTCGGCACCGACGGAAACTGGTACGCGCCACTGCTGCCGGTCACCACCACGAGCGGCGCCTGCAGCGCCGGTCCCGCCACGGTTACGGTCACTCCCGGCAACACACCGCCGGACGTGTCAGTCGCTTTTCCGAAGATCGAACCCTGGGCCAGGGCCGCTCCGGTCATCATCACCGTCGCTACAACGGCAAATGCCATCACTCGAAAGACTCGCATCATCCTTTTCTCCTCCATCAGTCACTGCAGGGTCAGGTTCACGTCGAACCCGTTCACAACCGCACACGCAATGTGCGAAGAGGGTCAAACCCCCATCACCAGCCAAGCTGTTGTAATGGCGCGGATACTATCGTGGAGTAGGGAGTACGTCAAGAAACGGACAATTTGGCCGAAAACAGGCAGATTTCTGCCCTGTCGTAGCGCGGCGTGGGCCTCAACGCCGCGGCTGTCGGCGGCCTTGAGGTTCAGGCCGCCCTACGAGGAAAGGCGTGATCAAAGAAAGGCGTGATCAAACGGGCGGATAGGGGTGCGGGAACGTCCGGCCGCGGCCGGTCTTCAGGAGAACCGGTCGAAAATGTCGACCAGTTCCTTCAAACGGGCCTGGCCTTCTTCTCGGCCCTGTTCGACGCCCGACGGGACGCACTGTTCGACGTGCGTCCGCAGGACGGCCAGACTGATTCGATTCAAAGCGGCCTCGGCCGCCGAGAGCTGCTGCAGGATCTCCACACACAGACGGGGCTCCTGCACCATCCGCCGGATCCCGCGTACCTGCCCCTCGACCCGGTTGAGCCGAGTCACCAGAAGTTGCTGCTGGGCCGCGTCTAACATGCCCCTAACTACGACCGTCGACGACCTCTGTTACAACTGCCATTACAACCTTGACGATTGGTCGTGAAATGAATGAACATTCATTCAGCATATGGCCCGCACCCTCCGCATGCCACGCCCACCCGCCCCCGACGCCGACAAACGCGTCCTCATCCTTGACGCCGCCACGCGCGTGTTCGCCGAGCGCGGGTTCTTCGGCGCACAGGTCGCCGACATCGCACGCCGGGCCGGAATCGCCGCCGGCACCGTCTACCTCTACTTCCGCAGCAAGGACGAACTGCTGATCAGCGTGTTCGATCGCACCATGCAGGACGCCATCCGCGAAGGCCGCGAGACCCTGGCGACCATCGACGACCCGACCGCCCGCTTGCGCCGCATCGCACACCTCCATCTCGCGCGCCTGGGAAGCGACCGCGACCTCGCGGTGGTGTTTCAGGTGGAGCTGCGGCAGTCCACGAAATTCATGGCGCGCCTCTCGACGTCGCGGCTGCGCGACTACCTCGGCCTCATTCGCGACACCATCGCCGACGGCCAGGCGCGCGGCGCCTTTCGCGCACAGGTCCCCGCCACGCTCGCCGCCAAAGTCTTCTTCGGCGCCCTCGACGAAATGGCCACCAACTGGATCCTCTCTGACCGCCGCTACACGCTGGCCGACGATGCGGATGCGGTGGTGGATGTGTTCCTGCACGGAGTGAGCGCATCATGACGCACCGCCTTCGTTCCGCAGCGGTCCTTGGCGCGGGCACGATGGGTGCGCAGATTGCGGCGCACCTGGCCAATGCCGGCATCCCCGTTCACCTCCTTGATGTGACCGCTGAAGCGGCCGCCGCCGGCCTGGCGCGGGCACGCGGGCTCAAGCCCGATCCGTTTTTTGTGCCAGACAATGCGGCACTCATCCACACCGGCAGCCTGGATGACCTGTCACCGCTCGCCACCGTCGACTGGATTCTCGAAGCCGTCATCGAGAACCTTGGCGTCAAACAGGCCCTGGCCGAGCGCATCGATGCCGTGCGCGCGCCACACGCCGTGGTCTCGTCCAACACGTCGGGTATTCCGCTGGCACTGGTCGCAGAGGGACGCTCGGAAGGATTCAGGCGCCACTGGACGGGCACACACTTCTTCAACCCGCCCCGATACCTGCGGCTGGTGGAACTCATCGCCACCGCCGACACCGACCCGGCAGTCACGGCGCGCGTGCGCGGCTGGCTTGATGACCTGCTGGGCAAAGGCGTCGTTGAGGCGAAAGACACGCCGGCCTTCATCGCCAATCACCTCGGCCTCTTCGGCGTCGTGCGGTTGCTCGATGCCGTGGCCGACGGCAGTGTGTCGATTGAAGAAGTGGACGCCATGACCGGACCGATCATCGGCCGGCCCAAGAGTGCCACGTTCCGCACCGTGGATATCGCGGGCCTCGATATCCTCGCCAAGGTTGCGCACGATCTGTCGGTGCGCCTTCCCCAGGAGGAAGACCGCCGCGCGTTTGTGCCGCCACCGTTTGTGGCCGCCATGCTCGAGCGCGGACTGCTGGGCGACAAGACGGGTCAGGGCTTCTACAAAAAGACGCGCACCGCGGGCGCCACTGAGATTCTGACTCTCGACCCCGCGTCATTGACGTATCGCGAGAAACAGTCCGTGCGCCTCCCGGAGTTGGACGCCGCACGTGGCACCACGGACACCGGCGCCCGCACCCGCGATCTCTTCCTGGGCAAACACAAGACCGGCGACCTCCTGCGACGCACGCTCGGACCGACGCTGCTCTACGCCGCGCGAATCGCGGACGACATTGCGCACGACATCAACGACATTGATCGCGCCATGCGCTGGGGTTTCGGCTGGGACCTCGGCCCATTCGAATTGTGGGACGCGATTGGCGTGGACAACGTGTTGGCCGCCTGCGGCGTGACCGAACGCCCCGCGATGCTGCAGGGGCGCGCGCGGTTCCGCGAAGGCCGGCTCCCCGCCGCGGCACCTGACCTGCTGATTCTTCAATCCGCGCGTGATCGAGGCGCCATCGTCGCGACCAACGAAGGCGCGAGCCTGATCGACGTGGGCGACGGATGCCTCTGCGTGGAGTTCCACTCCAAGATGAACGCCATCGGTGGCGACTCGATCGCCATGCTGCAGGCGGGCGTGCGCGAGGCGGAGGCCAACTTTGAGGCCCTGGTGGTGGGCAACGACGCGCCGAACTTCTCGGCCGGCGCCAACCTGATGTTGCTCCTGCTCGAGGCCCAGGAAGGCAACTGGGACGAGGTGGACCTGATGATCCGCGCCTTCCAGGGCGCGACGATGGCGCTCAAGACGGCGGCGGTGCCCGTGGTCATCGCGCCAGGCGGCCTGACGCTTGGTGGCGGATGCGAACTGAGCCTGCACGGCGACCGCGTACAGGCGGCAGCCGAAACCTACATGGGCCTGGTCGAGGTGGGCGTCGGCCTGATCCCCGCGGGCGGCGGCACGAAAGAGATGATGCTGCGACAACCTGACGCGCAAGTGGCGTTTGAGACCATCGGCTTCGGCAAGGTCTCAACGAGTGGCCCGGATGCGAAGCGGCTTGGGTATTTGCAGAAATCTGACGGCATCTCGATGAACCGCGAACGGCTCATCACCGATGCAAAAGCCGTCGCTCTGGGTCTGGCGCGCGCGGGCTACCAGGCGCCGGCGCGGCGCGCCGCAATCCCGGTGGGCGGCCCCACGGCGTTTGCGACGTTGTCACTTGGCGTTCACCTCGCCTGGCGCGCCGGCCGGCTCAGCGATCACGACGTGGTCATCGGCCGCAAACTCGCGTGGATCCTGACGGGCGGCAACGTCCCGCACGCAACCACTCTTTCAGAAGATCAAATCCTCGACCTTGAACGTGAGGCCTTCCTGAGCTTGTGCGGAGAGCCCAAGACGCTCGAACGGATCGCGTACACGTTGAAAACCGGGAAGACGTTGAGAAACTAGATGCCCCTCGATTCGCTTCCAATCGTGATCATTCCCGGCATTCAAGGCCGATGGGAATGGATGCGCCCGGCGATTGACGCGCTGGCCCGGCGGAGCCCATTGGGCGAAGGTGGCGTGTGGACCTTTTCGCTCAACGACGAAGACGGCACCGGCGATCCGTTCGAGCAGTGGATGGCCACGATCAATCGGTTGATTGACCGCGCAGGAGGCGCACCCGTCGTGCTCGTCGGCGTGTCGTTCGGCGGGTTGGTGGCGGCGCGCTTCGCCGCACGGTATCCGAATCGCGTCGGCGCCCTGGTGCTGGTCTCATCGCCATCGCCCCAGATGCGGCTTGGCCCACTCGATCGAGACATGGTGAAGAGCCCCATCACGAAACTGCCGCTGTTTGCGATTCGTGGGGTGCGGCGACTGGCGCCCGAGATTTTCGCGGCGAAACCCACGTGGCGCGGGCGCGTCGCGTTCACCGCCGAGTACGTCTGGCAGGTGCTGACCCATCCGGCGTCCCCGCGGAAGATGGCGCGATGGGTGCACGCCTGGCAGGCGACGGACATCGCGTCCGAGTGCGCACGCATCACGGCGCCCACACATCTCATCACCGGCGAGCCCAAGCTCGATCGCGTGGTGCCGGTGCAGAGCACGCTGCACTATCTGACCCTGATTCCCGGCTCGACGTTTTCACGACTCTCGCGGACCGGCCATATCGGCGTGGTCTCTCGGCCCGACGATTTTTCCGTTCTCGTACATGAGTTCCTCGATGCAACTGATTGTGAGGCCATGAGGCAATGCAGCTGACGATTCCAGGTCCCGCCGGTCCGCTTGAAGCGTTGCTCGACGTGCCGCCCGCCTCCGCGCCGCTGCGCGCGGCCGTTGTGTTTGGACATCCACACCCGTCGTACGGCGGCACCATGCACACGCGCGCCGTCTATCACGGGGCCAAGGGCCTTGTGCGCGCCGGGTGTGCGGTGCTGCGGTTCAACTTCCGGGGTGTGGGCGCCAGCGCAGGCGCCTTCGATCAGGGGCGCGGCGAAGTGGATGACTACCGCGCAGCGCTCAACGAGATGCACGATCGATTTCCCGGCGTGCCGCTCTGGGCCGCGGGGTTTTCATTCGGCTCGTGGATTGCCCTCGAAACGGGAGCGAGTGACCCGCGCGTGTCGGCACTCATCGCCGTGGCGCCTCCAGTGACGCGCGAGGGATACGACTTCACGCAGACGCTCGAGAGCACGAAGCCGAAGTTTTTTGTGCAGGGCGAACTTGATGAACTGTGCCCGCTGAAGGACCTCCGCGCGTTTTACGCGCGCTGCCACGAGCCGAAGGAGCTGGTGGTGGTAGACGGTGCGTCGCATCTGTTTGATGGACAGGGTCGTGAAGTGGGAGACGCCCTCGAAGACCTGCTGGGAGACTTCTCATGATTGACGCAGTGGTCGTCGCCGCCGTACGCACCCCGATCGGACGCGCCCCCAAGGGCATGTTTCGCACGACCCGGCCGGACGATCTCGCGTCGCTGGTGCTGGCGGAGGTACTGCGACGCGTCCCGAATCTGGACCCCGCCGAAGTTGAGGATGTGATCCTCGGCTGTGCCATGCCGGAAGCCGAGCAGGGCCTCAACGTGGCGCGCATCGCGAGTCTGCGCGCGGGCATACCCGTCTCGGCCTCCGCGGTGACCGTGAACCGGTTCTGCGCGTCGGGCCTGGAAGCCATCGCACAGGCTGCCGGCCGAATCATGGTGGGCGCCGCCGACGTCATCATCGCGGGCGGCACCGAGTCCATGAGCCTGGTGCCGATGGGCGGCCACAAAGTGGCGCCGAACCCGACGCTCGTGCGCGACTACCCTGACGTGTATTTGAGCACGGGCCTCGTGGCCGAGAACCACGCGCGCGAGAGCCAGATCACACGCGAAGCGCAGGATGCATTCGCCCTGCAAAGCCACGCGCGGGCGATCGCGGCGATCGACGCGGGCCGTTTCACCGACGAGATCGTCCCTGTGGACGTTCACACGCTCACCGGGACGGTAACGATGGGGGTTGATGAGGGACCGCGGCGGGATACGTCAGTCGCCGCGCTGGCAGGACTTCGACCGGCATTCCACGTGCAGGGCACGGTCACCGCTGGCAATTCGTCGCAGACCAGCGACGCGGCAGCCGCGGTCATTGTCATGAGTGCGGCCGGGCACAGGCGCTCGGATTGACGCCGCTGGCGAGGTTCGTGGGTTACGCCACCGCCGGCGTGAAGCCGGAAATGTTCGGCATTGGACCAGTGCCGGCCATCCGCAAAGTGCTGTCGAAGAGCGGGCTCACGCTTGACGCGATGGACCTGGTGGAACTCAACGAAGCGTTTGCGGCGCAGGTGCTGGCGTGTACGCAGGTGCTGCCGATCGATCCCGATCGCCTGAATGTGAATGGCGGCGCCATTGCGCTGGGGCATCCTCTGGGCTGCACGGGCGCGCGCCTGACCACGTCGCTGTTGTACGAGCTGCGCCGGCGACAGGGCCGGTACGGCCTGGTCACCATGTGTGTGGGCGGCGGCATGGGCGCTGCCGCCATCTTCGAACGTCTTTCTGCCTGAGGCCATCATGACCACAACATCTGCTGTTCGCCGGGGCGCCGACTGGCTGCTCGACTCCACCGCGCCACAAGACGTGCTGACGCCGGAACGCCTGTCCGACGAACACCGACTCATGGCGAAAACCGCCGAAGAGTTTGTCGTGAAAGAGATTCTGCCGGCCCTTGAGCGGCTTGAGCAGAAAGACTGGACGCTGGCCAGGGCGCTGGTGAAACGCGCCGGTGACCTTGGGCTGCTCGGCACGGATGTGCCCGAAGCGTTCGGCGGCATCGGCCTCGACAAGGCCGCGGCAGTGGTGGTGGGTGAAGGCATGGGCGGCAGCGCGTCGTTCTCCACCACGTTCGGCGCCCAGACGGGCCTCGCGATCATCCCCATCCTGTGTTTCGGCAGCGAGGCGCAACAGCACAAGTACCTCCCCCGCATCGTCTCGGGCGACATTGTCGGTGCCTACTGTCTGAGTGAAGCGGGGTCGGGGTCGGATGCGCTCGGGGCTCGCGCGAAGGCCGTGCGCCAGCCAGACGGCTCGTGGCTGCTGAACGGCGAGAAGATGTGGGTCACCAACGGCGGCTTTGCCGATCTCTACATCGTGTTTGCCAAAGTGGATGGCGAACAGTTCTCCGCGTTCATCGTGGAGCGCTCGTTTCCCGGCGTGTTGCCCGGTAAGGAAGAACACAAGATGGGCCTGCACGGCTCGTCCACGGCTCCCCTGGTGCTGCAGGACGCGCGCGTACCGGCAGAGAACCTGCTCGGCGAAGTGGGCAAGGGCCACAAGATCGCGTTCAACGTTCTCAATTACGGGCGGCTGAAACTTGCCGGCATCTGCAGCGGCGCGGCGAAATTTGTGATGCGCGAGTCGACGACCTATGCCACGACGCGACGCCAGTTCGGACAACCCATCGCCTCGTTTGGCGCCATCCGCCACAAACTCGCCGAGATGACCGTGCGCACGTACGGCGTGGAGAGCATTCTGTATCGCACGACGGGCCTCATCGACGAGATGATCGCGCGCGCGGGTCACACGCCGGCCGCGGCGCTGGCCGCGCTTGAGGAGTTTGCGATCGAGGCGTCGCTCCTGAAAGTGTCCGGCAGCGAGATGCTTGATTTCGTCCTTGATGAAAACGTGCAAATTCATGGCGGCAACGGATTCGTGCGTGACTACCCGGCTGAACGTCACTACCGCGACGCCAGGGTGAATCGTATTTTCGAAGGCACCAACGAGATCAATCGGCTCCTGGTGCCCGGCATGCTCATCAAACGCGCGCTCAAGGGCGGCGTGCCGATCATTGCGGCGGCCAAGCGGTTGCAGGATGAACTGCTCACGCCCCAGGCTGGCGCGGCCACGAGCGGTACTGCGCCCGCCGACCTGATCGCCGGAACTGTGGCCGGCATGAAAAAGACGGCCATCATGGTGCTGGGCCTGGCGATGCAGACCTATGGCACGGCGCTCGAAGAACAACAGGAAGTGCTGATGCTGGCCTCGGACATCATGATGGACACGTTCGTGGCCGAGAGCTCGCTGCTGCGGGCCGCACAATCGGCCGCGTCAGGATCGCCGACAGCCGCGCTCCAGGCGGATGCGGCGGCCGTGCTCACGCACGACGCCGGCCTGCGCGCGGACGCTGCGGCGCGAACCGCCATCCAGGCCATGACCGGCGGCGACACGCAGCGCACGATGCTGGCGGCGCTGCGGCGACTGCTCAAGGTCACGCCGGTGGACACGATCGCGGCGCGCCGCCGGCTCGCCGACGCGATCGTCGATCGGAAGGGGTACATCTTCGCCTGAGTAATGGCCTCGGCCTTGAGGAACAGGCCGAGCTACGTACCCTTGAGGGCCAGGCCGAGCTACGTGCGAACGGTACGTAGCTCGGGCCGGTTCTCAAGCCCGAGGGACGCGGTAGAATCGTCGTGTGCGTCGCACTCTGATTTTTGCCCTGACTGCGGCGGCCGCGCTGGCCGCCTGCACCTCCGGCCCGCAACCAATGGAAGACGTGTCGCACGATCAGGACATCCTCGCGTGGAGGGCCAGCAAGGATGCGATGTTCAAGTCGGGCGCGGACTCGCCGCTGCTGCCCGGTGACCAGGCCGCCTTCACCGGACTGCCCTACTTTCCGATCGACCCCGCGTATCGGATGCCGGCGGTGCTGAACGAAAACCGGTCGCCGCGACTCATCATCGAACTACCGACCTCCACCACCGAACTGCGGCGGATGCAGCGCGTGGGCACGCTGACGTTTACCCTGAAAGGCACCACCCTGACCCTGACCGCGTTCGCCGACGAGGGCGAACGTTCGATCACGCGACTGTTTGTGCCATTCGGCGATCTCACCAGCGGCACGGAAACGTACAAGGGCGGCCGCTACCTGGAACTCGAACGCACATCAACGACGCTGTACGATTTGGACTTCAACCGCGCGTATCACCCGTTCTGTGTCTTCAACACGTCGTACGTCTGTCCCGTGCCGCCGCGGGAAAATCGCCTGGCTGTGGCCATCCAGGCCGGCGAGCGTCTGCCCAGCACCGCGGGCCGTTGAGACTCCATCCACCTCATTCATTCGACCTTGTCCTTGAAGTCGTCCAGGACCGAGGTGAAATCCTCACCGGTGCCGGCGAATTTTTCGGGGAGGACGCGAAACATATCCGTGCCCCAGCGCTTCAGGTCCCTGAGGTGTGCCTTCGTCGTGTAGTTGGGCGCGGGTATGCGGTCCACCCAACGCTGCAAGGCCTGACGCGCGGGTCGGGCGAACCGGGCGTGTTCGGCGGGAGTCAGCGTGGCGTCGCGAAGGAACACCAGCGCAGGTTCCACATAACCGGTTTCCAATTCGGTGGACAGGCGCTCCAGGAACTGGGGACTCGAGCGCAGGCGGGCGGTGGCGGCTTCGCGCACTTCGCGGGGTTGATCCCGGTCCGCCCAGCGGAGCAGGTCTAAGAAATCGGTCTCCGAATCAAGCGTGGAGATCTGGGCGAGTTTTTCCCCGGGTGATGGACCGGGGTTGAGCACTCGGTGGGCGATGCCAACCACTCCCCCAACGCCCGTGTTGACGATCCAGTAGCCGGAAAATACCCCGCAGCCCACGAGGCTCAAGCCGGTGAATATCGCCCAGGACCGATGCAACCACTGCGTGGGTATTCCGGGCGCGAGCTTCTGATTGAGGCTCAAGACCACGAGCAACACGGTGGCGAGTGGAACGAGGTAGATCACCGGGCTGTAGAGGAAGCGCGGCGTGAATCCGGGCCGGATATACAAGGCGATGAACACGAACGAAACGACCGCCAGCGCAATTGCCGCCGCAACGGTGAGCGCATAAAGCATGGGCCGGCCCAGTCGCATCCAGTTGAATCCGCCGCTGGCGGTCACGCAGAGCAGCGCGCCCATCAACAGCAGCCACAGGGGAGCCAAAATGTACAGGGCGGGCGTCACCCATTGATCGTTGCTTGCCTCCTTGCGCGCCCAATCCCACAGGAAATGTTGCAGCGGCAGCAGGAAGATGAGGGCGGCGAGAGCGGCGCAGCTATTGCCGATGATCTGTTGAGACCGGGAAGGATTCATAGTCACGATCTGAGGAGTGCAATGAGCAGGATGGCGGGCGGATTATATCGGTACGTGACTCGCCAGGTTCCAGATTCGCCCGGCAAATCCCGCAGGGACCCGCGCTGAGCCGCGTTTCTGACGGCTTGAGCGACGCCTGGTGTGGGTTCGTCCCACGCGTGCAACGGGACCTGCGAAACGGCCGTAGTCTGCATTGACCCCGTCTGCCGGGCGGTATAATCGGGAGCATCCCTCTCATGCGAAACAAACTTCTTATCGTGCTGTTCGCGGCGGGCCTTGCGCCCGCCCTGCTGGCGAGTGACTGGCCGGAATCGCGCGGCCCATCCCGTGACGGTACGTCGCCGGAGACCAACCTCCCCTCGCGATGGTCACCGGCCGGAGAGAACCTGGCCTGGACGCTGCCCTTCGGCGGCCGATCCACCCCAGTCATTCACGGCAACCGCCTGTATCTGCAGACCACAACGGTCGGCGACGTCTCCGTGACGCAGGAGCGCCTGGTGGCGGTGGAAGCCAACTCCGGACGCGTGCTCTGGGAGCATAAGGTGCCGCAGTTCCTGAGCGACGTGCCGCAACACCGCGCGGCGTGGGCTTCACCCGCGGTCGATCGGCAGAGCGGCAACATCTACATGTTTACCGTGTCCGCCGAACTCCTGGCGCTGTCGCCACAGGGCGCGGTCCTCTGGAAGCGGTCACTGCCCGAAGAGTACGGCGCCATCACCACGCACGGCGGCCGCACCACCTCCCCCATCATCGAAGGCCAGATGGTCATCCTCAACACCCTGCTGCAGGGATGGGGCGACCTGGGCCGTCCGGGCAACCGCTACTTCGCTTTCGACAAGACCACGGGCCAGACGATCTGGGTCAGCGCGCCGCAGTCGCGCCACTACGACACGAACTACTCGAGCCCGATCGTGGCCGACGTCAACGGCATGCGCCAGCTCATCGTCGGCGGCACGGACGGCGTGTTTCACGGTCTCAAGGTGAACACGGGCCAGCCGGTGTGGAGCCTTGAAGTGAGCAAGCGGGCCATTCTCAACAGCCCGTTGTTTCACAACAACACCGTGTACATCGCCCACGGGGAAGAGAACATCGATACGACAGAAATGGGGATGCTCGCAGCCGTTGATGCCACAGGCAAAGGCGTGCTAACCGGCGCAGCGATCAAGTGGAAGACCCATGGCTTCATGCCGACGTTTGCATCGCCGGTGATGGATGGCAGCCGTCTCTATGGGATGGACAACGGCGCGATTCTCGCGGCGTTCGATCTGGCCACGGGCAAGGAACTCTGGAAGAAGACGCTCGGGACTCTGCAGAAGGGATCACCGACGCTGGCTGACGGCAAGTTGTACGTCGGCACCGAGAACGGCAAGTTCTACATTCTGCGGCCGAGCGCCACGGGCGTCGAAGTGCTGGATGAAGACGTGCTCGGCTCGGCGGGAAACCCCGAACCCATCGTGGCGTCTCCTGCAGTGGCGAACGGCCGTGTGTATGTGACGTCGATGGAACGCGTGTACGCGATTGGACCGAAACAGGCAACTACCGCAGGCGCGTCACCAACGGCCGCGAGGCCTGCTGCTTCGACGGCTCCGATCGCAGCGGTGCAGGTGTTTCCGTACGAAGCGCTCCTCAACCCGGGTGACAAACAGTCTTTTGTCGCACGACTCTTTGATGCCAACGGTGTGTTCATTCGCGAAGCCAAGGCGGGCGAGGTGACGTGGACCACCGATCAGCTGGCGGGAACGATTGGCGCCGATGGCGCCTTCGTGGCGCCCGGTGGTGGCGCGGCGGGCTACGTCAAGGCGGCTGTGGCCGGCGCGGACGGCCCCATCACGGGACAGGCGAGAGTGCGCGTGATTCCCGCGCTGCCCTGGTCCTACGACTTCGACGGCCTCAAGGCGACGCCCGCGTGGTGGACGTCGAACATGAAGGCCCTCCCTCGTGAACTGGACGGCAGCGGCGTGCTGGTGCGTCCTCGCGACGACACCGTGGGCCGCCGTACGAAGCTGATGATGGGACGGCCCGAGTGGTCCAACTACACCGTGGAGGCCGACGTGCGCGGCCTCGTGATGCGCAGGCAGCGCGGTGACGTGGGCCTCATCAACCAGCGCTATGTGCTGATGATGTTCGGCAACAACCAGAAGATCGAGCTGCAGCCCTGGCAGGCCGCCAACGAGATGACGGTCAGCGTGGAGAAATTCACGTGGCCGGTGGACACGTGGTACCGGATGAAGCTCCGCGTCGAGAACCGGGCTGACGGCACCACGCTCGTGCAGGGCAAAGTCTGGCCCCGCGACCAGGCCGAGCCTGCGGCGTGGACCATCGAAAAGGTGGACCGCATTCCCCACCGCTCCGGTGCGCCCGGCCTGTACGGCGACGGCATCTCCGACGTGTTTTTCGACAACTTCAAGGTCTACAGGAATCAGTAGGAATCACGTGATGAAGAAACTTTCGCTCGTCGTGTTGTGTGCGTTGGTGGCCACCACTGCGTCGTCTGGGGCCGGCAAAGGTGTGACCGAGTGGCACATGTGGGGCGGGTCACCCGACCGCAACATGGTGTCGGACGCCACCGGGATGCCTTCGACCTGGGACGTGAAGACGGGAGAGAACATCAAGTGGGTGGCCGCGCTCGGCTCCCAGAGTTACGGCAACCCCGTGGTGGCGGGCGGCGTGGTGCTTGTGGGCACGAACAACGAAGCCACACGCGACCCCAAACAAGCCGGCGACCGAGGCGTGCTGATGGCCTTCCGCGAATCAACGGGCGAGTTCCTGTGGCAGGCCACCTACGAAAAGCTGACGTCGGGGCGCGCAAACGACTGGCCCTTCCAGGGCATCGCGTCGTCGCCGCTCGTGATCGGCGAGATCGCGTATTTCGTGTCCAACCGCGGCGTGGTCGTTGCCGCCGACATTCAGGGCTTCCACGACAACGAAAACGACGGCGAGTTCAAGACCGAGACACTCACCGGCAAACACGACCCGGACGTGGTCTGGCAGTACGACATGATGGAAGAGGTCGGCGCCTTCCCGCACAACCTTGCCAACTCGTCGCCGAATTTCTATCAGAACCTGCTGTATGTCTCGACCGGCAACGGCCAGGACGAAAGCCATGTGAACATCCCGTCGCCGAACGCGCCGGCCATCATCGCGCTCGATCGCACGACTGGAAAACTGGTGTGGGAGGACGCATCGCCGGGCGACAAGGTCCTGCACGGCCAGTGGTCCACGCCCACGGTGGGCACCATCGGCGGCGTCGTGCAGGTGGTGCACGGGCAGGGCGATGGCTGGATCCGCGGCTACGAAGCCCTGTCGGGCAAAAAATTGTGGGAGTTCGACTCCAACCCGAAAGACTCCGTCTGGCCGAAGACGCGCAACGAAATCATCGCCACGCCGGTGATCTACGAAAACGTGGTGTACGTCGCGAATGGCCAGGACCCCGAGCACGGTGAAGGCGTGGGGCACCTGTACGCCATCGATGGCACCAAGCGCGGTGACATCACGGACTCGGGCCGCCTCTGGCACTACACCGATATTCGCCGGACGATTTCGACGCCGGCGATCAAGGACGGGCTGCTCTACTACCCCGACTTCAGTGGATTCTTCCACTGCATCGATCTCAAGACCGGCAAGCAGATCTGGAAACACGACATGTTCGCCGCGATGTGGAGCTCACCGATGATCGTGGACGGCAAGGTCTACCTGGGTGACGAAGACGGCGACATCACCGTCTTCCAGCACGGCCGCGAGAAGAAAGTGCTCAACGAAGTGAACATGGGCAGTTCCGTCTACTCCACGGTCGTCACCTCCAACGGCGCGATGTTCGTGATGACACGCAATAACTTGTTCGCGATTCAGCAGGGCGCGAAACGCAATTAGCCAATTGGCCAGTGAGGCAATGGGGCAATGACGCGCAGCTCGATTCCGCGGCGTGGCGACCAGGGGGCGATGCTCGTCGCCACCATGCTCGCTCTTGCCCTGATTGCCGTCGTTGGGCCCATTACCGGCATTGCCTCATTGCCCACTGGCTCACTGCCCAATTGGCTCATTGGCCCATTTCAAGCGGCCGCGCCTAAGCCCGCCAATTGGTCTCAGTTCAGGAATACGCCCACGCTGACCGGCGTGGCGGCGTCCCCGCTGCCGCCTACCTTGCGCCTGCAGTGGACGTATGAGGCCGGCTCGGCCATTGAATCTTCCGCCGCCGTCGTTGATGGCGTGGCCTATGTAGGCACGTCCGGGGGCGCGTTGGTCGCGATTGATGCTGGCAGCGGGAAGCTGAAGTGGTCGTACCGGGCGACGTCTGACGACCTGGGTATCGGCGAGTCTTCACCGGCGGTCGCCAACGGCGTGGTGTACATCGGGGATCTTGCGGGCGTGTTTCACGCGGTTGACGCAGCCACAGGCAAGGCGCGCTGGACGTACAAGACCGGGGCCGAGATCAAATCATCACCGGTGGTGACCGGCAACACGGTGCTGATTGGATCGTACGACGGCCATCTGTATGGTCTGAACGCCGCGACAGGTGCGTTCCTCTGGAAAGCGGGCACCGACAACTACGTGCATTCCACGCCGGCCCTCTGGAACGGCGTGGCGTACTTCGGCGGTTGCGACGAGGTGTTCCATGGCGTCCGTATCAGTGATGGCACCAAGGTGCTGTCCCTGGCCACGCAAGCCTACACGGCCGCTTCGCCAGCCATCGCCGCAGGCGTGGCGTACTACGGCACCTTCGCGAACGAGGTGGTCGCGGTGGACATCGCGGCGAAACGGGTGAAGTGGCGGTTCCTCGATCCCGACCGCCAGTTCCCGTTTTATTCGTCAGCCGCCCTCAGCGTCAGCGGCAATGGCGGCACCATGGTGCTGGGCGGCCGTGACAAGAACGTGCGCGCCCTCGACATGGGGACGGGGAAGCAGCGCTGGTCGTTCACCACCCGTGCGCGAGTGGAATCCTCGCCGGCGATCGCAGGCACCCGGGTCATCGTAGGCTCGAGCGACGGCAAGCTGTACGTCCTGGACCTTGCCTCCGGGAAAAAGCTCTGGGAGTTCGATGCGGCCGCGCCCTTCACGGCCTCTCCCGCTGTCGCCGACGGGCGCGTCATCATCGGGGACGGAGACGGACGCCTCTACGCCTTCGGCCAGTAGCCCGCCACGACGGATCACACGGAGACACGGAGCCCTCGAGCTCAGTGACGTCGGATCACACGGAGACACAGAGACACGGAGCCCTCGGGCTCAGTGACGTCGGATCACACGGAGGCGCGGAGACGCAGAGGCCTTGCGGCCGACCACGACGGATCACACGGAGACACAGAGACTCGGAGCCCTCGGGCCCAGTGAAGTCGGATCACACAGAGGCGCGGAGACGCAGAGGCCTTGCGGTTGGCGCACGACGGACTACACAGAGGCACAGGAGACACAGAGCCCTTTGTTAGTGAGGCCGGATCACACAGAGACGCGGAAAGGCAGAGGGTCGGAGGTCCCGGGCTTCAGTCTGGGACGCGCGGCACGGCCTGAAGCCCATGCCCTCCGGACGATTCCACTCCGGGCCTTCACTCCTCCTGTTATCCGTCGTGAGGAGCACGCCTCCGTGCCTCCCAACCTCCTGTGATCCGTCGTGTCTGTCGTGAGGGCACGCCTCCGTGCCTCCCAACCTCCTGTGATCCGTCGTGTCTGTCGTGAGGGCACGCCTCCGTGCCTCCCAACCTCCTGCGTGATCCGTCGTGACTCGGAGGCACGCCTCCGTGCCTCCGAACCTCCTGTGATCCGTCGTGTCTGTCGTGAGGGCACGCCTCCGTGCCTCCCAACCTCCTGTGATCCGTCGTGTCTGTCGTGAGGGCACGCCTCCGTGCCTCCCAACCTCCTGTGATCCGTCGTGTCCGTCGTGAGGGGCACGCCTCCGTGCCTCCCAACCTCCTGTGATCCGTCGTGACGAGAAGCTTCCTCCGTGTCTCCGCTCCTCCTGTCATCCGTCGTATCCGTCGTGAGGGGCGCGCTCCGTGCCTCCGAACCTCCTGTGATCCGTCGTGTCTGTCGTGAGGGCATGCCTCCGTGCCTCCCAACCTCTTGTGATCCGTCGTGACGAGAAGCTTCCTCCGTGTCTCCGCTCCTCCTGTCATCCGTCGTATCCGTCGAGGGGCGCGCTCCGTGCCTCCGAACCTCCTGTGATCCGTCGTGACAAGAAGCTGTGCCTCCGGGCCTCCCGGCCTCCCTGTGATCCGTCGTGACGGTGTAGGCTACACTGGCCGTTTTCGGCGGCGGAAGGTAACCCTGAATGGACATCACGAAGCCCGTGCCAGAGCTGGCGGTCATTTTGCCGGCGTTCAACGAAGCCGCCGGCATTGACGGCACGCTGGCGCACGTCCGCGAGGTCCTCTCCGGTCTCCCTGTGTCCACCGAGATCATCGTGGTCGATGACGGTTCAACTGACGGCACAGGGGCACGCGCTGCCGCGGCCGGTGTGCGGGTCATCACGCATACCTGGAATCGAGGCTATGGCGCCGCCCTCAAGACCGGCGTGTTTGCCACAGAGGCGCCCGCCATCATGATCATGGACGCGGATGCCTCGTATGAGCCCGACGCCATGCCGCGCCTGTACGCCAGGCTCGCCGGCGCGGACATGGTGGTGGGAGAGCGACGTCTGATGTCGGCCGGCGTCGCGTGGATCCGGCGTCCGGGCAAGTGGCTGCTCAATCGGCTTGCGGGCTACCTGGTCGGCGTCCGCATCCCGGACCTCAATTCGGGGCAGCGCGTCATGAAGCGCGAGACCCTGCTGCGCTACATGCACCTGTGCCCGGCCGGATTCTCCTTCACCAGCACGATCACACTCGCCATGCTGGCGAACGGGCACAACGTGCTCTTCGAGCCCGTGGAATACGCGAAGCGGGCGGGCCAGTCGAAGATCCGTCCGTCACATTTTGTGAGCTTCATCCTGCTGGTGGTCCGGGCGATCGTGCTCTTCAACCCGCTCAAAGTGTTCCTGCCGGTGGGCGGCGTGGTGTTCCTGATCGGTATCGCCAAGCTCATCGAGGACATCTACCGCTGGAATCTTTCGGAAACTGCCGTGATGGCGTTTCTGTCGGCCATCACCATCTGGTCGGTCGGCCTGCTGGCCGACATGATCTCGCGCCTCCAGATGCAGGCGCCGTGGCGCCCGAAGGACTGAAAGTCCCTGATGGCTCGCTGGGTCATTCGCGCCGCCGTGTCCGCGGCCGTCGTCGCCATTCTTCTCCGCATCATTCCGCTCGACACCGTGCTCGACGCCCTGCGCCGCACCAGCATCTGGACCTGGTCGGCCAGCGTGGTGGTGTTTTTCGCGGGCCACTACCTCAATGCGATCAAGCTGCGCCTGTTGCTGGGACCGGCAGAAGGGCTGAATGCCGCCTGCGTGCGGGCGCAATACGCCGGACTCGTCGCGAACCTCAGCCTGCCGGGGTTGGCGGGGGGAGACCTCGTGCGTGCGGCCTACCTCGCGCCGCTGGTCGGGGTGAAACGCGTGACGTTCGCCAGCATTGCCGACCGCCTGATTGATACCGGCACTGTGCTGATGCTCGTGATTGTGGCCCTGCCGTTTGCCGGTGTGCCGCCCGGCATCGCGCGCATCATTGAGGACGCGAGCCTGTGGATCGCGGCCGGGGTCGTCATCGCGGTCATCGCCGGGATTGTGCTGCTGCGGTCAGGGCGATTCTCCAATCTGGCCGCACAGATCAGCGAAGCATGGACGGCTCTCATCACCCGCCGGCCGGCACTGCTCGGGGCGGTGGTCATTTCCCTCGTGGTACAGTCGGCGTTTGTGATGACCAATGTCTGGCTGGCCCGGCAGGTCGGCGTCACCACCGAAGTGCCTGCCTGGTTTGTGGCCTGGCCCCTTTCCAAGCTCATCGCCGTGCTGCCCATCAGCCTGGGAGGCATCGGCGTGCGCGAGGCTGCGCTCGTCTCGTTGCTTGCGCCGTATGGCGCGCCGCGCGAAGCCGTCCTCGCGTCCGGCATCCTCTGGCAGGCGGTGCTCATTGTCACCGGTGTGGCCGGACTGATCGTGACGCAGATGCTGCCCCGCTCCACGCCCACCACGGTGGCACCCAAATGAAGTTCGTCGTACTCGGGGGCGGCCCCGCCGGTCTGGCGGGCGCTTACAAGTTGTCGCAGCGCGGCTGGACCGACGTCACGGTGCTTGAGCGCGGAAGCCAGGTGGGCGGCAACGCCGGGAGCTTCGTGATCGAAGGCATTCCCGTGGACTTCGGCAGCCACCGGCTGCACCCGGT
Source organism: Acidobacteriota bacterium (assembly GCA_016716905.1). NCBI lineage: Bacteria > Pseudomonadati > Acidobacteriota > Acidobacteriota bacterium. The sequence goes on along the minus strand of JADJUS010000004.1, from coordinate 16,378 downwards.
CTGCCCACCGGCGGTGATGGCCGACATCCGCGCCCTGCTCGGCAGTGATTTACTCGACCGGCCCAGACATGGGCGCATTCGGCTACGCGGCCGATGGGTGCATTTTCCTCTGAAGCCGTTTGACCTCATCCAACACGTCCACCCCGCGTTCATCGCAGGCGTGCTGGCTGACGCGATCCGCAAACCGTTCACGCGGGCATCGGGTGAGCCGAGTTTCGCGTCCATTCTCGAGCGGGGACTCGGCCGCACCATCTGCCGCGACTTTTATTTCCCGTACGCGCAGAAGATATGGGGACTCACGCCCACGGCGTTGGATCCGGAACAGGCCAAGCGCCGCGTCGGCAGCGGGTCACTAGGCAAGATGGTGAAGCGCGTGATGCGCGCTCTGCCGGGAATGCCCAAACCCCCAGGCGCCGGCCGATTCTTCTATCCGCGCAAGGGCTACGGCCAAATCAGCGACGCCCTGCACCACGCCGCGGCTACGGCCGGCGCCACGGTGCACCTCAACACGACGGTGACAAGCGTCATCGCCGAAGGTGGCCGCGTGCGTGGCGTCGAAGTCACGATCGCCGGCGAGACCCGTGTCATTCCTGCGGACTACGTCCTCTCAACGATCCCCGTGACCCTGCTGGCGCGACTCGTGCGGTCGGACGGTCCTGCCGTGTCGCAGGCCGCCACGCAACGCCTGCAGCAACGTTCGATGGTCCTGGTGTACCTGACCCTCGACGCCGAACAATTCACAGAATTTGACGCGCACTACTTTCCGGAAACCGCGATCCGGATCAGCCGTCTTTCCGAACCCAAAAACTACTCCCTCACATCCGCGCCCGGGCGCACCGTGCTCTGCGCCGAGTTGCCCTGCTCGCAAGACGATGGGGAGTGGTCGATGACGGATGAGGCGCTGGGCACACTCGTGGCAAACGACCTTGTGCGAGCCGGCCTTGGCCCGTTGCCTCCGGTGCGCCACGTCCAGACCAGGCGTCTGCCGCACGCGTATCCGCTCTACACGAAGGGATACCGCGAGGCCTTGGATGTGCTGGACCACTGGATCGGCGATATTGACGGGTTGATCACGTTTGGCCGGCAGGGACTCTTCGCGCACGACAACACGCATCACACCATGGCGATGGCCTACGCGCTCGTGGATTGCCTGGGCGCCGACGGTTCATTCGACGGCACCGCCTGGGCGCGCGCCCGCAAGTCGTTTGAAGACCACGTCGTCGAGGATTAGAGCGGATTCGACCTCGGTGTAGCCGGGTCTAAAGACCCGGCCTCCGAGGAGTGGCGTCTATCTTCGGAGGCCGGACCTTCAGGTCCGGCGGACATACCGGGTCTTCAGACTCGGCTGCGGGGCGCAAGGTAGATCAAGCCAGCCAGCGACGGCACGAGGACGTATCCGAGCGCATGCTCCGCGAAGTGGGGGAAGAGCAGGCTTGCCAGTCCTTCGGCTTGGCCGTGAGACTGCGCGTCGGCCATCACAGACGCCACCAGCAAGAAGGCTCCGCTCAAGACGGCTAACGCGCCGGTCACCACGATGGGCCAGAGGCGATCCCCTGACGCGTCTGGGTTCCCAGCCGAGAATTTGCGAGCAAGTGCCAGGCACGTGCCCAGCGCGAGCGGCAGCGTGACCAGCGAATGCGTGAACAGTTCGCGAAGCTGGTGGCCAAGATACGCCGGGTCGCGAAACGGCTCGTTCGTAAGGCGGAAGACAACCGTAATGGCCACAAACAGGAGAAGCGCGGCGCCGAAGAGCCGGAAGCGCCCGCGGACCGAATCGGCGCCCGGTTTGCCGTGGAGGATCCAGAACACGCCGCTCGCGCTGAACGCGAGCATCATCTGTGCGAATCGTTCAATCAGGTGGTAACGCCAATGCGCGCCCCACACGAGCGGCGCTCCGGCGCGGGTGTGTGACTGTGAGAGGTTGTCGATGAGCACATGACCGCCTTCGGTCCAGAGCGTGCCGCCGACGATCACGGCGAACGTGACGGCCACCACCCAGGCCAGGCGGCGACGGGAGCGGGTCAAGGTGTCTCGGACCCCGGCGCGGCCGAGCGGAAAGTAGTACGCGACGGAGCCTGCCACCGCGAGCGCCAGCAGAGCGTCTGGCAACAACTCCCGTGTCCCATGTTCGACGTAGAAGACCGTGCCGAGCAGGGTGCGCACGCCGTCTTCGTGCACCACCTGGTTCCAGGGCCAGGCCGTCCCGGTCATCACGCAGAGCCCCACAAACGCCACGAGCAGGACGCCTGCGGGAAGCCACCGGAATAGCGTTCGTTCGAGGAGCGCGGTGGTCATTGAACGGTTTTCACGAGCCGACAGGCGGGGCCACACACACAGTGACGTCGCCGTCACCCACGGTTCCGCGGAAGACCTGCTGCACCACGCACTCGGCGCGCAGCATGCGCATGAGGTCGGGGGTGCGGCCCTCAATGTATCGATCGAGCGTGTGAACCACCCACACGCGCTGCCCCATTGCGCGGATGCTCTGGAACTGCTCGAGGGACGGAGCCGACTCCCACGTGCGAAGGTAGAACTCCCGGTAGACCCTGGTGGTCTGTCCCACAGTGATAATCACGTCGTCGCCTGTGCGTTGCGCTTCGACAAAACGCAGCGCGGCCTCAAAGTCCTGTTTTGGGAGCCTGTAATTGGGAATCAGCGCCACCACGGACACGGCGGCCATCGCCACCACCAGACCGGCTCCCGCGGCCTGCGCCCGGCCGCGACCGAACCACTGTCCAATCTCCAGCGCACCACGCACGGCAATCAACAGGCCGAAGCCGATCAGAAAGAACACGAACCGTGGGTAGAGGGGCCGTCCTAGCGCGACGGCCGCGCCGACGGTGACCACGCCTGGCAGCACGAACAGTCCGACCACGAACAGGCTTTGCCTGAGGTAGCTCCAGAATCCGGCGGCGAACAACACGGCGGCCGCGAGCGCACCCAGACCGGCGCCAAGCCCAATCTGCAGCCCCCGAATCAACTCCCGGGCAGCCCATGTGGGTGTGGCCGCGACGCCCTGGGCGGGGCGATCCACAAAGAACTGTTTCACGTCCAGCATGACCGGCGAGTACAACAGCAGCGTGAAGGCTCCGGCCAGCACGATTGCCGTCGTGACCACGCGCCATCTGCGCCACACGGGGGCATCGCGGCCGGCCATGCCTGCCGCCGCGGCACACAGCATCGCGTGGCTCACCACGAGGAACACCATGGTGAGGTGCGCGTACACGCCGAGGGCGGCGGCGATGCCGTACCACACGGCATCGGACGTCCTGCCGTGTCGCAGGACACGCAGCAGGAGCCAACTGCTCAGCAGCGTCAGGAACGCCAGCGCGGAATAGCCGCGCGCGTTCTGCGAGAACCAGACATGGTGATACGCGGTCGTCAGCAGGAGGCACCCGAGCAGGGCTTCGCGGCGGGTGACAAACTGCCGTGCAAACAGGTAGAGCACCGGCACGGTCGCGGCGCCAAAGACGAGGGCCGGCAGCCGCAGGCTCCATGGGTATTCGCCAAACGCCTCCATGGAGATGTGCGCGAGTACCGAGAACAGTGTGTGCTGGTTGTTGCCCGGGAAGACGGTGACGATCTGGTAGAGCGGATCGCGCACGCCCTCGATCATCGTGAGGATCTCGTCGTACCACAGGCCGCCGTTCAGCCCGATCGCCCGCAGGAGCACCGCCAGCGCGGTCAACAGCGCGAGCCACCCCCACGGCACGGGCTCATTCTCGGTGCTCGCGCGTGTGGACCAGAGCGCGATGCCGTCTTCGGTGGTCACGTCCTTCATCTTCGACTTCGCTGCAAAGTGTAGTGGGCCGGCCGTTGGGGAACAAGAGGCTCGCGGTTATCATAGGCGCCGTGGCCTCTCCGGCATTCCTTGCGTCGCGGCCCTGGCGCATCTTCCTGATTGCCTGGCTCGTGTACTCCGTGCACTTTGCGACCAATGTTGTGAGAGAGCACTACCCGGCGTTCAGCATCGCCGAGCACGGCACGTTTCGCGTGGACGAGTATCAGGGATTTCACCCCGATATCTTTGTGCATCGTGACGGGCACTCGGTCATTGGCAATCAGGTGCTTGTCTCGGCGCTTGCGGCAGTCCCGCTGTTCCTGCTCGATCCCGCCCTCGACGCCATCGAGAACTACAGCAAGGCACGGTTGGCCGAGCAGGGCGTGCCGGATGTTGAATACCGGACCACGCGGCGCAATAGCGTGAACTTCTTCCGCCTCGTCAAGGCACGCGGACTCGACCTGAGATTCGGCGCGGCCACGTTCATCACAACCGCCTTGTTCATGGCGCCGCTGACGGCGCTGTTTCTCGTGTTCTTCTACCGCGTGCTCAGGCGGCGCGGGATTGATCCCTCGCAGGCCACATGGCTCACATTCCTGCTCGGGTTCGGCACGCCGTTGTTCTACCGGGCCACGGTGCTCGGACACAACATGTTCGTCATGTACGCGATGTTCGCGTCGTTTGTCCTGCTGTGGGGTCCCGCGGGGGGACCGGTCTCGCAACGCCGCCGGGCGCTGGCCGGCTTCTTCGCCGGCGTGACCCTGGCCACCGACTACATCGGCGTCATCATCATGCCGTTGCTGTGGGCCTACCTGTTCATTCCCAGGCTCTCGTCGGCGTCGTGGTGGCAGTCGTTCCGGGAATCGCTGGTGATGGTCGTGGGAAGCCTGCCCCCGATCGCGTTCCTGCTGTTCAGCCAGTGGGCGATGTACGGCCACCCTTTCTGGCCGGGACAGCACTGGATGCCGAACCAGAACGAATACGTCGCCGTCGGCATGCGCGGCTTCACCCTGCCGGCCCCAGACCTGTTCTTCAAGAGCCTGTTCGATCCATCCTTCGGCATGTATTCCTGGGGACCGATTCTGCTGCTCTCGGTGGTGCCCGTCTGGCGCTACGCGCCGGGGGCGCTGGTGCTGCCGGCACGTGAGCGGTGGTTTGTGTGGGCTTCCTGGGTCGCGCTGCTGCTGTTCGCGTCAGCCAATCAGTACTCGCGGCTGCAGTTCAACAGCGGGTTCCGCTATCTGCTGCCGCTGGTGCCGCTGTTGATGCTCGCGCTTGCGGACCACTGGATCCGGATCGGCTGGCGCCTCAAGGCCGCCATCACCGCTGTCGCCGTGATGCATGCGTGGGTCATCGCCGTCTATCGCGAACCGGTGATGAAATCATGGCAACTGCTCTTTTCCGAGGGACCGCAGCTACCCTGGTATCGCGTCCTGACCCTGACATCCAGGCCTGACAGCGCGTGGCTGGGCACATGGTGGCCGCCGACGATGTTGCTGGTCCTGACTCTGGCCGTGGCCGCGGGCATCTGGCGGTACGGCAGCCGATTGGAGATCACGCATGGCGCCCAGTAGTCAACCGGCACGCGAACCACTGGTATCGCTGGTCGTTCCGGTCTTCAACGAAATCGAAGCGATCGATGCGTTTTATGAACGGGCGACCCAGGCGCTTGGCGCGCTCGAGGGCATGGCCTACGAGATCGTGTTCATTGATGACGGCAGTGTGGACGGGTCGTATCAGCGGCTCGCGCAGTTCGCGAAACGGAATGCGCGGATCCGGGTGCTGAAACTCTCGAGGAACTTCGGACATCAGATCGCGATCAGTGCCGGCATCGATTACGCCAAAGGCGATTGCGCCGTCATCATCGACGCCGATCTCCAGGACCCGCCTGAAGTCGTGGCTGACATGATCGCGAAGTGGCGCGAGGGCTTCGACGTCGTCTATGGCGTGCGATCCGATCGAGCGGGCGAAACCCCGATCAAACTGGCCACGGCCACCATGTTCTACCGGCTGCTGGGCCGGCTGACCAACATCCACATTCCCGCCAACGTGGGCGACTTCAGGCTGATGAGCCGGCGTGTGGTTGAACAGCTCAAACAATTGCGCGAGAAGGACCGGTTCGTGCGCGGCCTCGTCAGCTGGGTGGGATTCCCGCAGACCAGCATCACGCATAAACGCGACCGCCGCTTTGCCGGCGAAACCAAATACCCGTTCCGGAAGATGCTGAAGTTCGCGTTCGACGGCATCACATCGTTTTCCACCATGCCGCTGAAACTCGCGACCTGGACCGGCTACGCGTCGGCGATACTCGCGGTGCTCTACCTCCTGAGCGTGTTTGTGCAGAAACTGATGGGCTACACGGTGGATGGCTGGGCCACGATCATGGTGGCGATGCTGTTCATGGGCAGCGTGCAGCTGATTTGCCTGGGCATTCTCGGCGAGTACCTCGGCCGGGTGTTCAACGAGGTCAAGCCGCGCCCGATGTATATCGTGGAGGAGGACCTGACCTCCGGGCCCGACGCTCCGGGCGCGTGACCATGCGGGACACGATATTCGTCACCGGCGGAAGCGGATTCGTCGGCAGGACGCTGCTGGCCGCGCTTCAGCCGTTGGGCCGTCCCGTGATTGCGCTCGCACGCCGAGACATGCCGCAGACGGCTGGGGCCAACACCACGGTCATTCATGGCGACCTGCTCGATCCGACGACCTACGCGGACGCGCTTCGTTCGTGCGAGGTGGTCGTCCACCTCGCTGCGGCCACCGGCCGCGCGTCGGCCGAAGACCACCTGCGCGTCAACGCGCACGGCACTAGCGTACTGCTTGAGGCCTGCCGCAAGGCCGGTGTCCCCAAGGTGCTCTTCGTCAGTTCCATCGCCACGACCTTTCCCGACAAAACCGGCTACCACTACGCCCTCGCCAAGTGCCTCGCCGAGGAGGCCGTGTCGCGCTCGGGGCTGCGCTTTGCCATCCTTCGACCGACGGTCATTCTGGGCCCGGGTGCGCCCGTGCTGGGCAGCCTCGAGAAACTCGCGCTCCTCCCGTTCATCGTCATGCCCGGCGCCGGACGAGTCAGGGTGCAGCCGATCCATGTCAGCGACGTCGCCCGATGCATCACGGAAACGATCCGGCAGGATCTGTTCACGAATGCCACTGTCGAGATTGGCGGTCCTGAGACGCTGACGATGGAGGCGCTGCTTCAACACATTCGCATCGCGCGCACCGGAGGGCCCGGGCGCGTGGCCCACGTGCCCCTGGCGGCGCTGCGAATCCCGTTGCGGATGGCTGAGGCGATCGGGCTTGGCAAGCTCCTGCCGATCAGCGCCGGGCAACTCTCATCTTTTCGATTCGACGGCGTGGCCGCCGGCCACCCACTTCACGCACGGCTGGGTCCCAGCCTGATCGGCATCGCGGAGATGGTGCCGGGCGTGTCAGATGCCAACCGTGCCGCCGGCGACGCTACTGGCGCGGAATGCCGGGTCTTCACGCAACATCTGCTGGGCCGCGATCCGGACGACTACGTCACGGCGACGTACCGTGCCGCACTGGCCGGCATGCCCGTCCTCTCTGCTCGCGGCCGTTTCGACGAGGCGTTGCTCTCGTTCGCGCGAATCCACCCTGTGTGCGCGAAGATTGCGGATGCCTACGCCAGCCTCTTCCTTCGGGCCGGCGCGCTGCGGAAGCGGTTGGTGCTCCTGCTGGCCATTCTCGAAACTCGTCCCCCCTTCAGCCAGGCGATCGATCAGGCCGTTGGCGGTTCCATGCCGATGCTCTTCATCCGGCTCGGCGCGCGCACCGCTGCGGCACTCGTGAGTCTGCTGGTGGGAACCCTGATCTTCACCCCAACGCGCCTCGTCATGGCCCTGATGGGAAAAGGCGCGCCATGACTCCCACGGTGACGGTGGTGGGGTCGGGGGCGAGCGGCATTCATTTCGCCCTGACCGTATTGCGCAAAGGCGGCACGGTGCGGATGCTGGACGTGGGTCGGCAGGGACGCGCCGCGGTGTTGCCCGACGCGAGCCTCGACCAACTCAAGCACCGGCTTGCAGATCCGGCGGCGTATTTTTTAGGTCCGGCGCAGGAAGCTGCGCTTTTGCCTGGAGTGGATGACGAGTATTACGGCATTCCACCCAGCAAAGACTATGTGTTTGACCCGCCGGCCGGCTTCAGTCACACGGGCACTGGCTTCGCGCCGCTCTTTTCGTTCGCCCGCGGCGGATTGGCCGAAGCGTGGACGGGCGGGTGTTATCCTCTGACCGCTGCCGAGATCCAGGACTTTCCGTTTCCCTACAGCGATCTGGCACCGCACTATGACGAGGTGGCACGGCGCATTGGCATTACGGGCGAACAGGACGACCTCGCGCGTTTTTTGCCGATGCACGATCACCTGTTGCCCCCGCTCCAGCTCGATCGGCATTCCCAGGTGCTGATGGAGTCGTACGGGCGTATGCGCGGCCGCCTCAACCGCGGCGGCGCCTACATGGGACGTACGCGCGTCGCCACGCTCAGCCGGGCGCTGGGCGTCCGGCAGGCCTGCGACTATCTTGGCCGGTGCCTCTGGGGGTGCCCGCGTGGTGCGCTCTACACGCCCTCTCAGACGCTTCTCGAATGCCAGACCTTCCCGGGCTTCGAGTACGTGCCTGGCGTGGAGGTCAGCCATCTGGACCTCGGCCCCGGCCAACGCGCGCGCGCGGTTGTGGCAAAGTCCCTCGAGACCGGAGTGGAACAGGAGTTTGCCGTGGACCGGGTCGCCCTGGCCGCCGGCGCGCTGCTCTCGACCCGCATCTTCCTGATGTCGATCCTGCGAAAAACCGGCGAGCGCGTCCGTCTTCGCGGGTTGATGGACAATCGACAGGTGCTCGTGCCTTTCGTGAACCTGGGAATGCTGGGGCGGCAGTTTTCACCAGAGTCGTATCAATACCACCTGCTCGGCGTCGGCCTTGAGGCCGATACACCGCGCGACTACGTGCACGGACAGATCACCACCCTCAAGACGGCACTCGTGCATCCGCTGATTCAGCGGCTGCCGCTCGATCTGTCGGCCTCCACCTACCTCTTCCGCGCCATTCACGCGGCGCTTGGCCTGGTGAACGTCAACTTCAGGGATACCCGGCGTGACGAGAGCTACGTTGAGCTGACCGGCGACGACCTGCCGCGCCTGAACCTGCACTACACTCCCGGCGCCGATGAACCCGCCCGGATCAAACAGGCCCTGAGTCGCATCAAGCGCGTGCTGTTCAGCCTCAACTGCGTCGTCCCACCCGGCATGGCGCACGTCAGGCCGATGGGTGCGAGCGTGCACTATGCGGGCACGTTGCCCATGAGCCCCACGGCCGCGCCCTTCACGACCACGCCCCAGTGCCAGAGCCGCGACTTGGAGAACGTCTTTGTCGTGGACGGGGCGACGTTTCCATTCTTGCCCGCCAAGAACCTCACCTTCACCCTGATGGCGAACGCCGTCCGCGTGGCAGAGGCGGCGTTCTGATGGCTCACCTCCGCTTCTGTTTCTTGACGACGTTTTATCCGCCGTTCAATTTCGGCGGCGATGGCATCGACGTGCAGCGGACGGCGCTGGCGCTTGTGGATCGCGGCCATCACGTCACGGTCGTGCACGACGTGGATGCCTATGAGTGGCTGGCGGGCACAACACTGCCCGACCAGCCGGTGATTCAGGACGGCGTCGAGGTGGTCGGATTGCGCAGCCGCCTGGGTGTGGTGTCGCCGTTCCTGACCCACCAGCTCGGCTACCCCGTCATGCACGGCCGCGCGATTGACACATTGCTCCGGGAACGCGCGCCCGACGTCATCGTCTACGGCAACGTGTCGCTGGTGGGGGGCCCCGGCATCCTGAAACTCGGCGGGCCCGCGCTGCGCGTGTATGTGGCCCACGAACACTGGCTCGTCTGCCCCACACACGTCCTGTGGCGCTTCAACCGCGAGCCCTGTGACGTCCGGGCGTGCACACGCTGTGTGATGAGCTACCGGCGGCCGCCGCAACTCTGGCGCCACACGGGCGCACTCAAACGCCGGCTGGCCGACGTCGACCTGTTCATCGCGCGCAGCGAATTCAGCCGCAACAAACACCGTGAATTCGGGCTGGCCCAGCCGATGGAAGTGTTGCCGTATTTCCTGCCGGCGCCTTTTCCGGAGCAACCCGCGCCGCGCATGTCTGAACGACCGCAGCAGCGGCCCTATTTCCTGTCGGTGGGCCGCCTGGCGCGCATCAAGGGACTCGATTCGGTGATCCCGGCGTTCCGGCGCTTTCCGGATGCCGACTGGCTGATCATCGGCGACGGCAACGAGATGCCGGAACTGCGCGCGCGCGCGGCCGATCTCCCCAATGTGAAGTTCCTCGGCCGCATCGCCAACCACGACCTCCGGCGGTACTACGAACACGCCATCGCGGCCATTGTGCCGTCGTCGGGTTATGAGACGTTCGGCATTGTGTTGATTGAGGCGTTCCACTACCACACGCCCGTCATCGCCCGACGCATCGGGCCGTTTCCCGAGATCATCGAGCGTGCCAAGGGCGGGCTGCTGTTTTCGGATACCGACGAGCTCGTGGCGGCCATCGCACGCCTGCACGGCGATCCCGGAGTTGCGCGACTCGTTCGCCACGGGCGCGTTCGAAGCCGCCAGAAAGCACTGGTCCGAGAACGCGGTTGTTGAGAGCTTTCTGGACCTGATCAGAAACGCCAGAGCCGCCAAGCGGGCGGCACGGTGATACTCTGCCTAGACGACGTATGTTGATGGTGCCCCTCCCTCTGGACGTCCAGCCCGCGCTCGTGGCGTGGGTGCTGCTCTACATCGGGCCCGAGGCGTTCCTGCCTCTCACGTCCGCGATTGCGGCCATCGTGGGCGTTGTCATGATGTTCTGGAACCGTGTGGTCGGGTTGGCCAGGAAAATCTGGCTGATGGTGACCGGTCGCTCCGATAAACCTGCCCAATGAACTGGATCGGCGCAGCCGTTGCAGCGGCGCTGCTCGGTGTCGCCGCCGTCAGCTACCTGCTCTGGTATTTCCGCTGGGAGCAGCGTCACACCGCCGGAATGGCCTATTACGGACGGCCACTCGCCGCCCGCCGGGCGCTGAAGCGGCAAATCCGGTTGTTGTCACTTCCCGCAAAGCCGATCCTCCGCGCTCTGGTCGCGCTAACCCGTTCAGGCCAGTCGATGCCGGTCTTCGACTATGAGGGCGTGAGCGGCCCACCCAGAGTCAGCACGCCGGCAGTGTTCGCCCGCGCCCGGCAGTATCGCCCCAGGGCCGAGGATGTGTTTGTGGCCACCCAGATGCGCTGCGGCACCACGTGGATGCAGCAGATTGTCTTTCAGATTGTCACCAAGGGCCGGGGTGAGTTCTCGGAACCCGGCCCAACCCATCTGTATGCCATGAGCCCGTGGATTGAAGCGGTCAACAGCGTCTCGATGGACGCTGCGCCGCTCGTTGGCACACGGCCGACGCGGATCATCAAGACCCATCTGCCGGCCAGTCACTGTCCCTATGGTGGCGACGCCAAATACATCTACGTCGCCAGGCATCCGGTGGCCTGCTTCGCCAGCATCGTGGACTTCAATCAGTCAATGCTGGGTCCGCTGATGCCGCCCGTCGACGCTCAGGCGGCGTGGTTCACGAGCGATCGAATGTATTGGCTGCCGTGGCCCCGGCACGTGGACGGGTGGTGGCGATGGTCGCAGCAGCACGGCAACGTGCTGTTCCTCCATTTCGAGGAGATGAAGCGTGATCTGGCTGGCGTGATCGATCGGGTCGCGACGTTTCTCGGCGTCGAGTTGTCGGCCAACGAGCGGAGCCTTGTGGCACAGCGGTGCAGCTTTGCCTACATGAAGGAGCACGAAGAGGTGTTCGAGATGGCACCGCCCACAATGTTCTCGGTCGCCGGCGGGCAGTTCCTGCGTAGCGGCAAGGAAACACGCGATGCGGATGTCACGCCCGCCATCCGGCAGCAGATCCTCGACTACTGCCGCGATGGCCTCAAGGGCGGCGCGTATCCCGCGGGCCGCTTTTATCCCGACCTGGCCGACCCATGACTTCGCGCCGGTTCGTCCTCATCACCCACCGCTGGATTGGACTCTCGACGTCGATCATCCTGGCGATTGCCGGAGCGACTGGTGCTGTGCTCGCCGTGCCTGGTCCGGATCTGCTGCGACGCGCGGCCAGCCGGCTTCACGAGACACTGGCGCTCGGTTCGGTCGGGAACATGATTGTGCTGACGGCCACTGCTGCGGCGATCGTGCTGCAACTGGGCGGTGTGTGGCTGTGGTGGAAGCGGAAATCGTTTGCCGTGCGGCTGTCGGCCGGGTGGCGGCGCGCCGCGATCGACCTTCACCACTCCGCTGGCGCGTTGGGCCTGGTGCTGATGTTGTTGGTGGCCGTCACCGGTGTGGGGATGACGATGTTCACGCCGGGGCCGGAGCGGGCGATGTTCGTCGATCTTCACACCGCGAGAAAGTACGCGATGCCCGTAAAGGTCCTGTACGCGCTGGTATCACTGGGCTTTCTGGTTCAGGGCGTGACCGGGGTGCTGATGTGGTGGCGGCCCCGGCCTGGCGGCCAGCCGATCCTTCAGGTTCAGGAAGGGGCGTTCAAAGAGCGCAAAACTTAGCGCCGCGAGTGTGAACGACCCGGCCAGAATCACGAGCAGGAACATCGCCTGACGGACCCAGAATCCCCCCACCGGCTCGGGCTAGATCGGCTGCAAGGCCAGGACCAGCGGCCAATGAATCACGTAGATGCCGTAGCTGATCTTGCCGATCTCGGTCAGGGGCCGCCATCGTAGCAGCCGGCGCCAGAGCGAGTTCTCGCCGGCCACGAGGGCGAAGGCCACCGTCGCGCCAAACAGGATCGCCAGCGGAAGATAGCCGAACAGGAAGATGTGTGGATTGGTCGGGCGAAAGAAGCTTCCGCCCCACAGGGCTACGCCGAGCGTCATCGCGGCACTGACGGCAAGCACCATCGTCAACCGCGGCCCCTGCAGGCGCGCCCATCCGGTGCCGCGCTGAAGGCAGGCGAGGTATCCGCCGATCGCGAGCGTGTCGATGCGCGTCACCGTGGCGAAGTTGCCGGCCTCGCTGACCCCGGCCCACCAGAACACCACTCGCATCACCACGGCGAACGCGATGGTCCCGATGCACAATTGGGCCACACGGCCGCGCTTGGCGAACAGCAGCACGAGGGCGGGCCAGCAGAGATAGAACTGCTCTTCAACGCCGAGCGACCAGAAATGCGCGAGCGGACGCGTCCAGTCCACGCCAAACAGGGGCAGCCAGTTCTGCAGATAGACCCAATGAGCCACTTCCGCCGTGGTCGAGACCGGCGCCAGGCGTTCGATGCCGAAGACGTGAAAGCCGATGGCGAAGCCAGCCAGAGCGGCGTAGTACAGAGGGAAGATGCGCAGGACGCGCCTGATGTAGAACGAGCGGAAGTACCCCGGGCGCCCGGCCGTATCGATCAGGATTCCAGTGATCAGGAATCCCGACAGCACGAAGAAGAGATCCACGCCGACCCAGCCCGCCTCGGCCAGGCGCATGAAGAATTGCTGGCCATCCGTGGCGGCACTCGCAATGGTCCTGCAGTGAAAGACGATCACGAGCAGGATGGCGATCGCCCGCAAGCCATCAAGCTCGGGGATGTAGCCTGTCTGATTCCTGGTGCCGGCGGTGGTCGTCATCTGCAGGTCAGCTGCCGGACCGCGATGGCGTATGCGTGATCCGGCGATACACAAGGAAACGCCCGATCGTCGTTTCGAGCGCATAGTCGCGCTCGATGACGTGTTTCCACTCCGGGAAGTCGTCCAGCAACTCTTGGGAGGTTTGCTCTTCCGGTGACCACCACCAATTGTCGTGCTGGACCACCGCCACATACAGCGGTTGGCGCCGCTCGATGTCGCCGACGAATTCCTCGCGCCAGCGAAGTTGCATCGGCGTCAGCGCCTCGCCTGGCACGCGCATGACAAGCGGATGGGTCATCTGGAAGCGGCTCGCCGCCGATCGATCGGCCAGGTAGTAGACCAGAGACTCATACCCCCACACTTGCACCGGCTCATTGGGCTGCGTCCGCGCGCGCAGGTATGCGGCAAGGTCGTACGACTCGGTGTAGTCAAAGACCGTGTTGCTCCTGAACTCGTTGGCTCGAGGTGGATTCAGGAAATGCCCGGTGACGAGATCCTTGAGAGGTGCCTCACGCATGTAGAACACCGCTGCCACCACCAGCATCAGCGTGGCCATGATGCGCTGGGCCAGGACGGCGTCCACGGGCACGAGCGTGTGGAAGCGCTTCAGTGCCCAACGGCTCACGGTTGAAAAGAGATCGCCCACCAGAATGGCCCCAAGGGCCATGCCCGGAAGGTAGTGATATCCGGCAAACGTGCCCTGCACAAACACGCTGTAGACCGAACCCACGAATCCGAGCCAGACCATCAGTCGTTCGCGGCGGAACGTGCCCTGGAAAAGAAACGGTGCATACACGATGGGCAGGACCACGGCGTTCCTGCCGAGGTTCCCAAGTTTCTGCAACCAGTAAGTCAACAGCGGCTCCGTGCCCCTGAGGCGCGCGGTGTAGATCGGCTGGTAACTGACAAGCGATTCGTACATCTGCGTCAGGCCGCCGAGAGTCCAGTAGAGGACGACGAACGCCACTGACGGCGCAGCCAGGCACGCGCCTGCCACCAGCGCCACGGCCACAGCCCGGCGGGTGCGAAGTTCGGTGGCGAGCGGCAGGTAAAACAGCGCCAGGGCGAGAATGGTCGGCTTGATCGTGATGGCAAACCCCATCCCCAAGCCGATGATGGCCGCCGTCACCCACGGCGATCGCCGGTCGGCCGTCAGATACATCCAGAATCCCGCGAGCACAAACGGCAGTCCGAAGCCTTCGCGCTGCGCCGTGTTCCAGGGCCCGTAGTCCTGGTAGATCAGGCAGTAGAGAATGGCGGCCACCATCGCCCCGACGCGGCCACTGAGGCGGTCGGCAATGCGGAACACGAACCAGGCCGTGACGAGCTGGAACAGGACATCAAAGAGCCGGAACATCCAGATCGACTTGCCGAACACAAAAATCTCGGCCGCCTGCAGAAACATCAGGCCGGGAAAATCGGCTTCCCAGGAATGGATGTAGGGCCACCCCGCGCAGCAGCCGGGCCCCATGTACCGTAAACACGCCCTGGTCCACGCCCAACCGATACGCTATCGTTGGCGCCAGCACCAGCGCGCAGACGCCAAGCACCAGTGCAGGGCTTGGGCCTTCGCTCTTACCCACCGTCGCGCTCCGCGTGACGCGCGACATCCTTCACCGTGAATTGCGGCAGCTTGTTCTGGGTGAGGAAGATCCTGCCGACGAGTTTCGCCCACGGCGCCCAGTCCCATCAACTGGAGGCCGCCAAGGAAGAACAACGTGACGATCAACGACGGATACCCTTCCGGCGACCGCGAGAGCACCAGTGCCTGGATGACAAAGAACAACGCCATCAGGAAAGAGAACAACGAGATGACGCCGCCGATGAGCGTGGTGACCCGCAGAGGAATCACCGAGAAGCCCGTCGCCAGTTTGAGCCACACCGCAATCGATCGCACGAGGCTGTAGTTGCTCGTTGAGCCAACTCCCCATGTTCTTCCACAGCGCCTGCTGTTTGTGCTCAAACGTCGCATACACCACGTCGAACTCGGAGCCCAGCGCACGGGCCAGCGCCGGCACATCCGCCGGGTCATGCTGCAGGTCGTCGTCCACGATGACAACCGTCGCCTTTGGCGTGGTGCAGGCCGGCCATGATCGCGTTGTCCTGTCCCACGTTCTGCGCAGGTTGAGCCCGACGACGAATGGGTAGGTGTTGACGAGGGCGGCGATCGCGCGCCAGCTCGCATCGGGGCTGGCGTCGTTGACGAGAATCAACTCATACGTGCCGATATGCCCGTCCAGCGCCTGCGCACCCCGCCGCGCAAGCTCCGGCAAACACTCGGCGCTGCGGTAAACGGGGGACAACAATGGAAAGTTCCACGATGACAGCCCTGCGGGCAACGCGGCGATTCTAACAGACGGGCCTATTTCAGCCTGGCCATCAGGCGATCGAGCGCCGCCCTGGCGCCGGCCGGGCCTGCTGACGCTCCGGAAGGGCCGCCAGATTCGTGCGTTCCCAGGGATCGGCGGCAAAGTCGTACAGTTCCTCGCTTCCGTCACCGTTGCGGATGTAGCGCATGCCCTCATGGACCAGAGCCCTCATGTCGCCTTTGCTCGACGGGAACCAGTCGGGCTGCCCCGGTGACGGAGACGGATGTCGGTACAGGCTGGGCATCGTCGCGCCGGGGTCGCGCCAGAGGCCCGCGAGTGATGCGCCGGGGAACGGTGCACCCTCGGCAAGTCCCGCCAGATCCACAACAGTGGCGGCGAGATCGCGCAGGCTGACTGGTGTCGAGACCGCGGCCGGCGCGGCGCCCCTCGCCGCTCGAGGCGGAATCACGATCAGCGGCACGTGCACGCTGGGCCGATACAGCGAGTAGCCGTGTTCGTAGACCCCGTGCTCACCAAATTCTTCCCCGTGGTCGGACGTGATCACGACCAGGGTGTTCGCCAGGATGCCCTGCTCGTCGAGCCGGTC